>JAICUQ010000018.1 GCA_025935755.1 Chthoniobacterales bacterium | reverse complement strand
GGATCTCGGCGAAGGCTCGGGCCACGATGCAGAGCTTTTTGAGTTAATCAGTTCGGCAAATATCGCGACCGGTTTTCATGCCGGCGACTCAGATACGATGCATGCCGCCATTTCCGCGGCGAAGAAACACAGAGTGGCTGTCGGAGCGCATCCGAGTTTTTTCGATCGCGAAAACTTTGGGCGCAAGGAGTTGTCCACACCCGTTGAAGAAGTTTTCGATGCGGTGGCCTATCAACTTGGCATCTTTCAAGCGATCGCCTCGGCACTGGATGTACAACCGAATCATGTTAAGCCACACGGCGCCTTGTATAACATGGCGGTACGCGATGCGAACCTTGCCGATGCAATCGCGCGCGCCATTGCCTCAGTGGATCCAAAATTGATCTTGTTCGCGCCGGACAAAAGCGAACTTGCCCGTGGCGGTGAGGCTCACGGGCTACAAATCGCGCGGGAGATCTTCGCCGATCGCAATTACTTGAATGACGGCTGGCTGGTTCCGCGCTCGCGACCCGACGCATTGCTCCATGATCCTGAAGAAGCAGCCGAACGCGTGTTGCGGATGTTGCGCGAAGGCAAGGTGCGTTCGATCGAGGGCCACGATGTTGACGTGCGCGGCGAAACAATCTGCGTCCATGGCGATACACCGGGAGCCGTCCAATTTGCGCGAGAACTGCGCACACGACTCGAGCGGGAAGGTGTGAACATCAGCGCGCCGAAAAGTTCGCGGTGAGGTTGTGTCATTCTGAGCGAAGCAAAGACTCTCAGGTTTCGAAGAACTGATAAAATGAGCCAGAGATCTTTCGCTCCGCTCAAGATGGCAGTATACGACGATTCCAATCTCGAATGCATGACGAAGTGCTGAATCAGCGCGACCAGTCCGGCCTCGTCCGCGCGCTTGGGTCGGTGGACGCGACCATGATCGTCATCGGCTCGATGATTGGATCGGGCATCTTCATCGTGTCAGCAGAGTCATCGCGGTTGAGTGGTGCACCGGGTTGGCTGTTACTCGCATGGGCACTTGCCGGCTTACTAACAATTACCGGCGCGCTCTGTTGCTCCGAATTGGCGACGATGATGCCGCGAGCAGGCGGTGTGTATGTTTTCCTGCGCGAAGCGTACGGTTCATCGATCGGTTTCTTATACGGCTGGACGTTGTTTCTTGTGGTTCAGACCGGGACCATCGCAGCGGTAGCCATTGCATTCGCGAAGTTTCTCGGAGTCTTTGCCACAGCAGTTTCACCGGAAAATTACCTGGTTCGGCCTGTTTCGTTAGGCAATTACGCCATCAGTTTGTCGACAGAACAATTCGTGGCGATTGCGTTAATCTCGCTTCTGACATGGACCAACACGCGCGGCCTGGAGGTCGGCAAAATTGTTCAGAACACATTCACCTTTACCAAAACGGCGGCGCTGGCCGCGGTAGTGGTAATCGGCTTGTGGTTAGGCTGGAAAGCGGAATCCGCTGCGCGAAGTGCGGCGTGGTGGGACCCCTGGGCGAATGGCTGGCAGCCGCAGGAGGCGCAACCCGGCTTTGCGGTTACCGGCGCGGTTGCGCTGGCGCTGCTCTTTGGAAGATCGATGGTTGGCCCGCTCTTTGCACAGACCGCATGGACAAACGTGACGTTCATTGGCAGCGAAGTGCGCGATCCCGGCAGGAATCTCGTACGCGCGCTGGTTGGGGGATGCGCGATTGTGGTCGCACTGTATTTACTGGCTAACGTCGCCTATCTGGCAGTGTTGCCGTTTCCGGAAATCCAGCGTGCGCCACAGAATCGCGTAGCCGTGGCGATGATGGACGCCTTATTTGGTCGGCCCGGAGCGATGTGCATGGCCGCGGCGATCATGATTTCAACTTTCGGTTGCAACAACGGACTGATCCTCGCAGGCGCACGCGTTTACTATGCCATGGCGCGTGATGGATTGTTCTTCCGGAAAATTGCGACCACAAATCGGTTTCGCGTTCCCGCCGCAGCGCTGGTGGCACAGGGAATTTGGACGGGCCTCCTGGTGTTGCCGCGCACGGTCACCACGAATTCCGCAACACAACAGGTGACGTACGGAAACGTTTACAATCAATTGCTTGAATACATCGTGTCGGCAGACCTCGTGTTTTATCTTCTCATGGTAGTCGCGGTGATTGTGCTAAGGCGCAACAAACCAGACGCTGAGCGGCCATACCGCACGTGGGGTTACCCGGTTGTCCCGATTATCTCGATCGTGTTATCGGCCCTGTTGACGATTGATCTGGCATGGCTCGCGCCGGCAACGTCCGGGATCGGGATTCTCATCGTGTTAACCGGGGTGCCCGCTTTCTTTGTTTGGCGGCAGGCTTCTCATCAAACGCCGGCTGATTGATATCAGCGTAGAACCGAAATGCTCGTTAGGCGCGAAATGGTTCTGTATGCCAGCGAAATCGAAGAAACAGCAGATGGCGGCCGGCGCTGCGCTCGCCGCCAAGCGTGGTAAGCGTTCAAAGTCGTCGCTTAAAGGTGCGTCGCGTCAAATGGCAAAGTCGATGAGTGAAAGCGAGCTGCGCAAAATGGCGAAGACGAAGCGCAAAGGAAAGCCTACCAGGAAGAAGCGGCGCTAGAATTGTCGGCGCGTCAGAGGGAGGCTTATCCCTTCTCCTTCTGCATGACCTCCATCACTTGCCTCAAAGGTTCGGTGCTGATCCTGCTAGTGCCTGTGAAGGGATGATCAAGCACGTAGATCAAGAAGAGGATCTGCGACATGGTGATCGTTAGGGTCGCTGTGATCAGGTATTGCGCCCTGATGTTCTTCATTCCAAACAAATAATTGAAACAAACCGTGAAAACCGCGCCAACGAGAAGGACCAACCAAACGACAGAAGGCACCGTATCATTTCCGGTAAATATTCTCAGCCGGCGAAACTCGGCCAGGTTGTTCAGCCGCGACAACCCTTCGGCGTATATCTGCTTGTTGGGGAAGGATTGCTCATCGATTTGGTAAAACCGTGTGAGCAGTTCGCCCATCACGCCGGTGGAATGAATATCTATCTCGCCCTCGGCCATCCGTTTGAGTTCATCAAAGACCGAATTGATGTAGTCAATGAGCCCGTGCTGCATTGTTGTCCTCGCAGGGTCCGGGACGGCCTTCGTGATGTGAAAAAGGTCATCTGCGAGGTTGGCCTCCATTTCCAGATCCTTGGTGGCATCGCTGTACCCGCTCCAGGTCACAAACACGACAAACGCGAGCATCACACCGTAAAACAGGCCAAAAGCATTGAAGATAATCGCAGCGACTTCATGATTCTCCTTTAGTACATCCGCCGAATACTTTTTCCGTACTAAGTAGAGCCCGCTAAGAGTTAGAAGGGTGGCACCGGCCGAGACAATAAGAAAGGAAATCGGCGGTGGTAACTGAAGCAGGAATCCCATGATGGTTAAGCCTGTAGAACTCCCTCTCGAATGTTACTGCTTTTGACTTGTTGCTTCACGTTTGAGCCGATACCCGTCGGCATGCGCACCGTACCCGCTGGCGTATTCAACTAAACCGGCGCCTTTTTTCCAGACGATTTTTTTAAAGTGCCCTGATGGATGCCTCGCCTCGTAAATACAGAGGTCGCCTTTCAATTTGATTGTGGTTTTCCACTCGCCCTCCTGGTGTTCGAACGTGCCGCTGGTGATGCCATAAATGTCATTCGGTTCGAATGCCGGCTGTTTGTCCAGTGCCGAAATCTTCTTAGCGGCCGCGTCGTTGTCCTCTTCGTTTAGCAGGGCGATCCGGTTATCAGTCACGATAAAATAGTCAGGCCGAATTTCGCGCTGCTTTTCAGAGCGCGATTTTAGATCCGTGAAGTCGATTTTGAAGATCGCGCCCCACGGCATCTTGGCAATGCGCGTTGTAACCACTCGCGCGTTGAGCGGAATTTTGTCGCGCCCAATTTCGTCACTCCATTCCGTTCCGCGAAAGGTAGCGAAGACCGGCTTGTGGTCTTTGGCATCCAGAAACGGATTGGCTGCGAAACCGCACAGAGGCAGCAAGACCGACACCGTCAGTATCGCCATTCCGGAGCGATGCACGTTGCAATGATAACCAGCAACGCGTTCACAACGCACGCGCGAATTTCGCAAATGCATTTCAGCGATTAACGAAGGAGCGCAAGCTGAAACGAAAAAGGAACAATGCGAAGTCGATCATGGAGGGCTGTTGGCCAGTTTTTGGAACCGCGGATCGTTCCGGATGCGATCGAATCTCGGATCAAATCGAAGGTATGCCGGCGTAGCTGCCATCGCACAGGTCTCGTGCAACGCCGTTTTAAGTAACGGCACGGCACGATCAGCATCGCCCATCAGGGCGTAGGCAATGGCGATCTGCAGATCACCAAACGGGTAAATCCACTTGTCGAACCGTCGTGTTGCGCGCAATTGTTCGCCGATTCGCTCGACTTCTTCAGGGCGGCCGAGACATGCTTCGACGAACATCAGTTGATCCAGAACGATGAGGCCGCCCTCATTCCGATCGCGCAATCGTGTCAATTCTCCTTCGGCTTGATGGAGCAATGGCTCCGCCGCCACAGAATCGCCCTCCGTGAATTTTAGTTGGCCAACCACACCACGATCGACCGCCTGGAATAATGGTGGTTCTTTACCTGATTCCCGCATCGCAGTGATGCGCCGGATGGCTTCGTCATTATCCCGCCGTGCGATCACAACGCGGAGAGCGATGTCAACACCATTGTCCGATGGTTCAAACTTCAGATCGCGTACCATCTGCCAGCTCTTCTCCAGGTCGCCACCAGCAAGATAGCTCTCGGCTTTCTGCGCCACAATGTTTGCGTCGTTAGGCGAGATCGTAAGCGCGCGGTCGAGAATGGCGCGCTCGTGTTCGAAATCGCGTCGCCCTCGATAGCTCCAGGCAAGGTCCATCCAGATGCTGACGTTGAGCGGATCGAGCTCGGCGCCGCGTTCTTGCAATGCGATCGTCTCTTCGATTTTTCCTTGACGGCGTTTCACGAGCGCCGTCGCACTGATCCATTTCCAAACGTTCGGCGCAATCGCGCGTGCGCGGTCGAGCCAACGCAATGCTTCGTCGTAATTCTTCTCTACATAATAGTAGTACAAACCCATCGAACCGATGGCATCGGCTGCGTCCGGAGCCAGGCGCAATGCTGTTTCGGCCGCGTTCCGCGCACGTTCTTTTTGCGCTGGGCTTTCTTCAGGGAAGAAGTAACGGACTGATTCCATCGCTGCCAACCAGGACCACGCTTCGGCAAAATTCGGGTCCAGCCCGACCGCTTCGCGCAATAGGTCACGCATTCGTGCGTTGTCGGCATCGGACTGCGAATTGTTCAACGCGAGTGCGCGCAGATATGTCTCATACGCTTGCGCGTTATCGGTCCCTCGCGCGTTAATGGCTGCCTTTTCTTTGCCGGTGAGCTTTGCCTCAAGCGTACTAGCGATGTTCTCGGCGATGTCGCTTTCGACCTGAAACGTGCCGAGCAACTTGCGATCATAAGTCTCGCCCCACAGATGCGCATCCGTCGTTGCGTTGATTAACTGCACTGTAATGCGCACCTGGTCAGCCGCTTTTTGTACGCTGCCCTCGAGAATATTCGCTACGCCCAGTTGCCGCGCGATGTCGCGCAAGTTACCCGGCTTGCTCTTATACTTTTGTGTCGAGGTTCTGGAAATAACTTTGAGATTACTGATCTTCGAAAGCCGGGCGAGAATCTCATCCTGGATTCCGTCCGCGAAATAAGCGTTACTCTTTTCTTCGCTCAAACTTTGAAAGGGCAACACAGCGATGCCTGGGTTACTCTCGATTCCCGGAGACCTGCTCCTGCTCCAAAACAACGGCAGTGAAACAGCGAGAGCTATTACTAACAACACGAGAAAAAAAACAACGGGGGTTCGTAGCCAACGGAACCATAAAGGAGCGCGTTCCAACTCGCTGGCGAGTTCCAATTTCCGCTGGAGACTTTTTAACTCCTCGAGCATTTCTTTGATGCTGCGAAATCGTTCTTCTCGGTCTTTACGCAGCGCCTTGCTGATGATGTGTTGCATTTCTGCCGGAACTTTCGCTTCGTGCTGCGAGATCGGCGACGGTTCTGAAGTTAGTATGGCGTAGGTTACCTCCTTGGGTGTCTCACCAAAAAATGGAGTGCAGCCCGTCACGGCTTCGTAGCACACGATTCCGAGACTCCAGACATCGGTGCGTTCATCCACCGGCGCGCCACGGGTCTGCTCTGGCGACATATAACGCACCGTGCCCATGGTCGAACCGAAACTGGTATGCGCGGTAACGAAGCTGTGGTCGTTAGGCTGACGAGTTACTGAATCTGCCTGAGCCAGCTTGGCTATGCCAAAGTCGAGCACCTTCACGTAACCATCATGCCGAACCATGATGTTACCCGGCTTAATGTCGCGATGGACAACCCCCGCTTTGTGCGCCGCCGCCAGCGCGCTCGCCACCTGGATCGCAACCTCGACAATCTCTTCGACCGTCATGCGTCCACGCGCGAAGCGCTGCTCGAGGGTTTCACCTTCTATTAACTCGCTGATGATGTAGTGAGTTCCCTCCTCTTCGCCGATTTCGTAGGTAGTGAGAATGTTGGGGTGATTGAGTGCGACGAGCACACATGCTTCCTGTTGGGAACGCTTGATCCTCTCGGGATCGGATGTAAACCGTGCCGGCAATAACTTTAGCACTGCCTTGCGTTCGGACCGTGTGTCGAGTGCGACGTACACTTCGCCCATCCCGCCGCTAGAGAGATGCTCGGTGATCTTGTAATGTCCGATGGTGCGGCCGATCATCAAGCTTCCCTCGGTCGCTTCGCCTGCGATCAGGCTCACGGCAAACTCGGTTGGTGGTTTCTCAATGAAGTCACTAGCCTGTTCATCGGAATTTAGCAGCGCCTCTACTTTTCGCCGTAAAGAGTCATCGTCACCACAAGCCCTATCGAGAAAGGCGCCTACATCTTCTGGCGCGCAGTTTAATGCAGCGTGGAAGATCGCCTCGATTCTTTGTAGCTCAGTGGCCTTATCTGCAGTCGCACGCATCCTTTGTTTCTTGTCTAAGACGTTCGCAAGCTTGATCACGCCGCCTCGTGAAGTTCATTATGCAGCCACGCCTTGGCAAACCTCCACTCACGTCGGACAGTCACCGTGGAAATTCCCAGCGCCTCGGCAATCTCATTCTCCTTCAAGCCGCCGAAATATTTGAGCTCTACCACTTGTGCTTTCCTTGAGTCGAGCTCGCCGAGCCTTTCGAGTGCTTCGTGTAACTCAACAATTTCTCTTGATTGCGCAGCTGAAACGAGCGCCGCCTCATCTAACTCCACTTTCGCAACGCCACCGCCGCGCTTTTGCGCGTTATAACTCAAAGCGTGATTGATTAGTATCTGCCGCATCGCTCGCGCCGCGACGGCAAAGAAATGGACGCGGTTACTCCAATTCGGATGAGTCTGCTGTGCAAACTTTAGATACGCTTCGTTGACCAGAGCCGTAGTCTGCAGCGTATGATCGGGGCGCGCGCCACTCATGTGGCGATGCGCCAGCCGCCGCAGCTCATCATAAACAAGCGGCGTCAATTGCTCCAGCGCTGATTGATCCCCCGAAGTCCATCGCGAAAGCAGCTCCGTGACCTGCGGCGAAGCTGCCCGTTCCTTCGGAGAGAACACATCGTCGTTCTGCGCCGATTCGTCCACGGTCACGGTCAATCAGATTATCAATTTCGTCTCAGAAAACAAGAAACTCTGCCGGTTTCATGACCGCTTTCGGCAGCCGTTCCTGTTTTAAACAGGCAGAGACCAACGTCGCGCTTTGAGAGGATCGCCCAATGATTAACGAACACATGAACCGCATCGCAAAGCCTCAGCACATGTTATTACTGGCTGCTACTCACTGTGTTGCATTGATAATGCCTTCGCCCGTTTGCGCGCAGCCCGCCGTCCCATCAGCAATGCGGGCGCAGGTCACGGTAGAAAATTGGGACAAAGGTGGCGCGGTTTCTCATTGGGCTTATTTGCACACATCGGAAGTTTCTCCAACGGCAATCATCCGGCGCGGCCGTTCGATTGTTGATCTGCCGCAACAACTGCGCCCCGAGATCGGCGCGCTAAAACTGTCACCGCCAGGTGAACCGGAGCAGACGCTGGAGCAGTTCGTTAATAACGGCGCTGTGGACGGCTGCATTGTGCTTCACGCGGGTAAAATTGTTTTCGAGAAATATCCGACCATTCACCCTGACGATCTGCATCTGGCCATGTCGGTGGGCAAAGCCTTTGTAGCTACTGCGGTTGCTCTTCTCGAGGACGAGGGAAAAATCAATTTAGAAAAGCCTGTCGAATACTATCTCCCTGAACTGAAAGGTAGCGGCTGGCAAGGGGTGCGGCTACGCGATGTCGCTGACATGCGTTCGGGGATGGAAGGAGAAGAAACTGGGAACGATGCCTATCGCAATCCCGCCCACAAAGAATTTCAATATGAAGCGATTCTTGGCTGGCAGCCGCGCACCGCACCGAACCTGCCAGATGCCGTCCGCCGCGGAGACCTGCTCGGATTTCTCGCAACTCTCAAACGGGTGCGTAACCCTGGTGAGACCTGGGCTTACACCGGCATCAACGCGGCCGTCTTAGGCGAAGTCATTTCACGAGTCACTGGCTAGAGCCTGGCCGATGTGATTAGCGAACTCATCTGGAGCAAAATCGGCGCCGAACACGATGCGCTTTTAGTGGTAAACGAGCGCGGCTTTCCGGTCGCGGCAGGCGGAATGTGTATGACGCTGCGGGACCTGGCGCGCTTTGGAATGGCGTTCACGAAGCACCCGCCATCATTGGAGCAAGGAATCATTTCCGACCGAATCGTGGACCGCTTCTTTAACAGCCGCGGTGGGAGCGCTGGCCAAAAGGGGATGCTACCGCTGACTTATCAATGGGACCTGGTGAGCAATCAGCACGAGCTGGCGAAAGGCTTCTGGGCAGGACAATTACTCTATGTCAATCGGGATAAAGACGTGGTGGTCGCCTATAGCGGCACGAATCAGACCGCCAACCCAAAGATGGAACCGTTGCCCTGTCGAATAATCGCCAAAACATTCTTCTAGTCACACTACACCCAGACGTGAAAGTCAGACGCACCACCACTCCAAACCGATTTTCCCCTCGCATGACCGCTTTTGGCCGCCGTTCCTGTTTTACCATGATGAACGATAAACATCGCACGCAAGAGAAAACGAAATCGGCCAAGCTCATCCAGACTTACATAGAAAAGTCGCCGCGAGTCCTTTCCGACAGTCCGTAAAACCATCCCTGGATTTTATAGTTAGAAAACACTTCCCATGTTGAAAGAACAAAGAAGGGCAAAAACGAGAAAGAAAATTAAACCATGAAAAATCGAAACAACATAATCACAATGATGCTCTTGCCGCTTGGCTGCTTTGCGCTTTGCCCATTGGCACAAGCTCTCACTCCGCCGCCCGACGGCGGTTATCCTGGGGGCAACACGGCGGAAGGGCAGAATGCCCTTGGTGGCTCCTCCATCGGGGGTTACAATACGGCGGTTGGTTTCTTCTCGCTCGCGGCCCTCACTGACGCTAGTTTCAATACTGGAGTGGGTGCCGGGACACTACTCGCCAATATCGGAGCTAACAATACGGCTGCTGGCGCCGCGGCGCTTTTAAGCAACACCACCGGTAGCTTCAACACGGCCATAGGTGTTAGCGCCGGCGGGGACTTAACCACGGGCGATAACAATATCGATATCGGCTTCAATGTCGTCGGTGTCGCCGGAGAGAGCAACACTGTTCGAATCGGTAACAACGATATCACCGATACCTTTATCAGAGGAATCAGTGGAGCAACGACCGCTGGTGGCGTGGCGGTTTTTGTCAATTCAAACGGCCACCTGGGCACGACCACATCCTCAGCGCGGTTCAAGGATGAGATCAGGCCGATGGGCCCAGCCAGCGAAGCTATTCTCGCGCTCAAACCGGTCACCTTCCGTTACAAGAAAGAGATTGATCCGCAAGCGATTCCGGAGTTTGGACTCGTTGCTGAGGAAGTGGCAAAAGTAAATCCTGACCTGATCATTCGCGATAAGGAGGGCAAGCCGTACACGGTCCGTTACGAGCAGATCAACGCGATGCTGCTCAACGAATTTCTGAAAGAGCACCGCAAAGTGCAGGAACTGGAGAAAGGAATGGGAGCTCTGACCGCGCAGCTCAGAGAGCAAGCCGCCCAAATCCAGAAAGTGAATGCGAGGCTCCAAGTAAGCTGGTAACACAAACAACAAGCAAATGAAAGGTAACATGGAAGACAAGACCAAGAAAAAGAAAGAGAAAAACGAGAGCAAAGTCCGCGATCTCAAGCCAGTAAAAGATCCTAAAGGAGGCCTTCCTCCGGGCCCGTGTGGTCCCGGTCGTCAACACAGCCCAAGCCGGATGCCTACCGCCGTTGAATAACCTTAGATAGCATGGCCGGTTTATAAGTAAGAAGAGCTGCGCCGTGGTTCCATCCCGCGGCGCTACTCAACGAAATTTCTCAAAGAGCATCGCAAAGTGCACGCCCAGGGAGCACAAGATCGGAGAGCAGGAAGCGACGATAAGTGAGCTCAAGAGCGATCTGCAAACTGTTGTTGCGCGCCTTAGGGACCAGGATTCAAAAATCCAGAGGGTGAGCGCGGAACTCGAAATGAGCAAGCGTTCGCTACACGTGGTCGTTACCAATCGATAAAAGTAAAAGACTGACCACGGATAACGCGAATGCCACGGATAGAAAAAGGAGCTGCCCACGAAACACACCAACGACACGAATGAAAGGGTGGCTAGCGCTCAGAGATTCGTGTTCTTTCGTGTATTTAGTGGGCGATAATGGTAGAACCAAACGACAAACTAAAAAGAAGGAATGCCACCAATGAAGACAGTAATCAAAACATCAATCGGAGAGCCGTTTTTGCGGCCCCGTTTTATTGTTATCGCCATTGCACTTGGCTTCTTTGCGCTTCCGCAGAGGACGCAGGCAGTCAGTCCACCCCCGGATGGAGGCTATCCCGGGGGCAACACGGCAGAGGGGCAAACCGCCCTTTTGAGCCTCACCACCGGTGGTTTCAATACGGCGGTCGGGTTCCTCTCACTCAGGAGCAACACCACTGGCCAGTTGAACACGGCTATTGGCGCCGGGACGCTCCTTGCCAACACTGCAGACGGAAATACGGCCACTGGTGCGGGAGCGCTTTTAAGCAACACCACCGGCCTCCAAAACACGGCCAATGGAGCGTTCGCCCTTTTTAGTAATACAGAAGGCAGTTTTAACACCACCAGCGGCTATCAAGCTCTCTTTAGCAATACTACCGGCAACGTCAACACAGCCATCGGTGCTGGTGCGCTCGGTTCCAACACAAGCGGGCATCACAACACGGCCATCGGCGGTGATTTTGTGCTCTTTAGCAACACCAGCGGCGCCCAAAACACGGCCATCGGTGCTTCTGCGCTCGTGATCAACACCACCGGCACCGACAACACGGCCGTTGGAGCGGATGCCCTTTTAAACAACACGGCCACCGGCAATACGGTCATTGGCTCTCAAGCGCTCCTAAACAATACAACTGGCGGGACTCTGGGCACTACCCAAGGGTACGATGTCGGCCCCAACGTTGCTGTCGGGTGGCAAGCGCTCCAGAGTAACACCATTGCCAGCGCCAACACCGCTGTGGGTTATCAGGCGCTTGGGAGTTTCACCGTCGGATTTGGGGGCACGGACCTCGGTCACTGTACGGCTGTCGGCTTTCAAGCTCTTGCCAATACCACCGCTGCATTCAACAGCGGGTTTGGCTATCAAACGCTCAATAATAATACTACCGGACGCGACAACGTGGCCATTGGATGGCAGACCCTCTTTAGCAATACCGCGGGCAGCCGCAACACGGCTATTGGTGATATTGCGCTCTATAACAACGATGGCGACGACAATACCGCGACCGGTGTTAACGCGATTGGTGCCAACACCAGCGGCGCCAGCAACACGGCTCACGGTTATCGTGCGCTCGAGTTCAGCACCACCGGCAGCAACAACGTCGCATTAGGCGCGCATGCCGGCGGCGGCGTCACCACGGCCAGTAACGTTATTTGTATCGGCGCGAACGTCGCAGGTAATGACGTGAACGACAGCTGCTATATCGGCAATATCTTTGGCGACACTTCTTCGGGTGGAACCGCCGTGTTCGTCAATTCAAACGGCAGACTCGGCACGATGACTTCCTCAAAGCGCTTTAAACAAGACATCAAACCAATGAATAATGTCAGCGAAGCACTCTACTCACTGAAACCGGTTAGCTTCCGCTACAAGAAGGAGTTCGATCCAGCAGGCGCTTCGCAGTTGGGCCTTGTGGCAGAGGATGTTGAAAAAGTAAATCCCGACCTGGTCATTCGCGATAAGGACGGCAAGCCGTATACCGTCCGCTATGAGCAGATCAACACGATGTTGCTCAATGAATTCCTCAAAGAACACCGCAAAGTGGAGAAATTGGAAGCCACGGTTGCGCAACAGCAGACAAACTTTCAATCCAGGCTCGCAGAACAGGAAATGCAAATCCAGGCGCTAGCATCGGGGCTCCAGAAGGTCAGCGCCCGGGTTGAGATGAGCAAACCCGCCACAAAAGTCGTGTCGAATCTTCCGTAGAAACCGAAATCATATGAAACCATTAATGAAAATAACAGCGATCACTCCATCCCTGCTCATCGCCTTTGCACTTGGGTTCTTTGCGCTTGCGCCGAGGACGCAGGCCGTCAGTCCGGCCCCGGATGGCGGCTATCCTGGGTTTAACACAGCGGAGGGGCAGAACGCCCTTTTTAGCCTGACCACCGGCGACGGCAATACAGCAGTTGGTTGGTTTTCCCTCTGGAGCAACGCAACGGGCAACTTCAACACCGCTACGGGCGCAGGAACACTTCTTTTCAACACCGCGGACGAAAACACGGCGTTTGGCGCGGCCGCGCTTCTAAACAACACCAGTGGCGACGGTAACACGGCTACCGGAGCGGCAGCCCTTTCAAATAACACCAGTGGCGCCGGCAACACGGCCAATGGAGTGTTTGCGCTCCAGACCAACACGGATGGCATTGAAAATACAGCCACCGGTGCTGAAGCACTAATGCGCAACACAATCGGCTCCGCCGATACAGCCACCGGCGCTGGAGCGCTTTTCAGCAACACTATCGGCAACAACAACACAGCCACGGGGTTTAGCGCCCTGTCCGCGAACATGAACGGCAACGGCAACACCGCGATCGGTCGTTCTGCGTTAACTATCACCACTGGCAGCGGCAACACGGCTTTGGGCACTAACGCTGGCAGCGCTCTTACTTCAGGTAATCATAACATCGATATCGGCGCCGATGTTATCGGTGTGGCAGGAGAGAGCAATACCATCCGGATCGGCGCCAACCTGGACGAAACACCTGGAGCCTCAGCCTGCCATATTGGCGGCATCTATAACCAGTCGGTTGATCCCGGCACCGCGAGTTCCATGGCAATCGATGCCACTGGAAAGTTGGGTACGACGCTCTCGTCGCGTCGTTTCAAGCATGACATTAAACCCATGGACACGGCGAGCGAAGCGATTCTGGCGCTCAAGCCTGTGACTTTTCACTACAAGAGCGACGCTAAAAACACACCCTGCTTTGGCTTAATCGCCGAGGAAGTGGCCGGGGTGAATCCCGACCTCGTGGTGCGCAACGGGAACGGCGAAATCTGGAGCGTCCGCTATGATCAGGTCAACGCGATGTTGCTCAACGAGTTCCTCAAGGAACACAAGAAAGTGCAGGAACAACAAACGACGATCGGGCAACTGAAATCCGATGCTGCCAGGCAGGAAGCCACGATCAGCGAGCTCAAGGGCGATCTGCAAACTGTTGTAGCTCGCCTTAAAGACGAGGATTCCAAAATCCAGAGGGTGACTGCTGAACTCGAAATAAGCAAGCGTTCGCCACCCGTGGTCGCCACCAATCCCTAAAAGCAAAAGACTGACCACGGATAACGCGAATGCCACGGATAGAAAAAGGAGTTGCCCACGAAACACACCAACGACACGAATGAAAGGGTGGCTAGCGCTCAGCGTTTCGCGTTCTCTCGTGTCTTTAGTGGGCCATTAATAAATAGAATTAAATCGCATCTAAACACCACAAACTGAAAAGAAGAAACTGATACCCATGAAAACAGTAATCAAAACATCACTCGGCGGGCCGTTTTTGCGGCCCTATTTCATTCTTACCGCGACTGCGCTCGGGCTCCTAGCGCTTTGTCCCAGGATACAAGCGGTCATTCCGCCGCCGGGTGGAGGTTATCCCGGGGCCAATACGGCAGCGGGGGATGGCGCTCTTTTAAACCTTACTACCGGCGACTGGAACACGGCAATTGGCTTTGTGTCGCTCACCGCGAATACCACCGGTCAGTTCAACACTGGGGTAGGTGCTGGAACGCTGTATAGGAATACCGGAGACCAAATCACAGCCTCGGGGGCCCTTGCGCTCTTCAATAATACTACTGGCCAGTTGAACACGGCTACTGGAGCGTTCGCCCTCTTTAGAAACACCACGGGCCAAGAAAACACGGCCAACGGTGCTGGTGCGCTTTATAACAACATCGCTAGCCGCAACACGGCCACTGGTTTCAATGCGCTCTTTAGCAACACCATCGGTAGCGACAACACAGCCAACGGAGCGTTCGCACTCGAAAACAACACGATGGGTAGGTTTAACACGGGCGTCGGCCGGGACGCCCTCAACTTCAATACGGAAGGCAACGGTAACACGGGCGTCGGGTACGCGGCGCTTGCGGAGAACACCACGGGCGGTAACAACACTGCGGTTGGAAACGGGGCGATGCTTTTTACCCCAACGGGAGACTCTAACACAAGCGTCGGTTTTGGTGCGATGGGGATTGCAGGGGGCAATAACAACGCGGCCGTCGGCGCTGAGGCGCTGCGGAGCGGCGGCGGCAATGGCAACACGGCCATGGGCAGGCGTGCCCTCTATACTATCAGCGGCAACAACAACACGGCCTTAGGCGTTAACGCCGCCGGGAACGTCACCACGGCCAGTAACGTTATTTGTATAGGGGCGAACGTCGCAGGTAACAATATCGACAACAGCTGTTACATCGGCAACATATTCGGTGCCACGTCCTCCAATGGAGTTGGCGTCTTCGTAAATTCGAACGGCAGGCTCGGGACGATGACCTCTTCCAAGCGCTTTAAGGAAGGGATTAAACCGATGGACAGAGCCAGTGAAACGCTCCTGGCTCTCAAACCAGTGACTTTCCGCTACAAGAAGGAGCTTGATCCCGAAGCAAAATCGCAGTTCGGACTGGTCGCAGAAGAGGTAGAAAAAGTAAATCCCGATCTGGTGGTGCGCGACAAGGAAGGAAAGCCTTACAGCGTGCGCTATGAAGCGGTGAACGCGATGTTGCTCAATGAGTTTCTCAAAGAGCATCGCAAAATGGACGCTCAGGAGCACAAGATCCGAGAGCAGGAAGCCACGATCAGCGAGCTCAAGAGCGATCTGCAAACTGTTGTTGCTCGCCTTAAGGACCAGGATTCAAAAATCCAGAGCGTTAGCGCGGAAGTTGAAATGAACAAGCGCTCATTACACGTGGTCGCCGCCAATCGTTAAAAGCAAAAACTGACCACGGATAACGCGAATGCCACGGATAGAACAAAAAGGTGCCCACGAACCACACGGACAACACGATTGAAAAGGCGGTTAGCGCTGAGAGTTTTGTGTTCGTTGGTGTGTTTAGTGGGCAATACTCGTAGAACCCAAACCACAAACTGAAAGAAAGAAGTGACACCCATGAAGACAGTAATCAAAACATCAATCGTCGACCCGTGTTTGCGGCTCTATTGTATTCTTACCGCTATTGCGCTTGGCTTCCTTGCGCTTCCGCAAAGGACGCAGGCAGTCAGTCCAGCGCCGGACGGGTGCTATTCCAACTACACGACAGCGGAAGGGTGCAAGGCACTTAATTTCCTTACCACCGGTGCTGGAAATACAGGGGTCGGTTGGTATTCGCTCTTTTCAGCCGGCGACTCCAACTTCAGCACCGGTATTGGCGCCGGAACGCTGGTTCTCAACGCGGGGGACTCCAATACCGCAGTTGGCGCTGTGGCGATGTTGCTCAACACCATCGGCACACAGAACGTGGCCGTTGGAACTGACGCGCTCCTCTATAACGACAGCGGCAGCTTCAACAATGCCGTCGGCGCCTTTGCGCTCTTTTTCAATATTGACGGATTGTCCAACAACGCGTTTGGCAATTCCGCGCTTGGACTAAATATTCACGCCAGTGAAAACACTGCCATTGGTGATTTCGCGCTCGCGAATAATGACCACACCGGAGCGGGCGTTGCCACCGGCAACACGGGAGTTGGCGCTGAGGCCCTCTTCAGTAATACTGACGGCAATTCAAATACGGCCACTGGCTATCAAGCGCTTTTTAGCAACACCACCGGTGACCTGAACACTGCGAATGGAGCGTTGGCCCTCTTTAGCAACACCGAAGGCAACGCCAACACAGCCAATGGCTATCAGGCGCTTTTTCGAAACACCACGGGCGTTGCAAACATGGCCAACGGTTATCAAGCGCTCTTTAACAATACCGCCGACCGCAACACAGCCAACGGGTTTCAAGCGCTCTTTAGCAACAGCACCGGCAGCTTTAACACGGCCACTGGTTCTGGCGCGCTCACTATGAACACCACCGGCACCGACAACACAGCCAACGGTTATCAAGCGCTCTTTAACAATACCGCCGGCAGCAACACTGCCATTGGTGATTTCGCGCTCTTTAACAACACCACCGGCAGCGGCAATACCGCGTTGGGCGCTGACGCCGGCAGCGGCGTCACCACGGCCATGAACGTTATCTGTATCGGCACCGCTGGTAACAACGTGGACAACAGCTGCTATATCGGCAACATCTTCAACGCTACCTCTTCCGGAGGAACCGCCGTTTTCGTAAATACAAACGGCAGACTCGGCACCACGACCTCCTCTCGGCGGTTCAAAGAGGAGATTAAGCCAATGGGCAGGGGTAGCGAAGTGGTCTTTGCGCTCAAACCAGTCACCTTCCGTTACAAGAAGGAGCTTGATCCCGAAGCAAAATCGCAGTTCGGGCTGGTCGCAGAAGAGGTAGAAAAAGTAAATCCCGATCTGGTGGTGCGCGACAAGGAAGGAAAGCCTTACAGCGTGCGCTATGATCAGGTAAACACGATGTTGCTCAATGAGTTTCTCAAAGAACACAAAACGGTGCAGGAGTTAAAGTCGACGGTACAAAACCAGGAGGCGATTATCGCTCAACAAGAAAAGAGCTTTGAGTCCAAGCTGGCGGAAGAGGGAAAGCGGATCGACGCCTTGTTGTGGGGACTTCAGAGGGTGACTGCCGAGATCGAATTGAGTAAGTCCCAGTCGCAGACGGTGCTCAACCCCTAAAGGCAACGGTAACGACGATCGTCTTAAATTTGGCGATGGGCGCATTGACAAGGCATAAGAAAGTTTCTTAATCTTCGCGTCCTGAAGAGGTGCCCCCTTTTAAATCTACTCCTTGGGCTACTGATTTTTCTCTTTGGCGGAGACCGGCTGGTCACTCGGCGCGTCCAGAAAGGGGTTTGCCGCGTAGGCGCAACGGAAAACAGGATCGCGAAGATTGTTATATCACTCGCCCGCAATTCACGCGCGAAATATTACCAAACTGGCCATTGACAATGCGCGTTCGAATTTCCTAATCTGCAAACTCTGAAAACGCTCCGGCTATGGGGCCTTGTGGGTTTGCTGCTACTTTTAGCGCGGCCGATTTCGCGCGGCGACTCCGAGATAGTGGTGGCGATCCGTTACCTGCAAGCCAAAGGCGCAAGTCATTCTCACCTTTATCTCTATCGTGAAGACGGAAAGTTGTTGCGACAGCTGACCAACGACAATTCCGGACAAGACAGCGATCCAATTTTCGCGCCCGGTGGCGAGATGATCGTGTTCACCCGCGGAAAACCAAATGATACGCGAGAATTTTGGAGCATCGATCCTCGCGGCGCGAAGCTGAAGAAGCTCGATACGGTACCAGATTGGTATTCCGCGGCGAAAAGCTCGCCTTATTTCACGAGTGGCGCAGAACAGGAGGCCCCGTCATCTTCACCAACGCCGGCGCAGGAAGAGTCCGCCTCGCCTGCCGCGAAAGGCGAGAGCTCGGAGCAGCCGGAACATTCGAGCGTGACAGCACTGGATGCTGTGACTGATGCAACGGATCGCCCGCCAGAAATCATTAAGGCGCCGGATGGATCGGGCGAAATCTTCTGGCGCAGAGGGAAAAAGGGTGAAGGCCCGGAGGAGGTGCTGAACTGGGTGATGTGGTTCCGTGATTCAAAATCGAGTCAGGAAACACAGATCGGCAGGCTGCGCGGCTTCCCATCGTTCGAACCGCTGCACATTAGGGGAGATAAAGATCAAAAGTTTCTGTTCGAAGGGCCACTCCGGCTAACATTCTTCAGTTGCCATCTCGATAGCACGAATGGGGACACACTCGAGGCTTTCGATTTCAATAAGCAAAAGCTCATCCAATTATCGCCAAACTATGCAACTCCGATTCCAATTCCCGGGGAGCCGGCGTTTCTCACGCTCACTGAAAATCGATACGTGACAATTCCCGGAAGCACAAAGACGGCTAACTGTTCCTACATCGAGCGTTGGGTCACGAATCTCAAGGAATCGTGTGACAACTATGAGGCGCATCTGCGATTCCACGGGGTGAGCAGCGATGACGTGGTAGAAGGTTTTACCCGCGACGAATACGAGAAACAATTGCGCGAGAATAAAGAAAAAGGGCACCAGTGCTACGGACAGCCCGAAGTCCGTTACGCGCGCAAAGGAAGCGCCGCGATCTGCTACGGCGCTTCCATGTATCGGCCCGGAAAGACTCCGGCCGTCATCACCATCCGCAACGGAGCGGATTAGAACTGAATATGAAAAAGATCATACCTGCTAACGCAACTTGGATCTGGGTGATTACTGCATTCTTCGTGTTTTCGAATGCGCCTTATGCTTTCGCCAAGCCGCAAAAGAAACAAGGTGGACCCGGCCAGGAAAACGCGGACCCGCTGGTGAATGCCGCGATGAAAAACATGGAGACTGGAGTGTGGTCCGTGAAAGGCACTGTCACGGCTAAGAAACCGATCAAGCTGCAGGGACTTCTTTCCGGCGAAGATTTTGATTTGTCGACCGAACCGGGCACAAAGCCAAACACGCCCCTGCGCGAAATCGCGATCAAAGATAAAGCCTGGATTTGCTCCGATGGGGAGACGTGGCACGCCACCGAACCGAATGATCGATTGATCTACAATTGGGCGCACGTGCCAATCATGGCCGATCGGAAGTTACCGCCATTTGAGAAAGTGGGGTCTGAGCAACGGAACGGACAGACCTGGTTGCATGTTCGGCTCAAGGTTCCTGAGAAGAACATCAACCCGAAAGAGCTGCCCCAATATTGGCTGGTCCTCGATTCTCAGGGACAAGCCCAATACGTCGGGCACACTGAGATGCCGATGTACTCGCAAGCGCGCAAGGAAGTCATGTACTGCTCGTTCGATTATGCGCCGGCGGAAAAAAAGATCGCGCCACCGCCGCTCGGGGCACCAGTCGATGACAAGGCGTATGGGTTTAACGACATCGAGCAACACAAGTTCGAATGGAAAGGTAGAGTCGTTAGGCTCGAGGTGACTCCAAAAATCTTGGAGTCCAAACAAATAGGTGAGGACACCTACCGCGGCTTCTTGAAGGATACCGCGACACCCAATCATTATGGTGTGGTCGAGTTTCCGCATGACGCGCTGGTAAAGCTGGGATTTCTCAACAAGATCGTGAGCGGCGCGCATGCATCGGAAGACCTGGAGAAGATGGGAGCACTCGGTCGGACCGAGGGCGAACCGGTTTCGTTTTACGTCCAGGTTATTCCAATCGGCGCGAAGCCAGCGGCAAGAGCCGTTGCTGTCGGCGCGAGGCTTGTGCGCGATCCCGACGGGAGCGTCGGTTATACCTGGGAATCCAATGAGAAACAGACGGCGAAATTACCGTCTGCTCCCGGCGGTTCGGATAAGGCCGATGGCGATCTGGTTAACCGCGGGATCGAAAAGGCGAAGAACGGCGATCTGGATGGTGCTATTGCTGATTTCAACCGCGCAGCCGAACTCGATCCTAAAAATGACGCGCCATATTACAACCGTGCACAAGCGAAACGGCTGAAGAACGACACTGCGGGCGCGATTGCCGACTACACCAAAGCAATCGAACTCGGTTCCACAAATCCGGCTGCTTACAACAATCGCGCCAACGCCAGAGCGGAGACTAACGACCGCGACGGCGCGCTTGCTGATTACACTCGTGCCATAGAACTGAAACCCGATTACGCGCGCGCGTACTACAATCGTGCCGTCCTGAAGAAGGAGAAGGGGGATAAGGTGGGAGCCGAGGCAGACTTCAAACGCGCGCAAAAACTGGATCCGGAGTTAATACAAGATCCCTCAAATCGCAATGCAGAGGAGGAGCCGGGCACGGATCCTAAAAGCGCTGCGGCCGGTAACAAACTAACCTTGCTCGACGGCAAACTAACACTGGACATCCCGCCGGACTTCTCACGTGATCCAGACGATCCGAAAACGCCAAAAACCCTCGCTGCGTTCTCGGGCCCGGATAGCGCATGGGGCACTGTGTTACGCGGCACACATGGACTTACACCCGAAGAGCTTGACGGTTATTTGAACAAGCGCGTGGCCGAATACTCGAAAGGATTCAAGTGGTTGCCGAAGGATTCCCACCTGCAATGGTTGAAGAAAGAGATTGTGACGATTGATGGCCGCAAATGGGCTGACTGGAGTTTCGTGCCAGTGTCCAAAAGCAAGAAGGATTATTCCCATAATCCAGTCTATACCCGGAACCTAACGACTTCGTACAAAGGCCAGCTGTTAGAGATCAACTTTAGCTCGAACCTGAATACCGATCCCAGGTTAAAGCGGGAGATCGATGGGATCGTTGACTCGGTGCATCTCGAAGAATGAACGATACGAAATGGAAGAGGTAACAAGTGATAATCAATAGGACGCTTGTTTTCGCATTGCTCACCGCGCTTGCGTCAACTGCAATCGCCGCGGGAGACAGTCCAGAGGAGGTCATTCGCGCGCTTTACAAGGCGCACAGGCCTTGGGAACACAAAGAACTCAAGCTAGATAATCGCGCTGTGCTTTCGAAATATTTCACTCCCGAACTCACGAACCTATTCCTAAAGAATGCGCAGGTGGAACGGGATTGTCCCAAGGGGGACCTCTGTGGACTCGAATTCGACCCGATCCTCGGATCGCAGGACTTCGACGAACACCTCGACTTTAACCTTCGCATTACCGAGCTAACGCCGCCGCAGCCTGGCCGATTCGAAGCACGTTTCAAACTGTTTAACGAAGAGAAGCCGGATCAAGAGCAAGTACTCGTTTTCCAACTTGTTCAGACGAAAAACGGATGGCGCATCGACGACATCGTTTATACCAAGGAAAAGACCTCACTGAAGGCAGTGCTTACCGCGATAATTGACGAGGCGGCGCATCTCAAGGAATGAAAGTTAGACTAGTCTCATCGATCGCAGTTGTCTGCTGTCTCATATGTCCCTGGCAGTTGCTGGCAGGAGAGGATGAAACTCCTCGAAAATCGGCAAAGCCGCAGGCGAGATCTGTTTCACCGGATGGCAAGTGGGAATTGCGCGCTGGCGCGCATGAAGATGACGATTTTGTTATCGCAAAAGCGGGCAGCAACGAGACATCCGTCGTGTTGTCCGAAGAAGAATACGTTGATGGATTTGCAGAAGCGATGGGTCGAGCGCCTGTCTACGCAAACATCGTTTGGGCGGCCGATTCCAAACGCTTTGCATTTAACTTTCAGCCGAGCAAGGGCTTTCAAGCGGCACAATTCTATCAGCTCGACGGCGACCAGTGGCGCAAGCTCGATGCGCCTGAATCCCACGATGCCATGAGCGCAACGCTCGATCGTTCCCTGATAAATCAGAAGAAAAAGGTGAAGGAAAAATGGAAACTATCAGCAGACGACTGGGGATGGCCAGTGATGACAAGCTGGCAGGTTCGCAAATGGGTCGACCCAGGCACCGTGCTGCTATATGCGCGTCGAAGCGCAAAGTTCGACGTCAAAGGCGGTACCGAAGAGGTCAACGCATCTTTTTTCTTCACGCTCACTTTCGATGATGCCGGAAACTGGAAAGTGACGAGAAGGGCCGAGGTACCGGCAACAGGAGTCAGCGGAATGGACGCGGAGGAGCGCAAAGAAATTAATAGAATCGAAAACGAAGACCGGGAAGTGAGAGGCAAATGAAAAGATTACTTGCATTGCTTGCCATAGCCGGGCTCTTCACCGCCAGAGCGCCAGCTAGCAACGTTAGGTTGGGATATGACACACCGAGAGGCATGGCATTTGATTCCTCGGGAACCTGCTTGTTGCGAATCCCGAGGCCGGCAACATCGTGAAATTCACACCAGATGGGCACTGCAGTAACTTTGCGTCCGGGCTCGTTCCCCTTTTTGGTTTGGCGTTTGACAACGCGGGCAATCTCTTTGTTGCGGACGTGCAAAGCGATGCCCGAGAAAGTGAAGGCCGGGTTTCTGTTCACGCTAAAGATCGATGCAGCTGGCGAGTGGAAGATCGTCAAAACACATCAAATGTCGGAGAAAGAAATCGAAAGAATGGAGGAGGGAGAATGAAATGAAATTCATCTGTAGTTTCGTCGTAGTCGTTGCGTTCGTGGTTAGCTGCGGTCTTTCCAGTCTTGCGGCGGATGGAGAACACAAGACAGCGAACACTGATTTTTCGGCGTTCTGGCAGAAATTTAAGTCAGCGGTCGTCGCTGGCGATAAAGCAGCGGTCGCGGAAATGACGAAATTCCCGGTATCGATGCCTTATGGCGTAAAGGCCATAAAGAATAAGGAAAACTTCATGCGCCGGTATGGCGAAGTCTTCGATGGCGAGGCGAATGCCGCACAGTGTTTTGGAAGCACTAAACCGCAGAAGGCAGAAAGCGCGGGGTATGAGATTTATTGCCCGTTTAAGGAAACGCCGAATGACAAGGAAAATGCACCCATCCGCTTCCTATTCGAGTCGACCAAGGGCGGTTGGCGCTTTGTCGGCCTGGACAACATCAATGAATGATCCGGAGTGCCGCGGAAGATTCCAGCCGTAAGCGAGGCCGGATGCGAAAAGCGGCCTAACGACACAACTCGTGTCGAACACAAACCGTTGCCAATTTTGGCGTTTCACAGAAACCCTCTACAAGGAAGAAACCGACTCCAAGAATCAGAGAAGTGATCATCATTACCGACATGAAAACAAAAACCTATATCTGTGGCTGTCTTGCCCTCGCTACCTGTTTGACTGGCACGGTGCTCGGTGACGAAACATCCGCCGCCGGTACTGTTCATGGTCCGAAAGCTGGTTTTGCCATCAGTGCTCCCGAAGGGTGGGTCGCCGACAATGAATCGGGCATGGGACAAGGCTTGCCATGCGTTCTGTACCCGAAAGGGGCGTCGTGGTCCGACGCAAAGACGGTAATGTATGCGAACATGGCAGGCCCGCAGTGGGAGGGCGTAAACGGATTTGTGGCCACTGCAATCAAAGAGATGAAGGCAAAGCACGGCACGCCGAAGGAGAAAATTGCTTCCGGCAAAACCAACGATGGCCACGACTACTTCATCAACGAATACCCCGCCACGAAGACTTATTCGCAGTGGGAAAGAGTGGGCTACATCCAACTCCCGCAGGGAGTCGCTTATATCGTCCTCACGTCCCGCGATCGAGGCAGTTATCAGAAAGATTCCGGTGCGCTTGAGAAAGTTCTGAAAAGCCTGGTCTACGTCGAGCCGAAGTCCGAGGTGGCAAGTGGCCGGGAATACGCGCGTCGTTACCGACAACTGCTCGATCAGCATGCCGATGCGCAAGTCGAGCCGCTGCTCACCGAATGGCGGGAAAAGGCGCCAGACGATCCCGACGCATGGATCGCGAGTGCCAATTATTATGTTAACAAACGCCAGCCGAACATTTCGCCGAAAAAACCCAGCCCGGGAGACATTACTTTGACCGATAAGAAAACAGGGAAGACAGCTGGCAGTATTTCGTTCGAGAAAAATGAGAGTGATATAAACCGGGCGGCCGAGCTTCTTCAGGAGGCGACGACAAAATTTCCCGATCACGTCGATATCTGGTGCGGTCTCGCGTTCATTTACCAGGAGAGCGGAGATTTCGAAAATGAATTGTCGACGTTGAAGAAGATGGTGGCCTATGCGCAGGAACACCCGACCCAGCTCAAGTGGTTAAAAGGCCAGCCGCTAAATGAGCCTGCCGACAAATTCATTCCGGAAAAGCTGCACGAATACGGAGAGTATTACGAGAAGAAGGAGAACCCCGAAGACGATAAACGCTGGTTCCAGATTTCGACGCTGGCAATCGAGCAATATCCAAACCATCCCGAAGGATTCAACGATGCCGCAGGTTATTGGGCTGATATCGGCGAATGGCAAAAGGCACGGGAGTCCGTCGAAAAAGCGCACCGACTCGATCCGAAATCGGCCGGAGCGTTGCTGAACCTTGGAAATATCAGTATCGAAATGAAGGATTTTGCGGGGGCGCGAAAATACTTCGAACAAGCGGTGAAACTGGATCCAAATGGGACCTACGGGCGAGACGCAAAGGCAGCGCTACAAAAACTGAAGAAGAAGTAGACGTTCTCCTTTTGCAAGAGCGACGACTAGTTAGGCTGGCGTCGTTTCCAATTTCTGTGCGACTTAGCAATGGGGAGGATCGAAACGCCTCTCGATGACCGGAACTTTTGAACTCGGACCACGCGTGAAAAGCTTACGGCTTAGCCATTCGCTTTGCGTTGCTCACTGATGGTTTGTGACTCGAATCAAAAGCAATTGTAACTGTCTGGCCACAATGGCGAGTCGCGCCGCTCTCCATCTGCGATTCGAAGTGTTGTTCGAGTAGCAGTTCCCCGGAAGATAACCACTTTACCGGCTTCGTAGTGGACTCGATGGCTTTCAGGAATTTGTCGTTGCTATCCTGTTCAGATGCCTTCTCCTCGCAGTCGGGGAAATCAAGTTCCGTCAGGGAGATTTCGTCGAAGCTCGAGCCTTTTCGAAAATATACTGTAGTGCTGCCACCGCGGCGGTCCGGCTCGAAAAATGCGACCCGTTGTGAGTCGCCTGACCAGACCAGGTGCGCGTCCTCGGTGAAATTCTGGTAAATGTCCAGTCCCACGACGTTTTGGTTGGTTTTGACATTTATGATCGCAGCGGCCCAGCCTTCATCCTCTTTTGTGATTTCCAGCGCAAATTCACCGTCGGGGGACTTGTCTCTAATGATGTCTTTGGCTTCGATTGATGGAACCAGGAAATTACTGGTCAGGACGACCGCGAGTAACGCCAGACTTCTCATGGTTCTATTACGCGCCGCACGCGACGGAAAGTAACGGCTGATTGTTCTTCGGATCGCAGGAATAAATGGTGATTTCTTCGCCCTCGTAATAATTCGAACCGACCACAATTTCCATTTTTCCATCTCCGTCCAGATCCAGCACAGCGATCACCTTGTAAGCGTTCGGCGCATCGAAGCTCGCGTCGTCGGGTCCCTTTCTCGAGTAAGCCTTGGGGTGAAGTTCGCCTGCGATCATCCGTGTCTCGACTTTTCCTGAAACCACCCGCCGCAACAATACCATCGAATAAGTTCCAGCCGGCGATCTCATCGGTACACTCCCGTCCTTGCTCAAATAATTTGTGGCGCTTATCAGGACTTCTTCTTCGCCGTCGCCGTCCAGGTCAACACGCACGATATTATCGATCATCACCTTGGCTTGTTCGATTCCCTTTGTTTTCAAAAAATCGCGCACCGCATCAACATAGGCTTTTTGTGTTGTATCGATCACTTTTGGCGTTCGCGGTAACGCATTCCACGCCGCTGCAATTGCAATCACGCCTTTCTCCGGCTTTGGCGACAGCGGGACGAGCAAGATCTCTTCACACGGGGCTGCTTCCGGTGGTTCTGGTTTGCCGCCTTTGGCATTGCCGAGTGCCTGGGTTAAACCGTACACTCGATAGGTAGTCTCATCAGAGAGCGATTTCGCTGTTTGAGCCGCTTTGATCGGCTTTCCATTAGATATCGCACCGAAAAGATATCCGCTCTTGGCCTCCACGATTGGATGGAGATCGCCTGCCAGCGAAGCCTCCGCGCAGATCAGAGAGGCGGTGGCGACAACAAGAGTTCTTTCGACTGTAGGTTTTAACACGGTCGCGTCTTCGTTCGTGACTCCTCGTTTTTCATCAATTCAGTAAGACGTTTCAAGCGTGGAATGTCGCTGTTTTTAAAAACACGATCTGCGATGATTTGTGGCCAGATGGCTGTCGATTTCGCTCAGGAATGCTTCTCCGAAATCCTTCAGCTTTTGTTCGCCGACGCCGGGAATGCGGCGAAACTGGGTTGAATTGGTCGGATACTGTCGTGCCATTTCGCGCAGTGAAACATCCGAGAAAATGATGTAGGCGGGGACACCGCGTTGGTCGGCAAGTTTGCGGCGAAGGCGACGCAACCGGTCGAACAAAACTTCGTCGCATTCGATCGCTCCTCGTTTGATTCGCGCGCTTTTCTCCGCGATGTGGATTTGCTTCGTTAAAACGATCGGTGTCCTTTTTCGCAATGTTTCCAGACCGGCAGGCGTAAGCCACAAAGTCGCAAACTTGCCGGGTGCGCACTCGACCAGGCCCAACCGCAACAGTTCGCGGCCGATTGCCTGCCATTCAGCTCGCTTCAATTCGCCGCCGATGCCGTAAGTGGACAACTCATTGTGCCCGCGTTGCCTGATCGCCTCTGTGTCCGCGCCACGGAGCACATCGACAACGTGACCCAAACCAAATCCAAATCCGTGTTTCGCGTGGATGCGGTACACGCAGGAAAGGAATTTTTGCGCGTGCACTGTTCCGTCGAACGTTTCGCGCGGCTGCAAACAGTTGTCGCAGCTCTCACACGAATGCTGTAAAGGCACTGCCTGGCCTCCGGCCACTTCAGCCATGGAAGGGTATGATTCGCCGAAGTACTTCAGAAGCTCGGTTCGTCGGCATTCGCGACTTTCCGCGTAGTGAACCATCTGCTGAAGCTGCGCGCGAGCTATGCGTGCTTCGCTCTCCGACTTTTCCTCGATGAAATGCAATTGCTTGGCGACGTCACCCGGGCTAAACAGCAGCACGCACTCACTCGGCAGCCCGTCGCGTCCGGCCCGTCCAGTCTCCTGGTAATAGCTTTCAATGTTTTTCGGCAGATCGTAATGCACGACAAAACGCACGTTCGGCTTGTTGATGCCCATGCCGAACGCGATCGTCGCAGTGATCACGCGCACGTCGTCGCGCAGAAACGCATCCTGATGTTTTGTGCGCTCGGGAGTTGTTAGTCCCGCGTGGTATGGTTTTGCGGCAATTCCATCTTCATTCAAATTTCGCGCGATCGATTCGGTGCTCTTTCGGCTGGCACAATAAATGATGCCACTGTCGTTAGGCCGGCTGCGAATGAACTCGAGCAACTGTTGGTACGGATCTTTTTTTGGTACCACACGATACGTTAGATTCGGCCGGTTGAAGCTGGCTACGTATTCCCGGGGGTCACGCAATTTTAGTTCCTTGATGATATCGGCGCGCACGCGCTCAGTCGCGGTGGCGGTGAGCGCCATAATCGGGACATCGGGCAGATGTTTTCGCAGTTTCTTGAGCTCGCGATACTCCGGGCGGAAATCATGGCCCCATTCGCTGATGCAATGCGCTTCGTCGATGGCGAATCGGGCAATGTTCCAGTTCAGTGCGCGCTCGAGGAATGTATCCAGCATCAATCGCTCCGGGGCGACGTATAGCATGCGATATTCGCCGCGGTGCAAACCGCGCCAGCGCGCCTTCGCTTCTTCGCGATCCAGCGTTGAATTCAGATATGTTGCCGGAATTCCACTGGCTTGTAACGCGTCAACCTGATCCTTCATGAGCGCAATCAGCGGCGACACGACAATCGTTAGTCCACCGCGCATCAATGCCGGCAGTTGAAAGCACAGCGACTTCCCTCCACCGGTCGGCATCAGCACAAATGCGTCCTGCCCGGCAAGTGCATCTTCGATGATTTCCCGCTGCAACGGCCGGAATTGATCGTAGCCGAAATGCTTTTTCAGTGCGCCGAGTAATTCCACGCCTTTCTAGTAAAACGACGCGTGCAATTCGGCCAGCCAATTTGCTCCAGACGCAACCGACAGCTTTGAAGTCGTCCTTCCTTGTCTACGCTCCGCATTCCACCGAGAGCGCGGCCTCGATTTTGTCCGGCTCGCAACGATAAATGGTAGTTTGGCCGCCTTCGTAGTAAAAGGAGTGAACAATCACTTCGAGTTTTCCATCGCCATTCAAGTCGAGAACTGCAGCGACATTGTAAACGTTCGGTGCAACCGATTCGTCTGCCCTGGCGTAGATTTCACCCGTTACAAGTTTGGTTTGAACATTTCCGTCGACGACGCGCCGCAGAATGACAATCGAGTAACTTCCCTGCTTGGGAGCCTGAATCGGAGCTTCAGGGAACAACGCGCCGGATGTGTCAGCAGATTTCTCGTTGGTAAGATAGTTTGTCGCGCTGATCAGGACTTCTTCCTCGCCATCGCCTTCCAGATCAACCCGAAGGATACGTGTAATTCGCACTTTTGGATCTGCGACTCCGCGGGTCTTCAAAAAATCGCGCACGGCGTCCTGATAAACGGATTGAGTGACATCAGCGACTGCAGGGGTTCTTGGCAAAGCGTTCCATGGTGCGGCTAGTCCGATCACGCCATCCTGGGGTTTTGACGACAGGGAAACCATCAATGTGTCGGGGCACGGCTCATCGGCAGATTTCGGTTTGCCTGCCGTGATTTGGCCTGCCTGTTTCGTTAGGCCGTAGACCTGGTAAGTTGTCTTCTCGCCAGTCAATTTCGAAGCGCGATTGGCTTTGATCCATTTCCCGCTCTGGCTTCCACCGAAAAAGTAGCCTGTCTCAATTTCAATAATTGGGTGTACATCCGCTGCGCTGGTGGTCGCGGCGTTTGATAACGCGAGAAAACTAATTAGTGCTGCTGCGGTTTTGACGTTCACAAAATTCGTTTGTATCGGCGGGACAGCTTTTTGCCTAGGATTTGTTGCCTTTAATGGGACTGCACTACCGGCGACTGGCGAAAGGAACGCAAACCGAAAACGATTCCGCTGATACGACGCGGTTGATGTTATCGCTGGATTTAACCGGGCAGTCCGGTGCGGAGCACGCCAGGAATTTGGGGACGATGCTCAATCGGGAAGAGGCTCGTTCTCTCCTCTTAAACGAGTTCTCACCAGCTCGTGTGAAAGCCGTCGGGGCCATGTTGCTGCAAGGCAGGACCGAAATCGAAAAGGCCGAACTGAAAAGTAAATACCCGCAGATTTTTCAGGGCGATGCGATCTCTGTCAGTCCTGTAAAAAAGAAATCATAGTTTCGCTGTTCGACTTCGGCACTTCCAGCAGAGCTGCATGCGGAAACCGCCGTCTGGAAAGAATTCTGTTGTGAAGGAAACTATTTACACCACATTAGTTTCTACAGTGAACAACCGCAGGATGAATCGCTTGAAGAAATCACGCTCTGCCGGACAGAAGAAGTCGTCGGTTCGGCAACAAATAGTGAATGCCGCGCGCACGCACTTCTTCAGCCACGGATTCCGCCGCGTGACCATGGACGATCTGGCGGAGGAATTGGGGATCAGCAAGAAAACGCTGTACGCCCATTTCCCCGGGAAATTTGATCTCCTTGAGGCTGTGCTCGCCGACAAATTAACAAGCGTCGAAGCGACCCTGAAGGAAGTTACACGCGCGCACCCCGACGATTTCCCGGCGACCTTGCGCAACCTGTTAGCGGGAACGCAACGTGAACTGGATGAGATCAAGCCGCCGTTCGTACGCGACATGCGCCAGAAAGCCCCCGATGTATTCAAACTGGTCGAGCGCCGGCGCCGCGCGCTGATTCAACGCTACATGGGCAGATTTTTTGTCGACGGGCAAAGAGTGGGAATGGTGCGGAAGGATATTCCCGCCAAGCTGATCGTCGAGATCCTGCTGGCAATGGTTCAATCGATCATGAACCCGCCAAAGATGGAGGAGCTTGGAATGATGCCAAAAGAAGGCTACACCGGCATCCTCAAGATTGTTCTCGAAGGCGCGCTAACGCCAAAAGGACGGAAATCGTGAACCCATCTGTTGTTAGGCATTTCGCACTGTGGCTCTGCCTGGCTGGACTCCTTGCAATGCTGCTCTTGCTGGGTGGCTGCGACACTCGAAAGAATGCTGTCTCCGGCACTATTGAAGTAGATGAAGCACATGTGGGTCCGCGCGCTGGCGGCCGGGTGGAAAAGATTTTGGCTCAAGAAGGGGATCGCCTGCACGAAGGCCAGGTGATCGTACAACTCGATGCATCGGAGCTGCGAGCACGACGTGATCTTGCGTCTGCGCAAATCGACACCGCGGTCCACGATGCCGACGCGCAGGCTGCGCAACTGGTCTTCCTGCGGGACGATGCGCGCCGCCAGCAGGAGCTGCTGCAGCGCCGGGTAGTGTCATCCACCGACGCGGAACGCGCCGACAGTGCGGCCAAAACGCAGGAGAAGAATGTGGCGGCGGCTAAGATGCGCGTCGCACAGGCGCGTGCCCAACTCGCGGATATCGATTCGCAGCTGGCCGAAATGCAGGTGATTGCGCCGGCGGAATCGGTTCTCGAGGTATTGAGCGTTAAAGTGGGCGATGTGCTGCCAGCGAACCATGAAGTGGCCACTCTGCTGTTGACGGGACATCTCTGGGTTCGCGTTTATGTCCCGGAATCCTGGCTAGGGTTGATCAAATTAGGCGAGCAGGTCCGGGTCCGTGTTGATTCGTTCCCGCACACCGATTTCCAAGGCGTAGTCGAGCAGATCAGCCGGCAGGCCGAGTTTACGCCGCGCAATGTCCAAACAGTTGCTGACCGCATCAAACAAGTCTTTGGCGTGAAGGTCCGTTTGCCTAACGACGATGATCGTCTGCGCGCCGGAATGGCAGCCGATGTTTACTTTCCAGGTGTGAAATGAGGAAGTCGAATCGATGAATCAGGAAAGCGAAGGTGGATCGGCTTGTCCCCAAGCCGATGGCTGGGCCTGTGACAACGCGTTGTGGACAACGCGTTCCACCCTTTCCTGTTTTCCTAATTATTTCAATGAGTGAACCCATGATCAAAGTGGAAGGGCTGAGGCTGAGAAAGAACCACGAATTTGCAGGAATACAGACGAATCCGGACAAGATCCTTCTTTAAGATGAAGAACATTGGTTTCGCGATGCGGTTGTTAACATGCTTGCGGTGGGAGTGCTTCAAGAAACTCAAAGGGCAGCGCGCTGCGTCTTCTGAATTGGTGTCATTCGTGTCCATTCGTGGTTACTGATCCGATGAGTGCGCCAATGATCGAAGTGGAAGGGCTGACAAAGCGCTTTGGCACCTTCACGGCTGTCGATCACGTTTCCTTTACGGTCGGGAAGGGATCAATCTTTGGTTTTCTCGGCCCGAATGGTTCTGGAAAAACAACAGTGATCCGAATGTTATGCGGAATTCTGCAACCGACCGAAGGCACTGCGCGAATAGGCGGCCACGACATCGTGCGGGATTTAGAGCCGATCAAGGAAATCATCGGGTACATGTCGCAGAAATTTTCGTTGTACGACGAATTAACCGTGAACGAAAACCTCATCTTTGCAGGGAAACTTTATGGCTTGAGTGGCCGGGCGTTGAACCAGAGACGCGAGGAGATGATCGCCACAACGCACTTGGAACCTTATATCGACAGACGCGCTGCACAGTTATCCGGCGGCTGGCGTCAACGTCTGGCCATGGCTTGTTCGCTGATGCACAGGCCGAGTGTGCTTTTCCTCGATGAACCGACCGCCGGCATCGATCCGGTCGCGCGACGCGAGCTCTGGGACCTGCTATTCGAGTTCGCGGGGAAAGGCATGACGCTGTTCGTGACGACTCACTACATGGATGAAGCCGAGCGCTGCGATCACGTAGGCTATATTTATCTTTCGAAGTTGATCGTGTGCGGTGAGCCGGATGAATTGAAAAAACTGCCGGACGTGAATCCACCCGGGACCCGGCGGCTCGACGTCACTTGCGATCACGTGACCACGGCACTTCACGCCATGCACGAGATGCCTGGAGTTCGCACTGCCACAGTCTTCGGCCAATCAATGCATTTGCTCGTTGATGAAACAGTCACGCCGACTCAGATCGAGGAACAACTTCGCAAAGTAGGCGTCGCTCATGTCGAGATCCATGAAATGGGGCCTTCGCTTGAAGACGTTTTTGTGCAGCTCTCCGCCAAGCACGCTGCGGAAAGAAAGGCGGCTTAATAGCAATGACTGCGCAACGATGAACAACGAAATTTCTGTCATCCTGAGCGAAGCGAAGGACCTCGCGAATTAGAATGAAGGTATTGTTCGTTTACATGATGACGAACCAAAGCCGTGTGGTTCTCTACACTGGCGTAAACAAGCAATTTAACGCGACGAATCTGTTTATTCGGGATCTTTGTGTGGTTTTGGGAGGTCCCTCGCTTCGCTCGGGATGACTGCGAATTATGAACAAACGAAATTTCTGTCCTGCTGAGCGAAGC
>JAICUQ010000050.1 GCA_025935755.1 Chthoniobacterales bacterium | reverse complement strand
CATTTTACTCCTCGCGTTCAATCGCGCCGGCATTTACAAACCGCTGCCCTATGCTGTGGTGGGCGCGGCGCTTTGGTTTTTTCTCCACGAATCAGGCGTGCATGCCACGTTAGCTGGAGTCATCCTGGCGGTGGTCACGCCCACAGTGCCCCCGCCAAATTTCCGCGCCTTGATGGCCCAGGCCGATGCCATTCTCCAGGTCGAAACGCGCCGCGCGAAAGAGCGCGTGATGCGACACGGTCTTTCCGAGCCGGCGCTGCGCGCGATCGATTACATTTACGGCCGAATCGAATCTCCCGCCGACAAACTATTACGCTTGCTCGAACCGTGGTCGAGCTACGCGGTGTTGCCGATTTTTGCGCTCGCCAACGCCGGCGTCGTACTCTCGTTAGGCGTTTTCAAAACGCACACCTGGCTGATGCTCGCGATCATTCTCGGTCTCGTGATCGGTAAGCCACTCGGGATCTTCCTTGGTTCGTGGCTCGCTGTGCATTTCCGCATCGCCGTGAAGCCCGACGAGTACTCGTGGCGTCAAGTTCTTGGCGCTGGCGCGCTTGGCGGACTCGGCTTCACGATGTCGCTCTTTATCGCGGGCGAAGCGTTTCCAGAAGCGGCCGATTTCGCGGCGGCAAAGATCGCCATTTTCATTGCTTCCATTGTTGCGGCCATAATTGGCACATCAATTCTTTTACCGAAGATTGCGGATAAGAACGCCGTCGCTGGCGATAGTCAGTCACGCCGCAATGCGTAGCTCACGGACTGACTAATCGTCCGGTGATGCGCAAACTGACTTCCGGCTACGGCAGGGTCACGATGATATAAGCAGCCCTTTCTACTACCGCGGTGGAACTTTGTCCAGAAGCTGCGCTTTCGCACTCATTACATCGGTCGGAGTGATATGCCAACCTTCCAAGTGCTCGCTGAAGCGATGTGCTTGTCGATTGCCTTGCGCGAAGGAATCTACTGCCGGTGATCAGACCGGTAGGTCCGGATTTGCGGCGATCAGTTAGGACTTCATCGAGGAACTGGCAGTAATTTTCTTTCTATGTCGCTGCGTAAACCAGGCTGAGATTAGTGGTCGCATCTCTGGCGTGAAGCTCTGATGCTTTCGAAGTCAGCGCTAGCGGCCACCACTGTGGTGATTTTCTTGATCTGTTGGAGTGGGTTAAGATTTGTGCCGTGCTCATAAGAGTTCGTACTGCCATCTTAACTAACGAAAACCATGCGCTTTGCATATAAGCAAAAGCTATCAACATGATTCAATCTAAGTACTGGCCGACAGGTTGGGACGGCTGCAATGTTGGAACAAGGTTGAAGTCTTTAAATCAACCCCGAGGGAACCGATGAAGCCGCAGGATTTAGCAAGCGCAGCGTAGTCTAACGAGAAAGAAGATATTATGTTACACAGCATTCAACAACGTTACGGAGAAAAACTGCGGGCCACCGACGGCGAGATCGGTCACGTCAGAGACTTTTACTTCGACGATAAAACTTGGACCATACGCTATTTGGTCGCCGACACTGGTGGATGGCTTACAGAACGTCAGGTGTTGATTTCTCCGCATGCGCTGGGTCACCTTTATGCGAAAGGCGGCGTGCTACTCGTGAACCTGACGAAAGAGCAAATTGAAAAGAGCCCGTCCATTGATGAGCACAAGCCCGTGTCGCGCCAGCACGAAGAGGAATACCACCGTTATTATGGCTATCCATATTACGCGGAAACGTGGCCGCTGTGGGGCCTGGCGGGTTATCCCGTAGTCGCCGCTCCGCCACCTCCGACTGCCGCAAAAACAAATGGGGTCGATTCACACCTTCGCAGCACTCGCGTTGTAAAAGGCTATAAGGTTGAAGGAATTGATGGAGCGATCGGCCAGGTGGCTGACTTCCTGGTCAGCGGAAGAAGCTGGGCGCTTCGTGAAATGGTGGTCGAGTCCGGACATTGGTACTCTGGGAAAGGAATTCACATATCGACTGAAAAGATTTTCCGGATCAGCTACAACGAATCCACCGTTTACGTCGACTCGACGAAAGCTGCGCTGACGGGGGCGGCGCACGTGACCGCGTGACATGACGACCGCGTCGGCTCCCAACTTTCACGGATCTCATTCTTCGCGGCATGATCGAAACCGCGTTCAATCAATCCAATTCACGTTCGCGCCTACGGACATGAGAATGTGAGTGGTAATCAACCGAAGAGTGAGTCCTTCTTTTCGAAAGACGTCGTGGCTCGATTGTTCAAGGGCCGAACCGCGGCCTTCTCACAGAAGCCGGAACCGCTAATTCGAAGCGAACTATTTGGCATCGAGCGTCTCGAGCAGCACGCCGAAAGCCTGGCGGCCGCACAGCGCATCACCGCGACTCCGGAAAGCGGCCGGCGACTTGATCGGCGCCTCAAAGATAATCGGCGCGCCCTGCTTAATGCCTACCGAGGAGTCGAGAAGGCTGTTCGCGATGAACGCCACATCACGCCAGCAGACGAATGGCTGCTCGACAATTTTTATGTCGCGCAGGAACAGATTCGCCAGGTCCGTGACGACCTGCCACGCGGTTTTTACCGCGGATTACCGAAGCTCGCGGAGGGACATCTCGAAGGCTATCCGAGGGTGCTCGGCGTCGCCTGGGCTTTCGTGGCTCACACCGACAGCCGTATCGATCGCGAGGTACTGCTTCGATTCCTGGCCGCTTACCAGCGTGTGCAACCACTAACGATCGGCGAACTCTGGGCCGTCGCTATCGCGTTGCGCATTGTCCTCATCGAGAACTTGCGCCGCGCGGCCGATGAGATCGCGGAGGCACGAGCCGCACGCATCGAGGCTGACCTCCTGGCAGACCAGCTGCTCGGCGTCGGCGGGAAGCCGGTCATTTCGCCCGAGATGGCTTTGACTCCTTACAACTCGAGGCGATTACCAGAGGCTTTTGTGGTGCGATTGATCGAGCGTTTGCGCGATCAGGATCCACGGGTCATGCCAGCTCTCACGTGGCTGGATGAACGTGTTGCGACTGTGGGCGCGCGTTGTGATGACGTCATTAGAGCGGACCATCAGAGGCAGGTTGGGACCAACGTAACTGTCCGAAACATCATCACGAGTATGCGTCTCGTGTCGGCGCTGGATTGGGCGAAGGTTTTCGAGAGTAGCAGCCTCGTAGATGCCGCTCTTCGCACCGAGAGCGCGTTCGCAGAGATGGACTTCCCGACCCGCAATCGCTATCGGCATGCGATCGAAGTGTTGGCGCGAGGATCGGGGCGGTCGGAACTCGATGTCGTGCAGCGTGCGATTGCAGCCGCGAAGCGATCAGACCGGGATTTTACAACCACTCGCGCCACTACCGTAGAGCGCGAACGAGAGCCCGGCTATTATTTCATCGCAAATGGGCGGCGCGAGTTTGAGAAAGAGCTTGGGTTTCGTGCTCCCGTCAGCAGTTGGTTGATTCGCGCCGGAACAAAAGCCGGGATCATGGGCTACGTCGGAGGTATCGCCGTGATTCTCGCAATCATCATGGCGTTGCCATTGATTGCTCTTGCCGAGTTTGGCGTCGGCGGGTGGCTTCTTGTTCTGTTCGCCGTTCTCGGTCTCGCTCCTGCATCGGACCTGGCAGTCGCGATCATTAATCGCGCCATTACTAATGATTTAAACCCCAAGACACTTCCGGCGCTCGAGCTTCGCGATGGCGTGCGGGGGGAATTGCGGACGATCGTCGTGGTTCCCACGTTATTGACGACGCGAAGCGCAGTCGATGAGCAGATCGAGCGCATGCAAGTGCATTATCTCGCAAATCAGGACGGCGACCTCCATTTTGCGCTCCTATCGGACTGGGTTGACTCTGCCACGCAGAGCGCGCCCACTGATGAGGAGCTTCTAAAGGCAGCAGCCGATGGCATCGCGCAGTTGAATCAGCGCTACGGTTCGGCGCCGGGAGGTCCACGATTTTACCTCCTGCATCGACAGCGGATGTGGAACGAGGGACAGGGTAAATGGATAGGCTGGGAACGCAAACGCGGTAAATTGCATGAGTTGAATCGGTGGCTTCGCGGCGCCAACGATACGACTTTCATTGCCATCAATGGCGCTCTCCCTCTTCCGCCGCCGGAGGTTCGCTATGTGATCACGTTGGACGCAGACACCCGACTCCCAAGGGGAACGGCTAAACGTCTCATCGGAAAGATGGCACATCCTCTCAACCGTCCGAGACTTGATCCTGCGAGTGGCCGAGTAGTCGAGGGATACGCGGTGTTGCAGCCCCGAGTCACACCTTCGCTGCCGAAAAACTCCGAGGGATCGTTGTTTCAGCGCGTGTTTACAATTCCAAGCGGATTGGATCCATACGCTTTCGCCGTTTCTGACGTCTATCAAGACCTGTTCGGAGAAGGCTCTTACAGCGGCAAGGGCATCTATGACGTCGACATGTTCGAGGCAGCGCTTGAACAAAGAATCCCGGAGAGCACTCTTCTAAGCCACGATCTGCTTGAGGGAATCTTCGCCCGGTCCGGCCTCGTCACGGACATTGAAGTGGTTGAAGAGTTTCCCTCGCGCTACTATGTCGCGGCGGCTCGACAACATCGTTGGGCGCGAGGTGATTGGCAGTTGTTGCCGTGGATTTTTGGTCGAGGCCGGAAAACAGATACCGAGCACGATCGAAGTGCCATTCCGTTCATCGGCCGGTGGAAAATGCTCGACAACTTGCGCCGGACATTATCCGCGCCGGCCATTTATGTGGCATTGCTAGCCGGATGGCTGCTGCCGCTGAACGCCGCTGTAGTTTGGACCGCATTTGTTGTCGCAACTTTTGCAATCCCCGCCTTTATCCCGGCTTTCGTTGGAGTTATACCGCGACGATTCGGACTCTCGCAGCAAAGACATTGGTACATGGTCGGGGCCGATTTTGCTCTGGCCTCGTTACAGCTCGCACTTCTTATTACCCTCGTCGCTTCGCAGGCGTGGTTAATGGCCGACGCGATTCTCCGCACCCTCTTCCGTCTCTTTGTCAGACGCCGGAAACTGCTGGAATGGGTCACGGCCGCGCAGTCAAAAGTCAGCGCGCGCCTCGGTGTCTTCGAGATGTACGTGTGGATGAGCGGCGGCGTTGGGCTGGCGATTATTGCTGGTATCGTTGTCGGATGGGCGGCGCCAGCATCGTGGCCCATCGCAGCGCCGTTCATAATTCTCTGGATCCTTTCACCGGCCGTCGCGGTCTGGGCGAGTCTCCCGCTATTTCTCCCCAGCGCGAGTCCAGTGACGGGCGCGGATGCACAGGCACTGCGGCTAACCGCGCGCCGAACGTGGCGCTTTTTTGAAACGTTCGTCACCGCGGAGGAGCATGCGCTTCCACCGGACAACTTTCAGGAAGATCCGAAATCCACAGTCGCCCATCGCACATCTCCTACAAACATGGGCCTGTACCTTTTGTCGGTCGTCGCGGCGCGGGATTTCGGTTGGATCGGAACGCACGATGCCGTGGATCGGCTGGAGGCGACGCTCGGAACGATGAAGGGTCTGGAGCGATACCGCGGGCATTTTTACAATTGGTATGACACGCGCGAGCTGCGTCCACTGGAGCCGCGATACATTTCTGCCGTCGATAGCGGGAATCTCGCCGGACACCTGATCGCGCTTCGATCCGCCTGTCGCGAGATGACAAATGCCCCGACAGTTCGCGTGGGATGGTTGCGCGGAATCGCCGACGCTCTACAGCTCACGCGCGAATCGCTCGCTTCGCTTGGCGAGGATCGTCGGACTCACACTGTAACGACAAAACACTTGGAGGACGCGCTTGAGGCTCTTTCCGGCGCCCTGGATGCGCTGCGCAAAGGCAGCGGAATTCCGAATCTGAGTGAGCTAAGCCTGCACGCTGACGCCGTTGTTGATATTGCACGCACGCTCACTGCGGAGCGCAACGACTCCGAGTGCCCGGAACTATTGATTTGGGCAGTCGCATTGCAGGCGACAATCGCGAGTCATCAGCGCGATTTGGATCTAGCGACGGCACCGTCACTCAAGGAGCGCCTCGAAGAACTGATCAAAGTGGAGCAGACCCTGTTTGAAGCGATGGAGTTTGGTTTTCTATTCGATGCCAATCGCCAGCTCCTGTCGATTGGTTACCGGGTCGGTGAAGGATCACTCGACGAAAGTTATTATGACCTGCTCGCTTCAGAAGCCCGGCTCGCCAGCTTCGTCGCGATCGCCAAAGGCGATGTTCCGACTCGGCATTGGTTCCACCTGGGGCGAACGGTCACTTCGGTTCACGGCCGGGTGGCGCTGGTTTCATGGTCTGGATCGATGTTCGAATACTTGATGCCACATCTGGTGATGCGGCCTGCGCCCGGGTCCCTTCTCGATGTGACCAATGGCAACATTGTGCGGCGACAGGAAGAATATGGTGCCGAACGAGGTGTTCCTTGGGGAGTTTCGGAATCCGCCTATAACGCCCGGGATTTGGACTTCACATACCAGTATTCAAGCTTTGGCGTCCCCGGTCTGGGTCTCAAGCGTTCGCTTGCGGATAACGTCGTCGTGGCTCCCTACGCCACCGCATTGGCGGCGATGATTGGGCCCGAGGCGGCAGTACGAAACTTTGCAGCCCTCGAGGCCGCGGGCGCTCACGGGCGATATGGGTGGTATGAAGCTCTCGATTACACCGCGACGCGACTGCCCGAGGACGAGAAGGTGGCGATCATCCGCTGCTATATGGCGCATCATCAAGCTATGACGATCCTCGCTCTCGCCAATGCACTTCATGACGGAGCGATGCGCGTCCGCTTTCACGCGGAACCGATTGTCCGGGCGACGGAGCTATTATTACAGGAACGCCCGCCGCGCGACATAGACGCCATCCGTCTCCGAGAAGAAGAAGTGAAGGCCGCAGCCTACGTGCGCGAACTCATTCCGCCTTCCTTGCGACAGTTCGAGTCGCCACATCAGCCCACCGTCCAAACGCAGCTTCTCTCCAACGGTCGTTACGCTGTGATGATGACCGCGGCGGGTTCGGGATACAGCCATTGGGGTGATCTAGCGATCACACGCTGGCACGAGGACCCGACCCGTGATTGTTGGGGCAGCTATGTGTTCCTGCGCGATGTCGACACCGGCGCGGTCTGGTCGGCAGGCTATCAACCCACCGCAGTTGAGCCCGATAGTTATGACGCATCGTTCTTCGAGGATCGAGTCGAGATTTCCAGGCATGATGGATCAATCACCACCAGGATGGAAGTAGCGGTGTCGCCTGAGGACGACGTTGAGGTGCGTCGTGTCACAATTTCCAACCTCGGGAACCGGATGCGCGAAATCGAGTTGACGTCGTATGCGGAAATCGTGCTGGCCCCGCAGGCAAGTGACACCGCGCATCCAGCCTTCTCCAATCTGTTCGTGCAAACAGAGTTTGTGCAGGACATCGGCGCTGTTCTTGCCACACGTCGCCGGGGGTCGCCCGACGAGCCCGAAGTCTGGACGGCGCATTTTACCATCGTCGAAGGTGATGCCTTCGGCGGCCTCCAGTTCGAAACCGATCGAGCGCGTTTTCTCGGTCGAGGCCGTTTTATTCGCACACCGATCTCGGTTATTGATGGCCAACCTCTTTCCAACACGGCCGGCGCTGTGCTTGATCCAATCTTTAGCCTTCGCCGTCGCGTGCGGCTCGCTGCGGGAGCGACTGCGCACATCACGTTTTGGACTCTTGCGGCGTCATCCCGCAACGAAGTTCTCAATCTAATCGACAAACACGGTAACCCGGCGGCGTTTGAACGCCTGCTGACGCTGGCTTGGACGCAGGCGCAGGTGCAATTATTCCATCTCGGCATCAGCCCCGACGAAGCGACCATATTCCAACGCCTCGCCAGTGGCGTGCTCTATTCAAACCCGGCGCTTCGCCCGCCTTCCGATATGCTCACACGCAGCGAAGCTGCGCAGTCCGCGCTTTGGGGCTACGGGATTTCCGGCGATCTACCGATCGTCGTGTGCCGCATCGACAACATGGAGGACCTCCAGGTCGTCCGCCAATTACTCCAGGCGCATGAGTATTGGCGGACCAAGCAGCTGGCCGTGGACCTGGTGATTCTGAATGAAAACCCAGCTTCCTACGCTCAGGATCTGCAGACGACGCTGGAGGCGATGGTTCGCGCGACTGAGTCTCGCCGGCTCGCTGGAGCAGCCAGCGCGCGGGGAGCCGTCTTCATTCTGCGAGCGGAGCTTGTATCGGATGAAGCTCGCGATCTTTTGCAGAGCGCGGCACGCGCGGTTCTTTTTAGCCGTCGCGGCAGCCTTTTCGAACAACTGAGACGCTTGGACGAGTCGGAACTCGCCGCCCCGAAATCACAAAGGCGCGTGGCTCCCAGAGGAGTTCCGCAGCCGGTTCGAGGCCGGACAGAACTCGAATTTTTCAACGGGCTCGGAGGCTTTTCAGATGATGGGCGCGAGTATTCGACGATCCTGGGCGAGGGTCAATGGACGCCTGCGCCGTGGATCAACGTCATTGCCAATCCTTCTTTCGGCTTCCAGACGTCGGTGGAAGGCGGCGGCTTTACCTGGTCGATCAACAGCCAACAGAATCAGCTAACACCGTGGTCAAACGACCCCGTAACAGATCGACCCGGAGAGGTAATTTATGTCCGCGACGAGGACGACGGCACCCTCTGGACGCCAACGGCTCTGCCCATTCGCGAAGAAGCTGCGCCGTATATCGTCAGGCACGGCCAGGGATACAGCCGCTTTGAGCATGTATCGAATGGTATTGCACTCGAGCTTTTACAATACGTTGCGCCAGACGATCCGATCAAAATCTCTCGATTAAAGATTCGAAATCAGTCGAACCGAAAGCGGCGTCTCTCCATCACCGGATATGTCGAGTGGGCGTTGGGAGCTTCACGCGACGCTTCCGCCCCGTTTCTTGTGACGGAGATTGATCCGGAAACCCGCGTGATGTTCGCGCGGAATCACTGGAGCATTGCGTTCGGGAAACGCGTCGCCTTTGTAGATCTTGGCGGCCGACAGCTCTCTTGGACCGGTGACCGAAAAGAATTCCTCGGTCGAAATGGAATGCTCGATCGTCCCGCTGCACTTGTCGGCCCAACACGCCTAACGAATCAGGTGGGTGGCGGACTGGACGCGTGCGGTGCTCTCCAAGCCAGGGTTGAGCTCGAATCCGACGGTACAGAGGAGATCGTGTTATTTCTCGGGCAGACCGAGACAAAGGCGGAGGCGCTTTCTTTGATCAAGCGTTACCGCACAGCGGATCTCGATGGCGTCTTTAATGCGGCCACCGGTATTTGGAATGATGTCCTCGGCAGTATTCAGATCAAAACGCCGGATCGCGCGATGGACGTGTTGATCAATCGCTGGCTGCTCTATCAGACACTCGCCTGCCGGGTATGGGCGCGCGCGGCCTTTTACCAGGCCAGCGGTGCTTACGGTTTCCGCGACCAACTCCAGGACGTCATGGCATTGACTATTTCAAAACCGCAGATCACGCGAAAGCATCTGCTGCGCGCGGCAGCGCGCCAATTTGTGGAAGGCGACGTGCAGCATTGGTGGCTCCCGCCATCCGGCCAGGGTGTTCGCACGCGAATTTCCGATGACCGGCTCTGGCTCCCCTACGCCACGGCCCAATACATCGAAGTCACCGGCGACTTCGGCGTGCTGGATGAATTGGTTCCATTTCTCGAAGGTGCTGTGCTGCGAGATGACGAGCGCGAATCATTTTTTCAGCCAACAATTTCAAAGGATGAGGAGCCGCTCTACGAACATTGCGCGCGTGCACTGGAAACGAGTCTCACTGTCGGAGTGCATGGTTTGCCTCTCATCGGAACGGGAGACTGGAATGACGGATTGAATCGAGTGGGAGTTGGCGGAAAAGGAGAGAGTATATGGCTCGGTTGGTTTCTTCATGCCGCGCTGTCGGCATTTGCTCCGCTGGCGGATCGTCGCGGCGAGCACACCCGCGCAACTAACTGGCGACAGCAGGCAGCAAAAATCGCGAAATCGCTCGAAAAAAATGGGTGGGACGGCGGATGGTACCGCCGGGCCTTTTTCGACGATGGGACGCCGCTGGGTGGGCACTCCGACGCCGAATGTCGAATTGATTCGATCGCGCAGTCATGGGGAGTGATCTCCGGCGCCGCGCAAAAGGATCGCGCCACAATCGCGATGGCGGCGGTGAACGAACAACTCGTCCGGCGTGACGACGAATTGGTTCTGCTTTTCACTCCGCCGTTCGATCAGACACCGCTCGATCCGGGATATATTAAGAGGTACCCGCCGGGCGTCCGCGAAAATGGAGGGCAGTACACTCATGGTGCCCTCTGGGCGGTGATTGCATTTGCGATGTTGGGAGACGGAGATAAGGCCGGTGAACTGTTCTCCATTTTGAATCCGATTAATCACGCGCGAACGCGGGCCGATATTTTTCGCTACAAGGTCGAACCTTACGTGGTGAGCGCCGATGTTTACGCAGAGCCGTCTCATGTTGGGCGGGGCGGATGGACTTGGTACACCGGATCGGCCGGCTGGATGTATCGCGCCGGACTTGAATGGATCCTTGGTTTTCGTTTGAGGGGAGCGAGCCTCGTCATCGACCCCTGCATACCGAAGTCATGGCCGGGCTTTGAAATTGCATTTCGGTATCACTCGGCTCGATACGACATCTCGGTCGAGAATCCACGCGGAGTTAATCGCGGCGTCTCGGGCATTCATCTCGATGGCCAGGCTCTGCAATCAGGCAACGCGATTCCTTTGTCGGATAACGGAACGAATCACAAAGTGGAGGTCGTCCTGGGATGATGAAAATCAGCCCGCTTGCAGGAAAACCGGCTGAGTCAGCGCGGCTGGTTAACGTTCCGCGGCTCGTGACCGCATACTACACAGGAGTTCCCGACTACTCGGTGCCCTCGCAACGAGTAGCGTTTGGAACCTCCGGTCATCGCGGCTCGGCATTCGAAAACACTTTTAACGAGTGGCATATCCTCGCCATCACCCAGGCCATTTGTCTGTATCGAAAAGAGCAACAAATCACCGGCCCGCTCTTCCTTGGCATAGACACACATGCGCTCTCGGTTCCGGCGATGGCCAGCGCTTTGGAAGTGTTAGCCGGCAATGGAATCGACGTGATGATCTCGGAACGGGATGAATACACTCCGACACCTGTCGTCTCTCACGCGATCCTGACTTATAACCGTGGCCGAAAGGTCGGACTCGCCGACGGGATCATCATCACGCCTTCGCATAATCCGCCGCGTGATGGCGGATTCAAATACAACCCACCCAATGGCGGGCCGGCGGACACAAGTGTCACCGGTTGGATCCAGACTAAGGCAAATGAGTTTCTCGAAGCTCATTTAGAAAGAGTGAAACGCATTCCGTTCGAAAGAGCTCTTCGTGCGCCGACGACGCATCGTCACGACTATCTCCACACTTATGTCGATGATCTAGGCAATCTGATTGATATGGATATCATTCGCGGCGCAAACATCCGCCTCGGAGTCGATCCTCTCGGTGGCGCTGGAGTTCACTACTGGAGGCCGATCGCGGAGCGTTATGGACTGAATCTCGCTGTGGTAAACGAGGCGGTCGATCCAACTTTCCGGTTCATGACCGTTGATTGGGATGGTCAGATTCGCATGGACCCTTCGTCGCCTTACGCGATGCAGCGACTGATTGAGATGAAGGATCGCTTCGACCTCGCTTTCGCTTGCGACACGGATCATGACCGGCACGGAATTGTCACCAAAAGCGCCGGATTACTGCCGCCGAACCACTATCTTTCGGCTGCCATCTCCTATCTGTTTGATAACCGGCCGGAATGGCGAAAGGATGCGGCCGTCGGCAAAACGGTGGTGAGCACTCAGATGATTGATCGCCTCACCGCCAGGCTCGGGCGGAAGCTTTACGAAGTGCCGGTTGGATTCAAGTGGTTCGTTGACGGTTTACTCGACGGCTCTCTTGGGTTCGCTGGAGAGGAAAGCGCAGGCGCATCTTTCCTCCGGCGCGACGGCAGCGCGTGGACGACCGATAAGGATGGATTCATCCCTTGTTTGCTCGCGGCGGAGATCACAGCCCGGACGGGGCGCGACCCCGGAGAGATTTACCGTGAGCTTACACGCGAGTTTGGTGATCCCGTTTATGACCGCGTCGAGGCACCAGCCACTCCGGAACAAAAGAAAATGCTGGCGAACCTTTCCGCGCGCCAAGTCCAATCAACAGATCTTGCCGGGGAGTTGATTCAGAGCATCCAAACCCACGCGCCCGGCAACGGCGCTTCAATCGGAGGATTGAAGGTAGTGACAAAGAGCGGGTGGTTCGCTGCGCGTCCCTCAGGGACGGAAAATATCTACAAGGTTTATGCCGAGAGCTTCCGCGGAGAAGACCACCTGTGTCGCATCTTGGAAGAAGCACAGAGCATCGTGGAGAAGGTTTTGATGCCGGAGCGGGTTCTCCTCGCGCAGCCGGAATCTTTTCCCCAGCAATCTAATCGTGTAACCAACCGCCCGTAAATCCAGCCCGGCGCAAACCTATCTGGATGGCGGAACATTGCCGCATCAAACGCCAGAGAAACCCCGTGCGATAATTCTCAATCATCATCACGATGGGTCCCTGATCGAGGCCATAGTAGCCCTGGGAAATCCAACCTGTTGAGCGGTTATTTTTCCTGCCCGAGAAGGTCGGGTTATAGCTGCACTTGAAGCCGTACTTGCTCGTCATCTCCGGGTAGGCTTCGTTGAAATGTTTGATGGAAGGCAGCACCAGTTCCGGTGCGAACGCCAGCGAGGCCACTACCGCCCACGGCGCCAGCGTGCCATCGTCGGGTCCGTTAGGAATGCTGCGCGCCACATAGTCGTAGAATTCCCGCGTGATGCCTTTGATCTTGCGCCGCGCCGGGCCGGGACCATCGCTCGCCGTAATTCCCCAGGCGTATTTTCCGTACCCGGCAAACTTTTTCGGATTCCGAATCGCGTACGCTTGATGCACGTAAGCCGCGCGGCGGCTGTTATCGAAGTAGTCCAGCCCGCGCGCGCGCATGTAGTCGTCCTGGATACCGCGAAAGTCGATCCAAACATGAGAGAGTTGATGAATGAAGAGCGGACCGGCGTAGAGAAATTCCTGCTCGTAAAGTCTTTTCCATTTGTAGGTGCGCGTCCATGCCACATAGCTTTCCGCGGGCAGCGGGTGTGTGGGCGATCCCAGCCCAAGCACATAAAGAATCAACGCTTCGGTGTAGCCTTCCCAACGGTATTTGATAAAACCCGTTTCCGGCTTCCACCCGTGCGAGACCTTAAGCGCACCGTTTTGCGCCCATCGCCAATCGGCGCGGGCGTAGAGCGCCTGGGACAATGTTCGGATCTCGTTTTCCTTTTTCGTTTCCCGATCGAAATACATGCCGGCGGTGAGAAAGCCGGCCATGAGAAAGGCTGTGTCGATGGTGGATAGTTCCGAGCCAGGGGCGCGGCGACCGGTTTGCATATCAAGAAAGTGATAATAAAAACCTCGATAGCCGGTCGCGTGGGGCGCTTCGCTCTGCTCGCTGTTCCAGAAAAAACGTAACGTCGCGAGGGTCCGCTCGACGGCCTCGGCGCGCGTCAGGTATTCTCGCTCGACCCCGATGGGATAAGCGGTGAGCGCGAATCCGATGGCGGTGATGCTGGCGGCCGCATTCTGCTTGGTGCTGTCAGGCACCATTCCGTTGTCGAGGTTCGTCTCTTTCAGAAAATACCCGAACGTGGCCTTTTGCAGGTCGGCCAGTTCATTCTCGCCTAACGAGGGTTGTTCGATTCGTTCTTTCACTTGTCTCCTGAGCGGCGCATCGGCAAATACTCGACGGTAATGGCCGCCAGTCCGTGCGGCGGCAAGGCGATTTCGAAGTGGACGCTCTCATCCGCATACTTCCAACGCTGCGGCTCCGGCGTTAGGCGGGAAGCCACTTGCAATTGCTCGACATCGAGCGCCTTCAGATATTCCGGCTCGCCCATCTCGGTCCAGAGGCGGCGCGGATTCGCGTGTTCTTCGTCGATACGCTGGATGAACACCGCGGCTGGCTCGACGGATTCGGCGACGCGCACCCGCACCTGTTCCGTCTTGATGGAGTGGCGCGGCAAGGCGTGATTGGTGAGCAGCACCGTTAGGGAATCTCCTTTGCGGACAACCCACGCATTTACCGTCTCATGGATTCCATCCACCAGTAGTTGCTCAGTGCCGAGTTGGTGGAGCAATTCATACGCGCGATAAGCCGGCTTCGGAATACCGTGCAAGTTGAGCAGGCCAAAGCCGCCGTGAAATGGCTTCGAGGGAAAATAGTTCTCCTCGAAGATGTCTGTGAATGTCCAGAAACTGTAGGCTTGCACGAGGCCATTTGTTTCCAGCACGGTCTTGGCGAGGAACGCGGCCGCGTAAGGTTCGTCGTGCCGCGGATCACGCGGGTTGGAGGAGGCGTTCCACTCGGTATAATAAACCGGCTTGCCGCCCGCACGCCGAAACGTGTCCTGCGCTTGTTCGCGCAGAATGCCGCGGCGGCTGTTCGCTAATTGCGTTTCGGTATCATCGCCTTCGTTCCCCAGCGCATCGGTCGGGTAATGATGTGTGCTTACGAAATCAGCCGGCACTTTTTTTCTGGCGCAGAAGGCGAGGAACTCTTCGATCCACGCATTCTTCGCTGTCGCTGGGCCGCCGACTTTGAGTGCGGCGTCCACACTCTTAATTGCTGCGGCGGTTTCAGTGTAAAGCTTGAAATAGTCCGCCTGCGTGCCTTTCCAGAAAGCGGGCAAGTTCGGCTCGTTCCAGACCTCGAAGAACCATTCCGTCGCTTCCGCCGCGCCATAGCGTTCGACACAGTGCCGACTAAACTTTTTCACAAGCTCTGCCCACCGCTTGTAATCTTTCGGCGGCGTGACGTTGGCACGATAATGAAAGACCGTTTTCTGCCCGGAGGCGAGTGCTTCGGGCATGAAGCTCAGTTCAACGAACGGCTTCATCCCGATCGAGAGCAGAAAATCGAAAATCTGATCGGCGTTGAAGAATGAATACAGTGGCTTTCCGTTGTGCTCAATCAACGTGCCGACGTCGTCAGAAAACAGACCGTGAAAACGAACATAGCGGAATCGCAATTCGTCGTGGCAGCGTCGCAGTTGCGCCTGCCAGTCGGCTCGCAATGCGAGAGGCGCGTGACAGCTTCCAACCGTGTGCTCCCAGCAATGGTGGAGCGGCGTCGTGGTCTCAGAAAGTTTACAAAAAAAATCAGGCATGTCTTCGCGCCTTAAAATCGCATCGCCGCGGCTTTACCGGCCGATCCTGCGCTAACCCCAGCGACCCCTACGCCGTTCGTTCTAGAAATTCCTTTAGGACGAGCGCCTCGTTGTGCTCTTGATCGCGCGCGCCGTAGATCAGAGTAACTGTTCCTTCTTTCACTTTGCTCTTTAACAACTTGAGCTGATCGATGTGATGTTTGAGCTCGGTTTCATACCGCGATCGAAAGCTTCGCCATTTCTTCGGATCGTGTCCGAACCATTTCCGAAGTTCTGTGCTTGGAGCGACCTCTTTCAACCAGAGATCGACCTTCGCCTTTTCTTTTGTCAAACCGCGCGGCCAGAGCCTGTCCACCAGGATGCGGGTGCCATCATCCTTATGCGGCGCTTCATACACCCTCTTGAGTTTTAGTTTGTGTCTCATTCTTAGCTGGCCTCAGTAACCTGTGAACTCTTCTGTCCGAATGTTGTCATCGTTGACTCCTGACTCGGTCAATACCTTGCGCATCGACGCTACCATAGCCTGCGGACCGGCGATGTAGTAGATGGGAACTGCTAAATCATCGATGTATTTCGAAAGCATCGCTTTCGTCATGTGCCCTGTTTCCTCGTGCCACTCCCGGTTTGATTTTTCCATCCCTGTCATTGTGCCGACAAAGGTGTAGTGCGGATTCTTCTCCTGTGACTTGTTCAAGTCGTCCAGGAAAGCCGCATCCTCCGGCCGCTTGTTCGAATCGATGACGATAATCCGGCGCGCGACCTGGTCGTGAATGGCTTGCAGCACGATGCTGCGCACCGGCGTGACGCCGATCCCGCCAGTCACGAAAACAGCCGGGATGGCCGTATTGTTATGGAGCGTGAACGATCCATACGGAGCATCCAGTGTGAGTTCCGTGCCGAGCGGCATCGTTTTCAATACTCGCTTGAACGCCGTGTCACGCATCCGTGTCGCGGACATCAGATAGTCCTCGTAAGGAGCGCTCGCCAAGGAAAACCCTCGCGTATTGCCTTCCGCGTCGGTTTCAGGCGGATCGATCAGAGTGTAATCGGCGAATTGACCCGCCTTGTAGACGAACCCCTCCGGTTTTTCGAAATGGAACGCCATTGTTCCAGCGGCGATCTCCTTTCTCGCCTTTAGGTTAACTTTGTATATCGGCATGGCATTGATCTCCTGGTAATAGTTTTTTAACGTCGGCTGACTGGTCTCTTTCGGCTGAGTTTCTTAAGAGCCGCACCTTTGTGCATGGCCATGTGGTCGGTCTTGTCGCTCTTAATTAAATATTGCGGCTCATCCTTCGAAGCATGGACCGTGTAGGTCTTGAACTTAATCGCCGAGGTAACCTTTTTTTGGATCGTTCCGCGCACACGGCCAGCTTCCGAGTTCCACTCAACATGATCGCCAACTTTGAATTTGTGTTTCATCGCCATGACTCAACGAGCGGATCGGACGTGTGATGATGTTCGCGCCAATATTTTTCTTCTTTATTTGATTTCATTAACTTCTGTCCTTCCTGGTTCACTCTTAAATCATTCTACTGGAGACGCTGCGTCGGTCCGCGGCACAATCGGAAACGACACAACGCTCATGGTATCGCCCGGTTGCAGTGCGCTCTGTGCGAAATCCCGAAAGGCGGGCGCGACCAAGATGTGCGAACGCAAAGCAGCCAGCATTTTTTGCGTTTCCTCTGCGTTGCGACCCACACCAAGCCAGCGATTGTGGTTGTTTTCGCGTCCCAGGTAACTAAAGACAGCGGTCGGGAAGCGATAGCTGCCTTGCACTTCGAAACGCGCGCGACCAATCGGCTCGCCGTTGCGAAAGACTACGACCTGCCGATCGGCTTCGCTGATCACGATGCTCATCGGTCCCGTAACCGCGCGTTCAGGATGCCACCGGAAATCAAGGCCGCTTAGTGTTTCCAGCTTCAGGTTTTTCATCCTCGCCGGCATCGCCATGAGCGGGCCGGGATGCGTCACCAGGGCGGAATCAGACGACTCATTCGCGACCACCACAGTCGTGCCGATCCTGGTCACACCGAAAAGCAGTTCTGAAAATTCCTTCGGCAAGCGGACGCACCCATGGGAATCGGGGTAGCCCGGTAGTTTTCCGCCATGCAGCGCGATCCCGCTCCAGGTCAGCCGCTCCATGTAAGGCATGGCCGCTCCCTTGTAGATGCTCGAATAATGTTTGCGTGCCTTTTCCAAAACGGTGAACACCCCGGTCGGCGTGCGATGTCCGGCCCGCCCCGAGCTAATCGTGGTTCGCCCAATCAGCACGCCGTTGCGATAAACATAAGCTTGTTGTTCGGGCAAACTGATCACCACCAGCACCGGCCCCCGCGGTGAGGTTTCCGGATGCCAGGTGTACTCGTTTGTCCGAAGTTGGGATCGTGGTGGAACCGGCGCGCCCAACGCGAAACTCAACGTAATCGCCGCAAACAGAAACACTCCTGCCAAACGGTTCATGAACCTCGCTCTCGTCTCATGAAGATACGTCGATCACAGGCGGATATAAGTCGTATACTCTTTGACTAATTATCTGATCGGTTTCTGATCTGAGTGACTGTGGTAGCGAATCAATATTGATCCAGAGAATTGACCAATCTGGATTCCAGGAATCGGATGCTATGAAGTATCGCTGCAATCAGATAACGTGATGAGATTAAGAATCCCATTTATGTCACTAGCCAGGACAAGCAGCGCCTTGAAGATTTGGTTATGGAAGTACAGGCCTCTGATCCGCGCAAGCATGGGGATCTGAAAGCTCTGACCGAAGACCCGCACCGAGCTGTCATCGTTGATCCAAAAGATGTGTTTAGCGACGTGATTACGATGAACTGGCGTGAGGACTTAGTTGATTTGGATAATGGCGAAACGGTCACTTACACTTTAGTTTTCCCGCGTGAGTCGAATGTTGAAGAGGAAAGATTTCCGTGCTCGCGCCGATCGGCGCGGGAATGTCGGGGTACCGCATCGGCGATGAGTTCGAGTGGAAGGTGCCAGATAGGGTTCGCCACATGAAAGTCATCAACGTTCATTACCAGCCCGAAGCGTTCGGAGGTTTTGATCGCTGATTTTCTGCGGGTCTATTCCTTTCCTGAAGGTCCGCGCCTCTGAGTTGTCGCGTGCCTTCTACCGCTCGCGCTGCTGCGCCCGTGCCGGCGATCACGATCTGGTTCGTATCACCTCACGAATCATCGCGATGAAGGTAATGAACCAGGCCAGTAGAGCGATGTAAATAAAGAAGCGAGGAATCCACAACAAGAAATCCAGACCCATGGCCTTAATCAACTGTAGCGTGCAGGCGGGGTACATCCCGAGCGGAAAGATCATCGCCCAGGATCTTGCTTCATAAGTCACCGGATTACCTTTCCAGAGATAACGCCAGAGCGTCAGGATCAAGAGCAAAGGTATCCACCAACTCCCTGTGACCCAGAAAAATAAAGTGAAGCCTTTCAGAAACGGCAGAATCTCCCGTAGCAGGGGCAACTGCGGCGCCGCGAGGATCAAAGTCGCACCGGCCAGCGCCGTGATGGCTTCAGCGCCCATGTCGATCCAGTAAGCCGGCGTGAACTCGGGCGCGGTGAGGCTGAAAAATAGAAAGCGATAGAGGATCAACGTGATAATCAGGATGTAAAGCATGCAGCCGAGCAGGTACATGGAGAGGCTGAAGAAGAGGACCTCTCTTTCGATGCCATGGAACCGCGAAACCACCATCGTTCCCAGGATCGACACGCCTTGCGTGGAAACGACTGTGTTGAGCCATGCTCCACTAATTCCCTTTGCCAGAGTCGGTTTATTCTCGCGCACGGTTATCACAGCGAAGAAGGCGTAGATCAGGACGAACCAAAGGACTGTTCCCAGAGCCCAGAGAATTGCCGGGACAAGAACGTTGTTTGTCAGGATCACGATCTGAATCCCCAAGACACATGTCGCGGCCACTTCGGTGAAAAATCCCGGCCCACGACCGTAATCCACCAGGTCAGCCAGCAGCCGGGGAAGGAAGCGCGTTAATCGCGCAACCGTTTGAAGCGAAAGAACGCCATAGGCGATGATGTTGATCACAAAGAGAATCCAGGCAACCCGGTAGAATCCCAGTTGATAGCCTGCTACCGAGATAATGCCGGTGGCCATCACAAGGGCGAAGTAGCCTGGGTAAAGATCAGCTAGTTTTCGCCTCAAAAATAATCTGTCCATCTCATAAAGACTTTGGCTGTAAGACAAGGCGATCCCGGATTGGGAAATTAAAGTAACGCTTTTAAAACGCACTCACTTTAGTGCTAGCGCTGAATCAGCTAAACTGGGATTACCTCCTTGCACTAGAGCCTGGACGCGCGCAAGTGCCCTCCTCCGGAGAGACATGCTCCACATGCCCACGGAACAATTGGTTGACCGAACGCTCCAAGCGCGACTCTGATTGCCCATTCAGCAGTGCGATCTGCCCGATCCGTTACAATAACCTGGCGGGCATTTGCCCTGGAATCGTGAAGGTGAACGTGGTGCCGAGCCCGACGGTGGAGTTTACTTCGATGCAACCAGCGTGTCGCTCGACAATACGTTTGCAGATGGCCAAGCCGAGACCTACCCCTCGATGAGAATCGACGCGGCCAGTTTGGCAAAATGGTTCGAAGATTCGCTCCAGGTCGATCGGCTCGATACCGATGCCGTTGTCACGCACTGAGAACCGCCAGGCTTCGGAACTTCCGGTGGCGGACACGTGAATGTGTGGAGGCTCGGAGCTATGATACTTGATCCCATTCTCGATGAGATTTTGGAACAGTTCAGCTATCAGTGCCGGATCGGCGGAGAGCGTTGGAAGTGGATCATTCGTAACCTGAGCCCCGGTCTCTTCAATCAGCGATCGCAATTTCTGCCTCACCGAATTGAGGACCGCTTCGCAAGCACATGGCACTAGTTGCAGGTTACCACCACCAACGCGTCCGTATGTGAGAAGGCCCTTTGTAAGACTGCCCAGGGAGTTGACCTCATTCTCAATGCACGCCGCCCAGCCTGCAGAGTCGATACTCCACTGGGGCGACTGACTATCACCAAGCAGATGCGCAAAAAGACCAATCGTATTTAGCGGGCCTCGTATGTCGTGTGCCACTCTCGATGCAAAGGTGTCCAGTTCAGAGTTAGATCTTTCCAATTCGCGTTTGGTCTCTTCTAAAATTTGGGTTTGATGGGCCAATCGCAGGATTGCTTGATTACGGCGACACACCAGGCGGAAAATTAGCCACAGGGCACCTGTGATCACGGCGCGATCAAAAGCCGACATCCACGCTGCTGCGCCGGAGGGCTCAAGGAAATAACCTATCCAGGTAAGAATAGTGCATGTGACGGTCATCCAGAGAAGGAAACGCGGCCGCTGCGCGCTCCCTGCCAAAACAGGGATTATGCAATAACCGATCGCCGGGGTTGCGCCCCGCGGAATTAGAAGATCGCCAACAAATAAGAGCGCTGCAATGGCCCCTGGCGTCAGATACGTCCAAATTTCTCTCGCAGAAAAACGACGAAGTAGCCCGGAGCGCTCACCCCTCGGACTCGTTAGGCCGCGAAACCCAGATCGCGAACTTCGCCGAGTCTTCTCAGCGTGTCGCGGGTTCATGAATTTGGAGTTGCAGGAGGTCAGCCAAGGTGGACGCTTGTCCGACCAGGTCTTCCAGGGTGTAACTATCGAGCACTGCGAAGAACGCGGCAGCCGCTTCATCCAGCACGCCTTTGAGACGACAGGCCGGAAAGATTCGGCAAGGGCGACCCAGCCGGTCCTTGCAGTCGATTACGGTCTCCGATTCTTCGCCGAGCCGGACGATATCGCCCAGCCGGATTTTTTCCGGCGGTAGCCCCAGCGTGAAGCCGCCGCCGATTCCGCGCCACGTCGCGAGATAACCGTGTCGCCCAAGATCATGCACGATCTTGACGAGGTGATTGCGCGAGATGCCGAACGCCTCCGCAACTTCGTCCACTGTGATCCGCTCCGGCCTGTGCAAAGCGGCCTGCATCAGCACGCGCAGAGCGTAATCAGAGTAGGTGCTTACCCGCATGGCAGGAGAAGGTGGAGCAAAGGCACGGGAAATCCTGCAAAAAATGCGAATGGTAGGCACGAGCCTCTTTGAAATGCACGCGCAATTTGAGGGATCATGGCTTCGGGAAACTGGATTTTTGGTAACCCGTAAGCCGTCCTCGTGT
>JAICUQ010000071.1 GCA_025935755.1 Chthoniobacterales bacterium | reverse complement strand
GAGCTTTCTGGTGGTAAACCCATGCACCTGTACTTCCAAGGCACGTTCTTCTAAATAGAAACACTGAAACGATGACGATTGGAAAAATCGTTGTCTGGTTGATCGTCGGCGCGCTGGCCGGAACGCTGGCCGGACGTGTAATGACGTTCAGCAAGCGAGGATTCGGATTCTGGAGCAACATGGCGATCGGAATGATCGGGGCGCTCGTCGGCGGCTTTTTGTTCTGGTTGTTTCACATCGATCTTCATCTGGCCGAGATCAAGATTACGTTTGAAGATCTGATCTCAGCTTTTGTCGGCTCGCTGGTGTGTATCATCATTTGGCGACTGATCCGCAGAGCAACAGAAAAAAAACCGGGTACGAAATAGGAACCACGAGTCTTCGTGAAAGGCTGGAGGAACGATTGGAAGGAGCACGACGGGATCGCGGCTAACACCATCGTCATCTACGGTACTGACAACGGCGCCGAGGTAATGAGCTGGCCTGATGGTGGTACCACCCCATTTCGCGGAGAGAAGGCGAACGGATTCGAAGGCGCTTTCCGGATTCCATGTCTCATCCGCTGGCCTGGAGTGATTAAGCCGGGAACGATTTATGACGACTTTTTCGCTCATGAAGACTTTCTTCCCACTTTCTGTGCGGCAGCCGGTGATCCCGATGTTGTGGCCAAGTGCGCGAAAGGTCACTCGTTAGGCGCCAAGACGTTTAAAGTCTATCTCGACGGGTACAACCTGATTCCCTTGGGCGGCTTCTGGTCGCTGTCGATCTACAACGAGCACCACTTCTTTGTCGCCAATACGATTAGTCGCTTCTCCGTTGGCACCCAGAAAAAGGACCTGAAATTGGCCGGCATCTCCCTTTTACGTGAGCGCCTACTGGCCCAAGCCGGCAGTCACGGATGAATCATGGACTCTGCCAGCGGTCGAGAAAGTGAAATCATGAACACACCAAAAAGGAGGAAGAGAATAAATATGAAAACGAAACTCGCGGTTTTCTCGTTAGGCACTGCACTTGGTCTGATCAATGCAACTTGGGCGCAGTCGCCTTCGCCAGCCGTGGCGGCCAACACTGGTTCCGTTACCCTTTTTTCCAACGTCCGCATTTTCGATGGAAAATCGGACAAGCTCTCCGCACCGTCATACGTTCTGGTGCGCGGCAAAGTCATTGAGAAAATTTCGGATAAACCGATTCCTACTGACCGCCGCGCGGATACCGTGCTCATTGACGGCGGCGGGCGAACGCTGATGCCGGGGCTAATCGACAACCACTGGCACACGATGTTGGTGCGGCCGACGGTGGCTCAGTTGCTCAACGGCGACATTGGCCACCTCTACCTCGTGGCCGGCGCAGAGGCTAACGACACGCTGATGCGAGGTTTCACGACCATTCGCGACGTGGGCGGTCCGTCGTTTGGGCTTAAGCAAGCAATCGACGATGGCACCATAATAGGTCCGCGCATTTTCCCGTCCGGTGCCATCATCTCGGTCACCAGCGGTCACGGCGATTTCCGCCAGCCATGGGAAGTGCCGCGCGTCGTCGGAGCTCCATTGAGTCGCGGTGAACAGCTCGGCGCCGCCATGATCGCCGACAGTCCGGACGAGGTCCGTGTCCGAGTGCGTGAGCAGCTCATGCTGGGGGCCAGTCAGATCAAGCTGACGGCGGGCGGAGGCGTAGCGTCACCGCACAGCCCGCTTGACGCGAGCACCTTCACCCTGGAAGAACTGCGGGCCGCCGTCGAAGCCGCAAGCAATTGGGGAACCTATGTCACCGTGCATGCCTACACACCCGAGTCGATCCAGCGGGCGATTGCCGCCGGCGTGAGGTGCATCGAGCATGGCCATCTAATGGACGAACCGACCGCTAAACTGATCGCCGAAAAGGGAATCTGGTTGAGCATGCAAGCGTTCCCCGACGAATTGGCTGAGGCGTTCCCGCCCGGCTCGTTCGAGCGGGAAAAGGCGATGGAGGTGTTCGCCGGAACGGACACGACCTACAAGCTGGCAAAAAAGTACAAAATCAAAACAGCCTGGGGCACCGACGTATTGTTTTCTGCGGCGCTGGCGCAGAAGCAGGGGGCGTTGTTAACCAAGCTGGTCCAATGGTACACGCCGGCTGAGGTACTGATCATGGCGACCTCGACCAACGCCCAACTGCTCGCGCTGTCTGGAAAACGCAATCCATACCCTGGAAAGCTTGGCAGAATTGAGGAAGGCGCGCTTGCGGATCTCCTGCTGGTGGACGGCGACCCGCTGGCAAACATCAAACTGATCGAGGATCCGGCCAAAAACTTCCTCGTCATTATGAAGGATGGGAAGATTTACAAGAACATCCTCAAATGATCGATGGCTTCAGGACCCATGGTTTGATCGATGAAGCCGCGGTCAACAAAATTATCGGTGTTATCGAAGAGATTGAAGTTGCAACGCAGGAGCCTTCGATTCTCGGATGCATCCGAGATTGATGAAGTTGAGCTCAACAACTTCAGGTACGTTATTCAGGTATCACTTCACCGGCGTCTCACCCATGCAGGACGTATCCCGGTCACATCAGCGATTCGCGCTACCGATTTCAGTCTCATCCACTACGCACGGTTGCTCGTGCTGCTGACTGAGGGTTCTGCGATCAAGGTTCGTGTGTTCCAGGATCGCAGAGAAGCGGCGGAATGGCCTGGTGTTCAGAATGAATTGCTCGCGTCAAAGTGATGAAACACGATGTGTTCAATTTTTCAGGTAAGGTGGCGCTGGTTACAGGCGGGAGTCGGGGCATTGGTCGCGCGACGGCGGAACTATTTGCGCAAAGCGGCGCCAAGGTGGTGATCGGCGACATCGATCCTGCTGGGTCGGAAACTGTCGATGAGATCAAACGCTACGGAGGCGAAGCCATTTTCGTGAACACCGATGTCAGTGACGAGAGCGATGTCAGGAATCTCATCGGGGCAGCAGTCAAGAGCTACGGCGGATTGCATTGCGCATTCAACAACGCCGGCGTGTTGCCTCCAACGGTTATGCTCGCTGAATTGGACGAGACGACTTTCGACAAGGTCATCGCCGTGGACCTGAAAGGAATCTTTCTGTCGATGAAATATGAGATTGGGCAAATGTTGCAGGCCGGCGGTGGCGCCATTGTCAACAATGCTTCAATTGCTGGAATGATCGCCGAAGCGGGAATCAGCGCTTACGCGGCGGCGAAGCACGGCGTCATCGGTTTGTCGAAAGCAGCTGCACTCGAGTACGCTAGTAAAGGAATCCGGATCAACGCGCTCGCGCCCGGTTTGGTGGAAACAGCAATGACAAAACCGTGGTTCGACGATTCAGCCATGCGTAGCTATTTCATGGCTAATTCTCCCATTGGCCGCTTCGCGCAACCGGAAGAGATCGCGGGGATGGTTTTATTTCTCTGTTCCGACTTCGCCTCGTTTGCCGCAGGTCAAACCTTTGCCATCGACGGCGGTTATACTGCTCGTTAGGGAGATACTTCCTTGTGGAAGTGTACGACCAAAGTCTATCGCTGGGTCGCTTCATTTTTCATATCGTGAGCGGAAGCGCGGTTTCAAACAACCGTGAACGATGCAGCAAAAAACCGTTATGAAGCTGCCGCCTGACATCGAGTTTCACCAAGACATTCGTCTGCTCATTTATCGGCCGAAAGGCTTGATCAATGAGGCGGAGATTAACAGAGTCATCGGAGTTATCGAGGGTTTAAGCTGCATCGCAACAGCCCTTTAATCGATTTTCTGATACGTCCGAAACCCACGAAGTTGAGCTCAACTTCCAATACGTGATTCAAGCTTCTCTTCATCGGCGTCTTGCCCATGCGGGGCGTGCACCGGTGAAGTCAGCGATCTTGACTACGGATTCTACTCTTATTCATTACGCTCGCTTACTCGTCCTACTGACTCAGGGTACTTCGATGATTCTATACGGAGAATCCGGACGCCCACGTTCAGAACGGCATACTGTCTGACTTGGAAGTGCCGGCAATCAAACGATTCAAAATGGATTGGGAATAGGTTTTGTTGAAAGCTGGATTCAGCAGATCACCGACGACGACGGAATCCCTGCTGCGTTAAACGGCTTTGTTGGCTGCGCCTTTGGCATCGGCCCGATTGTGACTTACTCGACGAAGCTGGGTAAAAGTCATCTCGATTTCAACGCGCGCTGGATTCACGATTTCGGCGTCAGCAAGCGCGTGGAGGGCGACGGATTTAACTTAACCGCAAGCTTAAAATTCTGAGCGGGTCCGCGACTGGGTTTGATTTTTCAGGAAGGGTCAGCTGGTAATTGTTGAGAGTTGAGGGATCGATAGGAGCAATAGCGCTGCTTTTTGTGTCAGCGAAATTAAGCGGACTTAACGGCGAAAATTCCTCGTTCTTGCTATTGCTTTATGTAACAATCCGGCGAGCGATGAAACTTTCCCCTGACATCGAGTTTCACGAAGACATTCGTTTGCTCATCTATCGACCGCGCGGCGTATTGAACGAACAGTCGGTGAGTAAAATCGTTTCGGTTATTGGAGACTTGGAAACGAAGTTACACGAGCCTTTCAATCGATTCTTCGATACATTGGGCCACGATGAGGTTGAATTAAATTTCCGATACGTAATTCAGATTTCTCTTCATCGAGTTCTCTCCTATTTCGACCGTCCGCCGGTGAAATCAGCGATTCTGGCGACCGACTCCACGATTGTCCACTATTGCCAGTTGCATGCCATAATCACTGAAGACTCGCCAATCACTGTTCGAATATTTGAAGAACGAGAAGATGTCGCGAAATGGCTCGGTGTTCCGTTGGCACGGCTCAGCGGAAGTTCCTCCAAATAAACAGATGCTAATGTCCGCTTAAGGAACGATGAAGCTTCCATCTGACATCGAATTTCACGACGATATAAGTCTGCTCATCTATCGGCCGCGCGGTGTAGTCGACGAGGCGGCTGTCAAAAAGATCGTCTCCGTCCTGGAAGATCTGGAAGAAAAAATGCAGAGGCCGTTCAATCGGTTCTCTGATACACTCGAAGCCGATGAAGTTGAGCTCAACTTCAAATATGTCATCCAGGTTTCTCTCTGTCGGCGTCTCTCCTACGCCGGTCATCCGCCGGTAAAATCGGCGATTCTCGCCAGGGATTCGACAATGATTCATTACGCTCGGTTGCATGCTTTACTGACTCAGGGTTCCCCGATCAACGTACATGTTTTCAAAGATCGCAAAGAAGCTGCGGATTGGCTACAGCTACCTGTCGAAAGATTGACGCAAAAGGCGTAATCGCTCAGTTACTTACTGGAACGGCAAGGAAAACTGCTAACGACAAGCTGAGCACAAACACGTGGACGATATGACGCGCAAAATTCTTCTACTCCTGTTTGCGATCGGCCTAACAATCTCGGCCACACAAGTTGAATCGCAGCTACTGACCGGGACGCCCAACGAATCCACCTCGCCAGCAAAACATCGCGCACAGAAAAAAGCCGAAACAACTCCGACCGTCGAGAGCACTGCTTCGCCTTCAACGGCCGAATCGCCCGCGGCGATTTCTCCGACGCCGCGGCCTGTCCGCAGAAAGACGACCGCTGAAATATCTCCCAGTCCCACTCCGACCGCAGTCGCATCGCCGGCGCGACGGAAATTCAAACTCAGGTTCCCACGCTTGTTTAAACCGAAAATGTCCCCCTCCCCGACTCCGTAGGCGTCAATTCGACGCCTGCAATTGAAACCGGCGCCGCAGAGCAGGACTCCAACGCTGCTACATTACGCTCGAGCAGACTCGTCGCTCGATGATTGGCCAGACAGGCTTTGCAACAAAGATGGCAACATCGCCGCCAATCCCTGTTGATGATCCGCAGTGGGATCGATTTTTCCGGCCGGCGTTAACTTGTCGACGATCTTCGGCAGAAATTCAGCCAACAACGTTGACGCGACTGCAGGATCCACTCCCATTCTGGTCGCGATCGCGTTGATTTGCTCCGAACCAATAGCGTGTTGAACTTGATTGCCGGAAATTGGCTGGTTTTCACCCATGCCGACCCATGACCGGAACGCATTCTCCTGTCCCGTCTGTGCGAACTTATTAGCCAGACCCTGCAGTCCGCCACTTTGCGCGAGAAGACTGCCCAGCATTCCTATTAATGGATTCGCCTCACCAGCTGCACCGCGTTTTCCACTATCCCCGCCGAGTATCGAATCGAGTAATCCCATAACTTGCTTCCTCCTTTGATTGGTTTGATTGCCGATCGCGTTGCACAATCGCGTGAAACGTCGCGCCGCGAGTGTACCAATCAGAGCGACACCGGGAAAGACGAATATAGGTGCCTGCGAACATCAAACTCGCCAGAACATGTAAGCCCTAGGTCGTATATGAAACGAGCGGCGGCCTGCCCATTCTCATGCGTGAACGATCAGCAGGAACAACTTGTTATGCGTATACAGACTGGGTACAAGAGAGAAAAATGCATCATGAAAAACGGGGCGACTAACGAATCCGTTTGTTTCCTTCTGATCGCAATTTTCATCAGCAGTTCCTCGATTCTTTTCGCCGGGACCGAGCCGGTTATCACCGACGGAAAAGATTATTCCAAAGAAGTTGTTCCGGTTGAAAAAAGCTGGTGCGAAACGCCGTCCTTGTGGGAAGTCCGCATCGGCCTTCCCGGGTGGCTTGCGGGTATTTCTGGTGACAGTGGAGTGAAGGGTCTGGAGGCTTCATCGGACGTCAAGTTCACGCAGTTGCTTAAACACCTGACACATGTTCCCGTCGCGCTCTCGATCAACGCGCGATATCGGCGCTGGGAATTCTGGGTTGACGGTCAGTACATCGAGGTCGGTACTCATGCGAGTTTGCCCGGTTTGCTTTTTACCGATGCAAATGTGCACATCAAAAACGCCCTTGCGGAAGGATTCGTCGGGTATCGGCTGATCAATTGTGACAACGCGAACCTGACTCTTTTTGCGGGCGCCCGGTGGACGTATCTGGCGGGCGATCTGAGCATTTTCGATAACGGCGACGCCCGCCTGGTGATTCTTCGGGAATTATTGGGAATCCGGAAGCGTTTGGATTTTTCTGATTCGATTGGCTGGGTCGATCCCGTCGTCGGTATGCGCGGGAGATTGAAAATCTTCAGGGCCACGAAAGTTTTTGCGGAGGGCGATGTAGGTGGATTCAACGCCAACGCCGACACGGCATATGAATTGCAACGTGAAGGCCGCACGATTGTGCGTAAATCGATAGACAGCACCGACTGGAGTTACCAGTTGGCGGGCGGGCTCGAATTTCAATTGACCCGCAACATATGGCTGCAGACCGGATGGCGTTACATGAAGTATGATTTCCAAAAGAACGGCTTTACGGACAAGAACGCACTGAACGGACCTTTCATACAGGCCGGAGTAAATTTTTAAGAACAACGAGCATACCGTCCTGGCTCGCATCCGGTCGATCTTCGTGATGAAATCCCCAGGAATGATCAAAGGAGTCGCATGCACAAACTACTCGAGAAGCTTAAGGAAGAATTTTTCGCCATCCTCCCACCCACCATCTTCTTTTTCGTAGCGCTGCACATACTCACGTTTATTCGTGTGTTGATGGCCAGGGGTTCGCATTTTCAGCCTCTGTCGACGATTTCAATTGCGATCGCTTCATTGATCCTGGGCAAGGCGGTACTGATCGCGGACATGTTACCGCCGATCAACCGGTACCCGAATAAGCCACTCGCTTACAATATCGTTTGGAAGACGATGATCTATCTCCTGATGGCCAGCATTATTCATTACCTGGAGCGACTTATCGATTTTTCCCGGCAGGCAGGCGGCATCATCGCTGGAAACGAGAAGTTACTCGCCGAGATGGTGTGGCCTCATTACTGGGCAGTGGAGATCATCCTTTTCATATTGATCCTGGTCTATTGTACCGCACGCGAACTCGTGCGAGTGATCGGCAAAGAGAAAATGCTGCGTTTATTCTTCGGACCAGCGCCGCTGCCGCAATTCTGAGCGAGCACGACGGCTTCACTGCACCTGCGGGACTTGCCCCGGCGAAAGGATCGATATCCGGTGAAACCCTCGTGTCAGCCCTCACCGGCCTAACCATCGGCATGATCATTTATCTGGATTTAATTAGTGGCCTAACGAACGTGCCGGCATTTTGCCGGGGTTCTTCCGAAACGAGAGACGACTGTGTCTCTCCCCTGTGCTGCCTGAACGGGTTCTGCTCACGACTGATGACGCGTGCGCTAAATTGTGATGTGTCTTGCTTTTTACCACCCGTGTTGAGTAACTTAGACCTATGAACAAGTACATCGCCGAATTCATCGGAACGTTCTTCCTGGTTCTGACAGTTGGCTGCACCGTAATCGGTGCCGGCACGGGAGTCATCGCCCCACTGGCGATCGGCACGGCGCTGATGGTGATGGTGTATGCTGGCGGGCATATCTCGGGCGGACATTACAATCCAGCCGTCACACTCGGCGTTTTGATCCGTGGTAAAGTGCAACCGGTTGACGTTATCCCTTACTGGATTGCCCAGTTCGCCGGCGGCGCTATTGCGGCGCTGATCGTGAGCAAAATTTTTCGTGCCGGTGTAGCTGTTACTCCCATGACGCTGCACGTTGGTCCCGCATTCCTCGCTGAATTTCTTTTCACATTTGCCCTTGTGTATGTGATGTTGAATGCGGCTACGGCTGAAGGCACATCCGGTAACTCGTTCTATGGCCTGGCGATCGGCTTGACCGTGATGACCGGCGCATTCGCGGTCGGTGATATTTCGGGTGGCGCATTCAATCCTGCAGTTGCTTTGGGCATTAGTATTCTTGGCATTTCGGATTGGGCCAACATCTGGATCTATCTGGTGTCAAACTTCGTGGCTGGCGCGGTGGCCGCTGTGGTCTTTCAGCTGATCAATCCGCCGATGCAAGTCACCGCGACTGCAACACACGAGCCGCCTTACGAAACCCCCGATTGAAAACCGTTTTATGAAACAAAATAAATTCGTTGCGTTTATCGCTGTAATCTGCGCCTCCGCGGCCGCTTCATCTTTGAATGCGGCGACGATTCCCGCTGGGACAACGCTCAGCGTAAGCTCTGTTAGTTCCTTCAGCTCGAAGACTCCCGTAGGCAGAACTTTCGAAGCGAAACTCGCCCAGGATGTTTCCGTCCATGGAAGGTCGATATTGAAAGCCGGAAGCAAAGTATTCGGCAGAATCGCCTCCTCTCGCCACAATCCGCGCAGAAACGATCCGCTCACAGTAGAACTCACGTCCGTTTCGGTGAACGGCCGCAATATTCCCGTGAAAACGAATGCGTTCCAACCGGGTCATCCGCCGGTTACGGGCAGGCAGGCGCGGTACGGATATACCGCCGGCACGCTGGTGATTACTCCCGGAACTTTGATGCAGTTCCAGCTTCTGCAACCCGTGACCCTGTAGCTGTGCGGTTTGGACTTGCGTTCGGTCAACGAGTTGTCTGAGCGACAGTGGTTGGCCCTGCGGGAGGCAGTCCAAGATTCAAACGCAGAATCCGGTCAAGCTCTGCAATCGTCTGCGGCAGCTCGGCTGACCCATGCGGCCCTGGGACGATCCGCTCCGATTTCGCGCCGGCAAGATGAGAACTCCAATATGGCACGACGCCATCGGTACAGTTTGGACAGTCTCCCTTCCCGCGATCGCCAATGATTGAGTGATATGGAACTGTCATCGGCGCTTCGTTGATGACCGGTAACGCCGGATTCGACGGTTTTAAGCCTGTGATGCTGTTCGGCAGACGTTTCGAACTGCCGGTTATTTGCGCGACTTCGGCACTGGTTAACGAGTCCTTCACGGTCGAAAGCAGTTGTACTGGAAGACTAATCAAGCTGATCCCGAATCTGCCGATCCCGCCGCTGGCCATGTCGCTGCCTCGATGCGGCGTACAGATAAAGACGACACGGTTTATTCGCGGATTTGCACGATAAGTCAGGGCGCGAACAACCAGACTGTCACTTGAGTTATTGGCGAAAATGCTTTTGGCCGTTGATCCCATCGTTTTGTCTTTCTCCCACATCTCACGCGTGACAGTGGTGACCTGCGCATGTGTCAGCATGCCACCCATGCTGTGGCCAACCACCACGTACGGAAGATGATTGGGATAAAGCTTGTCGACTTTGGCCAATTCCTCACGCAACCGAAGTGCTGAATAAAGGATCGGGTTGCCAGTCGCGTAACCGAATACCCAGGGTTGATAATGCTTACGCACCTCCGGGTCTTGTTGAAGTCCGTTGATTGTTTTGATCCACGTAAATGGACTCGACATCAGTCCGTGCACGAACACGACTGGAATTCGGCTGGGGTCGTACGGCTCAAGAAAATACAGCCCGGTCTTCTCCATCATGTTAGCGCCTCGCAACATGCCCATCAGGTCAAAGAGGAGCAGGTTATTCGGCGGCCGGAAATAAGAGATGGGAGCGGAAAAATCTGCAGCGAGAGGCCGCACTTTTCCTTCTACAATTGCCGATGGCTCACTACTTGGACGTCGCAAAGCAAGAACCGCATCCGATCCGCGAACGTCGACAGTGGCGGTGACGGCGGCAGCCAATCCTTTCGCTGGCGCAAAACGTTCTGGCGGTGTGACCGATCGCACTCCAACCAACGCGCCTCCAACGCCGTTTTGAGTCACGTCGCGTTTGATTAAAGTCCGTTTGATTTGGTCAGGATTTTCAAACGAGGTGAAGAAATCCGGAGACCATGTATACGGGTAGCGTCCTCGTTCCAGTCGCAAACGGTATGTGGCGTTCCCTCCGTTGAGGGTTAGTGAACGATCCCACCAACGTCCTCCATCAGCCGACCGAAGCAGGAGCGTGAGTTCTGCGGTAGCTGCATTGTAGGTTTCACAAGCGGGTGTCGCGATGCCGGGCCCCAGCAACGGCGCAGTCATGGCGGCAGCCTGCAAATAATCGGCTGCTCGCTTTTCAACCGGAACGTTCGATGAGCGCGCCTCGCGCATCAGGCCCGCGGTCGGGCCGTACTCGGGACCGCCCGTCTTCGGCGCCGTCGCGCAGCTGGCGAAAAGTGCGACACACGTTACAGCGCCGATCAGGCGCGTGGTTACCCTGGCGTTTTCAAGCCTCATAAGCGTCGGATTTCTCCAGGCGGTCGGCGATAATAGCCAACAACCATGTTCGTGCACGAAATTTCATATGGGACTTTGGGGCTACGTCTGCGGCATCGAGAAATTCGCGGCCGGAGACTTCAACCGGCCGAATGCCTAGGAATTACGGGATTCTGTTCTTGAGTAAAGCGAAACCAATCGGGCGATCAGGACCGCCACATACAACAGACCAGTCATCGCTTCCAACGCGGCAAGCCAGCGCGCGGCGCGTGAAACTGGTGTGATGTCACCGTATCCAACCGTACTCAATGTGATGAAGCTGAAATAGATGCCGTTAAATCCATTCATCGATTGGCGGCCGAGGTCAGTGTTGAACGCAAAAGCGCCCCCCGGCGTCGCCTGATCCACTAACCAGTAGGCAAGTGTCCACATTAAACCGAGCATGAGATAAGCTGCGATACTTGCGCAAAGGACCTCCATGGTGACGACAGGCGCCCGCAGGATGAATTGTAACAGATGCGCGATCACAAACGCTAGCAGGACCAGTGCACAGACGAGAAAAACAGCAGGGTGAATGAACTCCGGTCGAAAATAGCTGAGCCATCTGGCACCGAGAGCTGGAACCGCAAGAACCAGCGCAATGATGAGGGTACGCTTGCGATCGGCTACCGCAAACACCGCAGCCAGCAAGACCAATGAAAACAAAACCGACAGGATGAGTTTGCCGCCTTCGAGTTCTTCAACAAACGGCGCCGACATCAACAGAACGGCAAGAGCAATGAGAAGTTGCACGGTGGAGAAGCGGCGGAATCGGAGGCGCTTCAGCACCGGGTTCATCGAATTGTTCAGCGATTTGTTGTCAATCGTTCCGTTTTTCGCCGTTGCGAACCACAAGGACCAGGCGTCAACACAACGAAGCAATCGTTGCGCAGAACTTTGCCTACGGCTAAAAGCCTCCAGGCATTGGACCGCCCATCGGCCCCCACACTCCTTCGCCGCCGGCCCACATGCTCCACTCCATAGTCGCATCCTGGTACATCTCAGCGTCCTGGAGATCTTCCCTGGAAAGTTTCTTGTCTGCGCGGAGCTGTTGATAGGCCTGGTATTCCTTCGGTCCACCGACGTAAGCCTGGTTGTGAGCTGGATCCGGGAAAACGTAGTACTTTTTCCTGCCCTTGTTGATCATGGTCACCGTCCCGGTCGGAAGATTTTGGAGCTTTTGCTTTTGCGCTGCTGTTTTAGGGGTGATGACTCTAAACCCTGAGGCCACGAGCATGCTCTCTCTGTTTTGTGAGACATTCTGTGTGCTGGCGCAACTGCCTAACAAAGCTGCGCAGGCAACGGCGATACCGGTAAGGAAAACGCGATTTGTTGGTTTCATAGGTGGTGATCCGTTATTGGTATCGAATAGACCCGGAGGTAACAAGTTAGAATTCTGGAGCAGAAAATCAGAGGTCCGTATTTCGCACGGCGACAGAGCGCCGTGGCTACAATGACTGCTCATTTTGATCTCGGGTCTCGTAACAGTCCAACGGTCGCTACCATTCCTGGCCCTGGACAGAGGCGATTTTCTATTCCTCGATTTCCTGATTAGCTTTTGTTGATTGACCTTTATCTTTTCTTCGAATTCCTGATTGTGCTTCCTCCTTTCTGTGAAACTCGCGCTTATTAGTTTTCTCTCCGCTGCAACTATCGTTTGCGCTGCGGACGTTCCTATTACACAGGACGAACTCGTCCGGCGCACTCAGGAGCTGTACGATTCACTCGTATCAGGCAATCAGGCGCCCTGGAAAAGACATTTCGCTGACGACTGCATGTTTGCCGACGAGAAGGGTCGTTTTTTCGACAAGCCCAAGCTGATAGCCGATATCACACCGTTGCCGACCGGGTACTCCGGCACGATCAAGGTTCAAAACGTTCACAGCCGCATCATCAGGGATACCGCAGTACTCAGTTACGATATCGATGAAACCGAGACCATCTTTGGTCAGAATCTGAAAGCGCGTTATCACATCACCGACACCTGGCTGCAGCGCAACCGCAACTGGCAGATTATCGCCAGTCAGGCACACCGTTACTATGAAGATCCCGCAGTCGGAAAAGCGGATCCGAAAAAATTTGCCGGTTTCATTGGGACGTATGAACTCGCTCCTGGCCAAACCAGATCGGTCACTGACGAAGGCGACAAACTATTTATCGAACGAAACGGCAAAAAGGAAGAACTGCTGCCCGAAACATCAGAACTTTTCTTCCGCAAAGGCGTTGAAGGGAGGATTCTCTTCCGTTACGCCACAAATGGAAAAGTCGACGCGCTGATTGACCGCCGGAACAACGAGGATGTCGTGTGGAAGAAAACTCGTTAGGCCAACTGTGATATTTGGAGGTAGTAGGGGTGCCCTTGCCGCTATTCCTCTGCGACGCGGCGTTTCTGGTACGCTTGTTTCTTACTTCCCCTGCACGAGCACGATTTTTCCCAACGCTCCCGGTTCCATCACGGCTTGATGCGCCTGAGCTGCTTCAGCCAGCGGAAATTCTTTGCCGATGACCGGACGCAATGTCCCGTTCTCCAGACCGGCCACGAGGGCCGCGTGAATGCTCGCCATCTGTGCCGGCGGCGTGTTGGGAAGAATCATTCCGCGTACCTCGGCGTCGCGCTGCATCGTATCGCGAGGATTAATCTCGACCGGCCCACGGCTCCCGATGATTACAACGCGCCCGCCTTTTGCGAGAATGGTCAGATCTTTCCCGAGATTCGCGTTCGCGAGCATTTCGACAATCACATCAACGCCGCGCCCGGCAGTCGCCTTCATCACCTGGTCAAAATGATCTGTCGTCCGATGATCGAACACTTCGTGCGCCCCCTGTTCGCGGACGAGCTTGCATCCTTCGTCACTGCCCGCTGTGCCGAACACGCGCAGCCCGCGCGCGCGCGCCAGGTGCACCGCTGCCGTCCCGACACCACCACTGGCGCCATGCACCAGCACCGTTTCGCCGGGCTCTGCTCCGGCGCGTTGCAACAGTCCGCGGTACGCTGTCGCGTACGGCGTGCCCATCGCCGCGCCCTGCGCGAACGAAACGTTTTCAGGTAACGGATGTACCTGTTCTTTTTTGCATACCGCGAACTCCGCATACGTTCCGGTCACCGATCCTGCGGTGTAAACACGATCGGCGGGTTTGAATTCGCTCACATCCGCGCCGACTTGCTCGATTACGCCAGCCCCGTCGTTTCCTGGCGTATACGGGAGCTCCGGCAATCGCGCATATGTTCCCGCGCGGATGTAAGTCTCCACGGGATTGATCCCCGTTGCGTGTATCCTAACGAGCACCTCACCCGGCCCGGGCTGCGGCGTCGGCACATCTTGCAGTTGCAGGACTGCCGGCCCGCCAAATTCTTTCACTCTGATTGCTTTCACTGGTTTGCTTCCTCCGCTTTAACTCTCCTTTTGTCGCACCAGATAGATCAAATACAAAACGACTGCGATATTCGTCAGCAGAGCGAACAAACGCACCGCAGTGAATTTTACGAACAGCTCGTAGGCCTCAATCGGCATTAGCGAACTTGTTGCAACAATCGTCAGCCATTCCGCCCAGCGCTTTCGGAACAGCAGACCGGTTCCTTCAGTTAGGAACAGCCCGGCATAGGCTGCGCCCAGCGCACTTAGTTCCTTTAACTCCTTCGAATGTACCAACTGCAGCTTACTCAGGAGTCCACCGATAAACCGATTGTCCGGGTCGATCCGTAGCTGATCGAGGAAATATCCCGCTTCCGATGCCACATCCTTGTGGAGCATGGTCAACGCGCCAAATGCCAGCGCCAGAAGAAGCGCGCCTTTTACAAACTTAAAAATTGCAATCGCCAGAAGAGCTCCGTTGCCCTTTGAATGAGATCGCTTTTTTGCACGCACGTACATTCTCATTCGTGTCCTCGCACACAGCCGGACTGATCACCGATCGCTGATCACAATCATTGTCTTTCGGAACTTGGACGTTGAGCGTTGAGCGCCTCGCTCGCGAAATCTTTCGGAGTTGAGTGTTGCGCGGCCGCCTGCATCGCTGTTGCGAAGCATGCTGGCAGGTTGATCTCTTGTTCGCTAAAGATTCCGGACCATCGCAGCGCACATCGGACGCGAAACGCGATTCAGATTGAGAACATGCGCTTATTTTCTTTGCTCGCCTTTATATTCGATATCGACGGTACTCTCGTCGATTCTAATGAACTGCATGTCGATTCGTGGGACCGTGCATTTCGCCGCTTCGGGAAAAATTTCTCCAGGGAACAATTACGCGCGCAGATCGGCAAAGGCTCGGATCAATATTTACCTGCATTTCTCACGCCCGAGGAGATCAAACGTTTCGGCAAGAAGTTGGATGAATACCGCTCGGAACTGTTCAGAGAAGAATATCTTCCAAAGGTTCGACCGTTTCCGAAAGTCCGCGAACTTTTCCAATGCATTCGCGATGACAACAAACGCAGCGTACTCGCCAGTTCGGGCAAAAAGGCGGATACCGAGTATTACATCGATTTATTGAACATCGGCGATCTCATTGACGGCTTTGTCTCCGGTGATGACGCCGAAAAATCCAAGCCGGCACCCGATATCTTTGCTTCTTCATTGAAAAAGCTTGGTGATGTTTCGCCTGCCGATGCGGTGACGATTGGCGACACGCGATTCGATATCGAAGGCGCTAAAAAAGCGGATTTAAGGACGATTGCCTTTCTTTGCGGCGGAACGGCTGAGTCAGTCCTGTGCCGGGCAGGTGCGATCGCCATTTACCGCGATCCAGCCGACTTTCTCGCGCACTATCGTGAGCTGGTTGCCGGCACTCCGGCGGCGGTGAAAACGTGAACGTCGTTCGCCAGCGCGCCAGGATGATTGGGCTGCGCACGCCAGGCTCATTCTTCGATCATCAGCGGGCTGACTACTCCAATTCGTCCGTTCACAAATGACTTCTCGTATTGAAACAAAAAAAACGCCCCGCACTTAAGCGGAGCGTTTTGTGTTGCGCAAAGCGTACGTTAGTCAACAACTTCGACGAAGTCCGGATCGCCCGGGCATATCATGCGCTGCGTGTATGTAAACCCGTCCACGTCAACGGCGACCCAACAGCCGTCCAGGAATACGAAGTACGAATTTCCGATCATACGGAAGTGGTTCGCACCATATCGCTGGACGAAGAATTCTTTCGGGTGCCGTCCAAGACTGAACACGTCACTGTGGCGCGTTCTGAACTCATCTTTGTTTATCGTCGTCGTCCGACTCGTGTTCGTATTCACGTTCGTTTCATGAGTGCTTGAACGCGTACCAGGTTGATGCTCGCTCACATGCGCGCGACCTTTGACGCTCGTGTTCGTCTGTCCACGCACGTTGGTCCCGGTTTCGGATTTTGTGCTGCTTTGATCCTGCGCGGGACGCATCTTCTTCCCTTTCGCCGGGGCTGTAGTTTGGGTATCTCTCGTTTGCCCCTGCGTCTGTTGCGACTCATCAGTTGTCTGGCCGATCGCCATAAACGGCAAGGCCGCCGCTGTTATTGCTGTTATTATCAGGATTCTCATAGTTTTTCCTTTCACCCTAGGTACTTCGTATCCGGCAAAATTTTGGTCCTGTGGATAACTCAGGTTTTTGGGTCCCTAAAAAATCACCGCCAGCGTCGCGAATTTTGTTTTGTCCTTAAGGATCCGATTTCTCCAGAAACTTGCTGACATTCAACGTTCGCCACGGCGAATCTTCGATTGAGCACGCCAGCCTGCTTGCGTCCACGTTTAATCGCGCCTGCTGCGCTCCGAGATCTTCATCCGCTGAGACAGCGGACGCTACAGCTGCGCCAGCGGACGCTACAGCAGCGCCACCGGATTTCCGATTCTCGATTTTCGATTGCTGTCGATCCGTGTCATCCGTGGTGTGTTGAAGTTGTAGCGTCCGCT
>JAICUQ010000207.1 GCA_025935755.1 Chthoniobacterales bacterium | reverse complement strand
TGCTTGATGGTCCTCGATGAATTGTCGCGCGCGTGTCATATTTGTGGTCTCATCCTTGTCGCGCCGCACGGCCAGTTGATTCGACAGGATCGAAAGATGTTGCGCAAAAAGACTCAGGAGCCGCAACATCGCGCGGTACCGAACCGGCGACAAAACGCAGGACCGAAAATAGGCCCGCTCAAGTTGCTTCCAATCCGTCCGGTAGCCCCACGCGCGGAGCTGCCGGGTAATGGTTGCAAAATGTTTTTTTGTCGGATTCTTGAGCATTACTTCGCCCGTCTCGAGAAAACCGAGAATATGGTCCCCCACGTACACTGGCACCGCGCTTTCTGAGAGTCCCGCAAACCAGGTAACGGTGCGCGTCGGCGAGGTCGGTTCCTGGGACGCATCGGTTTGGGCCCTTAAACATGCGGCGCGGGCCTGGTTGAAACGAGCCAGAATCGCCGCAAATGAATCGTCATCCTTTTTGCCATGGTGTGAAGGCGACCATGAATGGTGTGCTCGAATATTAAGCGGTAAATCCATCGCTTCGTTAAAAGCCCGTTCGTAATCTTTGAAAATCTGGGAGCGCGACAGATGTCGCATCACCTCCTGATCAGAGGAGGACCGGGCGGAGTCCGGTTGCATCATTGCGCTCTGCGAAGTCACAGAAATCGAGCGCCGTCGACGGGCGTTGCGGATCAGGCCGCTTGTTTTTGAGCGCTTCATTCGTATCAATATTTTCCGTCACCGGGGGATTGCGGTTTCGACATCCAGAACGCGCTCTCCTTTAACGACAGTCTTGCTCGCCGCTAAACTACCCGCGGTCATATCCAGGTGTTCGTAATCTGAGCTACGTTGGCAGCCCTGGGCACGCCGCATGCGATTAGGGCGTTGGTCGTCTCTTTTACACTGAGGAGGTACTTGCGTACAATCGGATGAATCGCATACGCGACTTCAGCATCTCGCATTATTTCGCGGAATTGGATTAGATGCATGTACCATTAACCTTGCAGCGAAATGCCTTCAATGTGCCTGGCGCGGGAGAGGTTGTAATGTCTTCCTTGCGATCGTCAGAGGATAACTGTTGAAATTGTCCTGGATTTTCCCCTTCGTTTTCCCAACGTCGCTCTGCGGCAAAATCGCTCTCTTCGTTCTGTGAACTTGTGAAAGTCACGGGATCCATGATCGCAATCAATGGACCGACTTAGCGCCCGTTATCCTGATGCGGTCGTGGCACGGCGAATAAGTCTCCAAAGGCCAGTTGCCGCCGAACATCCGGCTCCTGCTTGCGGGCCGTGGCGCGAAACCTTTTAAAAAGCGCCGCACGACGCTTTGAAGTTTTATGTTGGGCGTAGTAGAGCGCGCAGTTCCGAGTAAATGTTGGTTCCATGTCAATTCTCCGATTGCATTCATGATGCAGTTTAGTGTGCAGAGAGAAGGGGCCGCACACCTGCGCGATCGATTGACGCTGCGTTTAACCCGACAATACAGCCGCAACTGCGATTAGCTAATCATTGATAGAGTTTGTTTCCCTTAGCATTAATGCCAGAGGACGTGCTTGGAACCTCGCGACGCGCAAAACAAGCTCGGAGACGAGGTCGGGCCGCGCATCGATGTTGCTTCCCAGGGAGACTCCCTTTTTTTATGCACGATTCGGCGATCATGGCTCGCCGCTGCGACACCTAAGCTGTGTGAGCGGAGCGCGTGAAATTTCCTGGTGGGCAGAATGGACTTTTGCAGCTGACTGTTTCAGCCTATTTTTGCCTCGTAAACGCCGGCATAGCTCAGCTGGTTAGAGCAGCTGATTTGTAATCAGCAGGTCGTCGGTTCGAATCCGACTGCCGGCTCCCTCGTATTTGCGATTCGCAATTGCCGATTTCGGACTGTTTAAGTTCGAGCTGCGTTCACACCGGTTAGTTACGGACGGCATTGGCGAAGCGCTCGACATTGATTTGTCGAAGATCTTTGGCGCTTGCTTTTGCCGGGCCAAGATCGAATTCCACTTTTTCTATCGTGCCTCTGAAATATTTCGGAAGCATTTTTGCGTATTCTAGTTTCGGGACAACAGGAAGACCGTTGTCGGTGCCGATATCCATGCCTTCGTAGGACGCAAAGCGGAAGGGCACGCTATGTTCCATTTTGGCTTCGGCTTGTTGTTTCCCATTTATGAATAGCCGGCTTGTGCCGCCGGTGCCGAATTCGCCTGGTTTATCGGCAGTAAACTCGTAACGCACGTTGACTTTGCCCGCAGGAATGGAGTCGCGCGAACTGATGGTGTCCAGCTTTAAGCCTAACAAGCTGTAGGTGTGCTTGAGATGGCCGTTTTCGACATAAAGCGAAAAACCGCCAAGAAAACTGGACTCGGCCACAATCACACCCGCCACTCCGGGGCGCAGACCAATCAAACCATAGTGACCGGGATTATCGAGATCGGCGCTGATGCTGTAGGAACGATTATAAATTGGCGGGATCATGCCCGAAGAAATGTTCTCGGTTCCGTTGTAGTAAACGAATTTCGTCTGGTCCGGTAAACCTTTAGGAAATCCCCACACTGTTGCCAGCTCGCCGAGTAATGGCAGCACCTGATATTTCTCCGCCTCCGACCAAAAGAGCGCGGTCAACTCGCGTACTTTGTCGGGATATTTATCTGCAACGTTGTCGGCCTGGGAGAAATCCTCGTCGAGATTATACAACTCACATTTGTCCTGATCGGGATTCCACTTCCCGGGTGCGAATCGCGCGAGTGTTTCCGGATCGATCTTCCATGGGATTCGGTCCAATCGCCAGCACGCGAGCCACCCGTCCTTGTACATCGAGCGATTTCCCAAGATCTCGAAATACTGTTGTGTGTGCCGGGAAGGGGCTTTGGCATCGTCGAACGTGAAAGCGAAACTCACACCGTGCATCGGCATTTGTGGCACGCCATTGACTTGATTTGGGGCAGGCAACCCGGCGGCTTCGAGAATAGTGGGAGCGACATCAGTGCAATGAGTGAACTGACTGCGCAAACTGCCTTTGTCTTTAATGCGTTTCGGCCACGAGATCACCATGGGGTTACGGATACCGCCGAGATGTGACGCGACTTGTTTGCCCCATTGAAACGGCGTGTTCCCAGCCCATGCCCATGCTGCCGCATAATGTGGGGCCGTATCGGGCCCACCCCATTTTTCGAGGCCGCCGTAAGCTTTGATGGCTTTCAACTGTTGATCGGTTGTAAGCGGGACGCCGTTCAGCGTGGTCATTTCGTTGAACGTTCCAGTCTCGGTGCCTTCCATGCTCGCGCCGTTGTCGCCGAAGATGTAAATGACCAATGTGTTGTCAGCGAGGCCCATGTCCTCGATCGCTTTCACCACGCGGCCAACAGCATTGTCCGTGTTCTCCTGGTAGCCGGCATAGACTTCCATCTGGTGCGCATACAATTTCTTCACTTCAGCCGGGACGCTGTCCCACGCCGGAAACGCAGGGTCGCGCGGCGTGAGTTTGGCGTTTGGGGGAATCACGCCGGTCTGTTTTTGTCGCGCGAACGTTTCTTCGCGGAGCTTGTCCCAGCCCTGATCGAATTTGCCCTTGTATTTATCGCTCCATTCTTTCGGCACCTGATGGGGCGCGTGCGACGCGCCGGTTGAGAAATAAAGGAAAAAAGGTTTGCCAGGAGACTGCGCTTTCTGGCCTCTGATCCAGTTGATCGAATGCTGGACCATTGCGTCATTGAAATAGAAATTCTTGTCGGTCGGCACGCCGACGATTGTGTTGTTCTCAGTCAACACCGGATCGAACTGGCCGGTTTCGCCGCCGAGAAATCCCCAGAAATAATCGAAACCGAGCGCGTTAGGCCAGCGATCGAAAGGCCCGGCTGGTCCCTGTTGGTTGTCGGGTGTGAGGTGCCACTTTCCGATGGCAGCAGTGTTGTATCCGTTTAGTTGAAGAATCCTGGCGATGGATGCAGCGCTGGTGGGCCAATTCGTGCTGTACCCGGGCCAGCCACCGGGAATTTCAGCAATCGATCCGAATCCTACGGAGTGATGGTTCCGTCCCGATAACAACGCTGCGCGCGTGGGCGAACAAAGTGCCGTGACGTGGAACCGATTATAACGCAGTCCTTCGGCCGCGAGTTTGTCAAATGTTGGCGTAGCGACAGGTCCGCCGAACGTGGAAGGATTTCCGAAACCGGCGTCATCGATTAACACGAGCAGAATGTTCGGTGCACCGGGGGGAGGCGTAACGGGTTGAGTGAACGACGGAACAGATCCTTCCAGTGTTCTTTTAGTAACGCCATCAAATGCCTGCGGAAGACGCGGCAAAACGGTTCGATCCCATTCCATATCTGCGGCCATCGACATCGATTGAGCTGCGATCGCAACTGCGACCGCGCTGAAGAACATCCATTTTCGCATCCTAATTTGCTCCGTGAATTTGCGAAACTATGCGAGTCGTTCTGAAAAGACACGCCAAAAACGGCGGAACCGGCGAAAGCACGGTGACAGAGTAGCGCATGCGTCCCGCTTGCGAATGACGAAGCGCCAGCGCGTTTAGATCCCGGAACTTGAGGGGTCAACATGGCCACCCCCGAAACAAAATCGCTTTGTTTACGAAATCCATTTTACTGTCGCGTTTTGATGATTTGATTCTCACGAAGAACAACAATGAACACAGCCACTCATCCCGCCCGATGCTTCTTTCTCCTGCTCGCGTCCACATCATTCTGCTTTGCACAAGCGCGGCCTGATGCACGACCAAACGGGTCTTCGTTCGTTGAACCGAATTTTCTGTTGCCGGAAAATCCAGAAGTCAACGATTACCGCCCCGTCCTGAAAGCCGACGCGACGACAGTGATTTTTGAAAGGAACCAGATCACGACGCCGAATGACATCAAGTTGTTCAGTGCAGATCTCGCCACCGGCAGTGTGCAACCTTTTGTAAAGTTC
>JAICUQ010000249.1 GCA_025935755.1 Chthoniobacterales bacterium | reverse complement strand
CGCGCAATTCAGCTGTAACAATTTGGGAGCTGCGTTGCAGCCTCGACTCCGCTCGGAATGACGATTATCACATCTGATTGAACATCGTTTCAACATGCCGCTGGTGGTTCAAAAATATGGAGGCACTTCCGTGGGAACACCGGAACGGATTTGTCACGTCGCGCAGCGAATCCTGGAGACGCAACGTCAGGGTTGCCGGGTGGTGGCGATTATCTCTGCCATGGCAGGAGTTACTGACGAACTGCTTCGGCTGGGCCACGCTGTTGCGTCGCACCCGACGAAACGCGAGCTCGATGTTCTGCTTTCCACCGGCGAACGCGCTGCCGCTGCGTTGACGGCGATGGCAATAAACGGGCTCGGGGGAACGGCGATCTCGTTGAGCGGAGCGCAAGCCGGGATCCTGACCGACCAGAATCACACACGTGCCCGCATCGCAAACATAAGCCCTAAACGAATCCACGAACTGCTTGATGACGATTACATCGTTATCGTGGCCGGTTTTCAGGGCCAGACCTCGGGAGGCGAAACCAGCACGCTTGGCCGTGGCGGATCGGATCTCTCGGCGATTGCATTGGCCGGGGCTTTGAATGCCGACAGCTGCCAGATTTTCACCGATGTAGATGGCGTTTTCACCTGCGATCCGCGCATTGTTAAAGATGCGGAAAAACTTACTGAAATCGCTTATGACGAGTTGCTTGAGATGGCCGGTAGCGGCGCGAAAGTGATGCAGTCCCGTGCGGTTGAGTTCGCCAAGAAATTTGGCGTGCAGTTTGAGGTCCGATCGACGTTTAAACAAGCTGCGGGGACCCTGACAAAAGAAGAAACCCCGAGCATGGAAGACATCCTGATCCGGGGGATCAGCCTGGACCGGCATCAGGCCAAGCTCAGCATCGCAGGGGTGCGAGATAAACCGGGAATCGCCGCCCGGATCTTTTCGGACATCGGCGCGGCACACATCATCGTCGATATGATCGTCCAGAATGCGTCCATTGACGGGACGACTGACATTTCGTTCACGATCCACGAAGACGAACTGGAGAATGCCCGCACAATCCTGATGCCCTTGCTGGGCGAGCTGGGCGGCAAACGCTTGAACACCGCGAGCGGCCTCGCCAAATTGAGCGTCGTGGGCATCGGAATGCGATCCCATTCAGGTGTCGCGGCGCGTTTGTTCGAATGCCTGGGTCGCGCCGGAATCAATATTCAGCTGGTCTCGACGTCTGAGATCAAGATCGCGGTGATTATCGATGAAAAAGAATCGGAGCGCGCAGCGCGATTGATTCACGCGGAGTTTGGTTTGGGGCGATTGCTACCCGCAAACGCTGCGACGCAGCCGCTGGCCTAAGGATTCCGGACTGGATCTACGTAGAATTCCTGCGTCCCTTCGATCCGCATCTTGTAGCCAAAAACACCGTGGATGACAGCAGCCGCGGGATGATCCGTGACTCGTGCGCGATGACGATCGTCCGCGTTTGCCTGTTTCCACACAGTGCCGTCTTCGAGGCGAATGATCGTCCTGCCGGTGAGACCGTTGAACTGGCCGTCCACGCGGCTCACGATCAGGTCCATCTTTGTGCGCGAAGCGCGGGCGGTAGCTTTCTTCTCGGCCTTTTGCTCGGTGATCTGGCGATAACCTTGGAGCCAGGCGTCGAGCTTCTGAAGCTCATCGGGAGACAACTTATTTAATCCTGCAGCTCTGAATTCTTCCGGGGACATCATTTCCTTGATGTTGCCGGTCATTTCCTGCGGCGCGGCGACTGCCGGCGGTGCGCAGGCTAGGATCACCGAAAACGCAAGGCTTATGACAACGAGAAAAACACCGCGGGAAATCTTCATAGAAATTGAGATTCGCGGATGGTACCACCGCGGAAGGCAGGGTCAAGGGCGCAACCCACGAAGAGAGGGCATTGGAACCAACCTCATAGTCGGCTATCACAAGCCAGCATCAATAACATCAGACAATATATGTCATATAAAATCGATAGGTGTTAGATCAGGCTGAGATTCCCCGGCCTCAACTATCCGGGAGGGCTGAATGACTAAGCCCGCCCAATCAGTTCAGCCGCTTCAAGACCACGTTAAAGAACGTCGCGCGGTCAAGTTCAGTGAGCTCGTCAATCACGACGCCCTTGCGAACTTTCGTCGTAAAGTCGGATGCCAGAGGGTCAGTTAGTCCACGCGCTTTTTGCCTCGCAGGTCTGAAAACGTCTCGGCCTGCAGCACAGACACATCCACCCAAGGAAAATAAATTTGATTTGTTTCGAGATCCCGCGTCCCGGCGCCGAACTTAGCGTCGTCCGCTCGGCCCAGCTGAACGCCAACTCGCAGTCGCGGGCAAGATGACAAAAACGTAATTGGAAATTGGTTGACATATCTGCCTTGCGCTCGGCACTCTCGGTCATTTAATCGGAGGAGAAACAAAATGAATAGACGAGCCTTATTTGCTATTGTTTTTGCGGTGGCGCTCAGCGCAGCGCCGCAACTTGTAACTACTGCAAACGCGGGAGGAACATATTCTGCGAAGCTGATTTCACCGAGGGTTGGCCAGGTTCTCTACCCTGGGCAGCATGTCAGGGTTGCATGGAAATCAGTGCTGCCCGACATGGACCACCTGGTGGGCTGCGAAATGGAAGTGTGGCTGTCGGTGGACGGCGGCAGAACATTCCTGATGTGCATTAGCCCCTGGCTGACTCCTAAGGAAACATTTTTCGATTGGACTGTTCCAAACATGCCGACGAACGCCGCTGTGCTGGACATTCGCTTCGGGTGCGAAGTGTTCTACCCCGAAACCTTCGCTCCACAGCCGGCATCGACCTTCGTGATTGCGCACCCGCCGACCACATAGCAGTAAGGAACGACAGGCCACCTCCTCGCGGCTCCAAGTAATCGGGCATTCGCCCATCCAATAGCCGTGAATGGTCTTACCGGCTGACTCGTTAGGCGATCAATTTTCCGTCGACGGAATGCTCACTGAAGCCGAGACTGGCCAGCGCCAGCGTAAAGAAGTACGGCCAGCCAGAATGTCTGAGAGTTTGTAGCTTTGCTGATCGATCTGAAACCCCGATCGGGACATCGGTCAGTCCTGTTGAAAGGGTCTGATAAATTGAATAAACGCAATAGACAGTCGGGATTGCCAACCAGGATTCCGTAAAGAGCAGACTCTGTGG
>JAICUQ010000206.1 GCA_025935755.1 Chthoniobacterales bacterium | reverse complement strand
TTGTGCGGAATGGAAAACCGTTAACGGTAAAAACGCAGATTAAAGAGCAACCCGTTGATTACGAAAGCGCCCGGGTGGTTCCTCGCGGAAACCAGCCGCAGCAGCCGCAGCAACCGCGAGTCCCGCAACAGCCTAACGACCAGGAAACAGTCGATAGCCCGCTGGCCTCAATTCACGTAGATCAACTGACCCCGGAAAAAGCGCGCGAGCTTGATTTGCCGCCAAACGTGCAGGGCGTGTTAGTCACTGATGTTGATCCTGACAGTGGCATGGCAGAGTTGCAGAAAGACGACGTGATCGAAGAAATCAACCAACAGCCTGTGACGTCCGTTTCCGACTACAACAAGCTCGCCGCTTCGTTAAACCCGGAGCAACCGCAAGTCTTGTCTGTCTGCCGCCATCGGGCACGATCCTTCCTGGTTTTGCGACCGCGGTAACCTGTTAGGCGCGTCACGGCGACAGAACGCCGTTGTCTACAAGGCTTCAGCACGCAATAGCGTGACGACGGCATACCCCGGACAGCATTTCCCAAAGCGCATCGAGAACGCGATTCACCGATGCGCGCACCGATTCAAAGTTCCGGTTATCCAGGTATCCGCCTAACAGCTTCCGCTCAGCAGCAGAGTGTTCGCGGTCTGCTTCGATGTGCACGCTGAAATATTCGTAATGTTTCGGATCAGCAAATCCGTAGTGTTTTTTTAATCCGTCAATTTTGGATTCGCAGATCGCCGGGATCTGACTTTCGTACGCATAAAGCGCCGCGAGCCCTTCAGCAGTCGATGAATCGCGGCAAACCGATCGGAAGCTGTCGATCAGGTTTTTGGTTTCAGGCCATTTCTCAACCCGCTGTACATGCCGGCCTTTCACGCCAAGACCTTCCGCAAAGTTGAGCCAAAGCTCGGGATGATTCGGTGAGCCGGCTTCTTCGTCGATCAAGTTGTTAAGCACTTCCTTGCGCGTCGCTTGATTGTCACAGTTTGCATGAACCGCCGAAAGATACGTCGGAAAAGCTGCCACATGCTGGTAGTACTGCCGCGCATAATCGACAAGAGCCTCCCTGCTCAATTCTCCACGGGTCCACGCGAGATAAAACGGATGGTTCAACAGATGTTTGGCTGCAATATCTTGATCGATTTGGTCGAGATGAGTTTGATTCATGAATGGGCTCCTTAATTGAGTTTGCTTATAAACAGAGTCGCAGTTGCTGCAAGTCTAATCCAATTAATCCAATTTCAATTTGTGCGATGATTGGCGAAATCCATGCATCAAATCTCATGTCATCTGCAAAATGTGTTTGATCCCGCGGACCGGGATGAGCACCCAGTTGGGCCGATTATTTAATTCATAACCGATTTCGTAAACCGCTTTGTCGAGCAAATACGCTTCCAGCATGACTTGAAGATCTTCGTCGTCGTCCGGGACGAATGTGGCGCCGGTGGTGGTATTCAGATAACTCTGCAGAAACAGGCTGCTCGTCTGGCGATACCAGAGATCAGCCCAGCGTTCGAGAAATGGAACATCCTCTTTGCGCAGCGACTGCTGCCACAGCGCGGCGTACGCGGCATATTGGAAGGAGCGCATCATCCCGGCAACGTCACGCAGCGCGGATCGTTTCATTTTACGGTCGCTCAAAGGACGCGCCGGTTCTCCTTCGAAATCCAGAATCACGAAATCTTTGCCGGTATAAACCAGTTGCCCCAGATGGTAGTCGCCATGAATCCGGATTTTCGCGGCGTGCGTTCGACGGTCGAGCAATCGTTTTTCGCGCGCCAATATTTCTTTTTCCGTAGCGAGCACTTCGCGCGCTTCACCTCGGAATTTCGCAGGCACATCCGACAGTTTCTTCTCCAAAGAGGTAAACGCGCGCCGCAGTGAGGTCCGCATGCTCTGGTAAACGGAGCGTTGTGCCATGGCATTGAACGGCTCCGGGGCAAAGGCGGGATCATCATTCCTCGATGCAAGCGCGAGATGCAGCTCGCCGGTCCGTTGGCCTAACAGTTTGACCTTTTCAGGATAGACACCACCGACCAATTCATCGACAAGGGCACCGGTGGCCGCTGTTTCATTCTGGAAATCGGCTTTGCGCTCCAGGACGCGATCGTAGTAGCGGCCGAGCGCGTCCACACTCAGCCTCCATACGTCGCCTTCATTCGCGATCGCACGTTGCAGAAGACACACAACGGTTGGCTCGGATTTCGCCCGGCGATACTCGAGCGCTCCGACGAAAGTCGGCACGTTCGGGAAATCGGTTTTTTCGGTGAGAAAGCGCGTTATTTCCACATCAGGGTTCACCCCGTCCTCGAGTTTCCGATAGAGTTTCAGGAAAAATTTATTGTCAAAGAGCATGGAAGAGTTGCTCTGTTCCGCGCTCAGCACATGCGAGTTGGCCGCGACGTTCATCTCCTGCGTTTCGAGGTTCGCAGTTGTTAGGCCAACGAATTGCCCTGCTTGAGCTCTCAGCGTGCGACGCTGCACAATGGCTTCGAACAACTCTGAACGAAAAGCCGGATCCCAAATCGCATCGCACAGGATCGCACCGTTCTTTCGTCCGAAGTGCGCGAGAACCGCCTGCGACGCATTCTGCGCAATCGAATGCGCGGTTTCGCCGGAGGCGATCTTTACCGGTAGTGCGTACCGTTCCGTCGGGGCATCGAGATAATTTATGTCCACGAACCACAGTCTCGCGCCATCCACATTCTCCGAGAGAGCAACCTGCTCTGTTATGTTCAGGCTGCGAAAGTTGCGCGCTTTGGAACCGAACCAGCGGGAATTCTGTATGTGATTGGGAAGAACTTCGCGTTCGAGTTGTTCTCGCTGGCTATTACCAAGCAGCACATCCAACTGCTGTGGGGCCTTGATGGTTGGTACCACGTATTTCTTCGAAGCACGGCGCCCATCCATCGGCGCATGCAATGCGAACCAGTAATAGGCATGCGGCCCGAGCGTAACGACGTAACGCGTTTTCCTGATCGGCCGAAATAGATTGCGGCTGAAAACTTCCATCGGTACGCAGCCGGCAAAACGCGAGAGATCCAGCTCCGCCGACTGCGCGAAACGTGAAAGATTTGCCACCACCACAATCGTCTCATTGTGCCAGCGGCGAAGGAACGCCAGCACTTTCGGATTGTCCGGGCTCAAGAATTCGAGAGAGCCGCGCGAGAACGCCTTGAAGTTTTTTCGCATCGCGATCACCCGACGCGTCCACCACAAGAGCGACGAGAGATTTTTCTGCTGGTTTTCAACGTTAACTGCTTCGTAGTGATATTCGGGATCAATTGTCACCGGCAGGTAAAGCTGTTGCGGATTCGCCCTTGAAAATCCGGCGTTGCGATCCGGGCTCCATTGCATCGGCGTGCGGCAACCATTGCGATCACCCAGGTAGAAGTTGTCCCCCATCCCGATTTCGTCCCCGTAATAGATGATGGGTGTACCTGGCATGGAAAACAGGAGCGTGTTGAGGAGCTCGATTTTTCGCCGGTTGTTCGCGAGCAATGGGGCCAGCCTTCGACGGATGCCGAGATTGATACGCGCGTGCGGATCAGTCGCGTAAACTCGATACATGTAATCGCGCTCCTCATCGGTAACCATTTCCAGCGTGAGCTCGTCGTGGTTGCGCAGAAACATTGCCCACTGAGAATTCTCCGGAATCGCCGGAGTCTGTTCCATGATGTCGATGATCGGAAACCGGTCCTCCATCTGAAGCGCCATGAACATGCGCGGCATGAGAGGGAAATGAAAACTCATGTGCGCCTCGTCGCCGTTTCCAAAATACGCAGCCGCGTCCTCCGGCCACTGGTTAGCCTCTGAAAGCAACATGCGATTCGGAAACTTCGCATCGACGTGAGCACGCAGTTCCTGGAGATACTTGTGCGTTTCGGGAAGATTCTCGCAATTCGTCTCTTCGCGCTCATAAAGATACGGAATGGCATCCAGACGCAGCCCGTCCACGCCCATCGACAACCAGAAGTCGCAAACCTTTTTGACGGCGTCGTGCACTGCTGGGTTATCGAAATTCAGGTCCGGCTGATGCGAGTAAAAGCGATGCCAATAGTAGGCCTTCGCCATTGGATCCCATGCCCAGTTGGAGGTCTCGAAATCTTTAAAAATGATTCGGGCGTCCTTGTATTTTTCAGGTGTGTCGCTCCAGACATAAAAACCTCTGTAAGCGAGGTCATCGTCGCTGTGGCCGGGGTCGGCGCCCCCGGTCAGTCCTGGATCGCCGCGGTCACCGCCCGCCGCAACAGGTCCGTAACGTGCCACGGCGCGTCGCGATTTTTGAAACCATGGATTTTGATCCGAGGTGTGATTGATCACCAGTTCGGTGATCACCCGCAGATTGCGTTGGTGCGCGGCGTCGAGAAACGCCTGGAAATCCTCGAGCGTGCCGAAGTTCGGATTTACATCGAAATAATCAGCGATGTCGTACCCGTCATCGCGCATCGGAGAGGGATAGAACGGCAGCAACCAGAGCGCCGTCACACCGAGTTCCTGCAGATAATCCAGCTTCTCCATCAGTCCCCGAAAATCGCCCATGCCGTCGCCATCACTGTCGCAAAAGGTTTTGACGTGCAGTTCGTAGATGATGGCATCCTTGTACCAAAGCGGATCGACAGATGTAGTGGTGTCGCGCTGTCCCATGGTTTAACTCTTGACGCACGGAACGTGCAGCGCAATTGATCGCTTTGGCATCTTCGAAAGTAATGCGTCCGTTCAGCTTAAGACACGCGATTACGGTAGCAGCGCTCGATCGCTCTATTGGCGAGAGCTTTTATCAGGCATGGGAACTTCGAAACTAACTTCCTCCAGGAGACGCAAATCAAAGACACGCCTTGCGGTGGCAGAGCCGGACACTCCACCGCGGACTGTCCCTCCTCCGCTCGACCCGGGCGCCCCGACCGACTTCGATTTA
>JAICUQ010000169.1 GCA_025935755.1 Chthoniobacterales bacterium | reverse complement strand
TTTGAAGGACCACAAGGCAAGGTGAGTCTTTTCGACTTGTTTGATGGTCGCCGTCAACTGATCCTTTACCGGGCATTTTTCGAACCTGGCGTGGTCGGTTGGCCGGAACATGCATGTGTCGGCTGCTCCATGGTGGCCGATCAAGTTGCTCACCCTGCGCATCTGAACGCCCGCAATACCACTCTCGTGTTCGCTTCGCGAGCGCCGCAGAACGAGATCAAACGTTTGAAGTCGCGCATGGCCTGGGAATTCATCCCTTGGTACACGATAACGGATGACTTTGATAAAGACTTTGGTGTGGACGAGTGGCACGGCACGAATGCCTTCATCCGCGACGGCGAGCGCGTGTTTCGAACGTACTTCATTAACAATCGCGGTGACGAACAAATGGGCGGAACGTGGAACTATCTCGACATTACTGCGCTCGGCCGCCAGGAGGAATGGGAAGATTCGCCCAAGGGTTCTCCCAAGACACCGCCGTATGAATGGTGGAATTGGCACGACGAGTACGGCAACGACGAAGCCGCGGCCAGGGTTCTCGAACAGGTTCGGCGGGGTCGTGAAGGGGGACAAGCAGCTGCTGAGAACAGGTGATCACTCCGGTCGCATGCGAACAGATGGAACGGACAATACCGAAGGATAACAACACGAACCGAAAACATCATGAATGAAACAAAGGAAATGGTTGAAGCCATCATTTTGGAGCGCAGTTTCGATGCACCGGTCGCGCGCGTTTGGACAGCGCTTACTGACCGCGATCAAATGCGCGAGTGGTATTTCGATTTAAAGGAGTTCAAGCCGCAGGTCGGATTTGAATTCGAGTTTGTGGTGGAACATGAGGGCAGGAGCTATCATCACCTCTGTCGCGTGACTGACGTGGTTCCGGAAAAGAAGATCGCCTATTCGTGGCGTTACAAAGGCGAACCCGGAGATTCTCTCGTTACCTTCGAACTGTTTCCCGACGGAAATAACAGGACGCGACTGAAGCTGACGCATACAGGCACGGAAACGTTTCCAAGAACACCCACGTATGCGCGGAACAACTTCGAGGCAGGATGGACTGCAATTATCGGATCGGAGCTGAAACAGTTCCTTGAAAAGTCGCAAGCAAAACCATGAAAGAAAAAACCGCAGAGAAGACGTCACTCGAAATCGTGCGATTCATCAACGTACCGACGGACCGCGTCTATGATGCGTGGACCGATCCGGCGCAATTACGACAGTGGTTCGGACCAGAAAACGTTCGTACCCGAAAGTTCACAGCGGACGTGCGGGTCGGCGGCAACTACCGCTGGGACCTGACCAGTCCGGAAGGGGAGGAGATGAGCGCGTTCGGCGAATACAAGGAGCTTGTTCCGGGCAAGAAAATTGTTTTCACATGGCAATGGGATAACGACGAAGCCTGGGAGAACCGGACCAGCGTTGTGACGATCGAACTTGTCGAGAGCCGCGGAGGGACAGAACTGCGATTGAAGCACGAACAATTACCGAGCGAGGAATCGCGCGATCGCCACAACGAAGGCTGGAATAGTTTGCTCGATAACCTTGAACAATTCCTAGTGCAGGGCTTGTCTGTGAGAAGCCACGGCGTCTGACACAGACGCCCTGCAATGATTGGTGGTTAACAATGGAGGAACAATGAATACAGAAGAAGTAGCCAGAAAAGTTGTGGAGTTAACGAGAAAACAGGCATGGCACGATGCGCTCGATCTTTACGACGATGACATTGTCAGCGTGGAAGCGTCCGGGATGGGCGGTTCGCCGGAAACCCGCGGTAAGGAAGGTGTCCGTGGCAAGATCGACTGGTGGGTCAACAGTATGAACGTGCACAGCTTTGATGTGCAGGGACCTTTCGTCGCGCACGATCGTTTTGTCGTTTTGTACGACGCCGATGTCTCTGACAAGAAAACCAACCAGCGTCACAAGATGTCCGAAGTTGGCGTCTACACAGTGAAGGACGGCAAGATAGTGCGAGAAGAGTTCTTGCCGCGCGTCGCTTGAGATTCACCTGTTCCGAAGCCGTTTTGGTTTCGGAGCACACCGTGTTTCTGCGCAGGAGGGGCTGTGTGCATGCGATCAGTTCAATCCGCGCGTTGAAGCGGAACGGTCCTGCAACGTTCCTCACGGAATTTCGAAAATCTCGATCTGGTTGGCAATGCCACGGAGCGAGCGTTTCTCGGGGCTTGCGGAAATGCCGTTGGACTGCAAGAGTTTCGACGCCTGAGTGTCAGTAACGACACCACTCGTCGCGAAAATGGACCGTGATGTCGCGAGTCCCTGGACTCGAGCCGCAATGTTTACAGTCCGCCCGAAGTAATCCTGCCGATCGTTTAGCAAAACGGCAAGGCAAGGTCCCTCGTGAATCCCAATCTTGAGCAACAAATCATCTTTCAGTTCCTGTAATGCTTCTCGCATCTTCAGCGCCGCCGCCATCGCCCGATCGGGTGTCGGGAATGTTGCCATAACGGCGTCGCCGATCGTCTTTACTACGGCGCCACTTTCAGCCGCGACGATTTGGTTGAGAATCCGGAAGTGAGCGCGCACTAAATCATAGGCAGCCAGATCTCCCACTCGTTCGTAAAGTTCTGTTGAGCCTTTGAGATCAGTAAACAGAAAAGTAAGACTGGTGATCTTAAGCCTTTGATCGACGTCGAGCGCGTCGGTGCGATAAATGTCGCGGAACGTCTGATTGGTCAGAAGACGTTTCGCAGTCAGGAAGGGACGGCGTTTCCTGACGAGATCGTGGACTTTATCGCTGACGACCCAGATCGCAGGCAAGGTGCGTACGTTTGTTCGGTTTTCCAACGTCAATCGCAGAGGGCCGGGACGCATCTGAATATCCCCGGCTGCGGGGTGATCTCGCGTCATGATGAAAGAGAGCGATTGACTCTTACGCGCAGGTTCCCCTTTCACCTCGATTGACTGCGACATGTTAACCACCGGATCGAATACGTCTAAAAATCCTTCGGCCAATTCAAGCGAGAGCACGATCTTCTCTCCGGCTGGAAGCTCGAGCGCGCCCAAAGTTGTTTCTTTAACCCATTTTTCGAACGTCACGTCGTCCGGCAAATCCACGCATGAGCTCCAGAAAATCTGTCTGTAATATTCCGCCCAGGAGAGCGTCTCCGGATCGTGCGCGGCGATTTTTCGCACGCGCGTACTGACGGTGAACGTAACTTCGACGATATCGTCGAGCGTCGGTTCGCATCCCGCAGCGCATAGAACGCACCTGTATTCCGCTTGCCTAACTGTCTTCAGTGTCGCTCCTGAATCGAGAACGCCACCGCAAGCAGGACAAAGGACATTCCAGGACATATCGAAAATGCCGAGTCGAGCGCCGTGCAGAAAAGCCGCTATTACGTCGTCCTCATCGAGTTGGTGCTTCCCGGCGAAGGCGAGGACATTGATCCGGCAAAGCTCGCGGTCAGGCGCTTCCAGGATAACTGTTTCGATTGCATCTGCTGCTTTCGCATCTACCGATTGCCGCAAGGCATCGAAGAGCGTGTCGGTCTGCTGCGGAGATTTCATGACAGGTGCCGAATTGAGAATGCTTCGCTTATGGTCTGGCGAGGGAAAAGGGAAAGCAAGTGACCAGTCATCCGGCAGTTTTGCGTCCGTGAGAACACACGCAGTGAGGGATTGGTCCACTGCAGAATGCTAAAGGTGATTTGGTCCGGCCTCTACTAACATTCGCGTACCCATCCAACCCCTTGCGCTGAGTGTCCTCGACGCGCCTGCGCAACGGAAAGTGGGCTGTAGCAAATACGGGAAGTGGCTCTTGTCCCGACTTTCACTACCTCAGAAGTTTTCTTCGCAGAACAAGCATCAACAATAGGAGACGAACATGAAAAAAATAATGGTCACACTTGGCTGTTTGGTGATTGCGCCTCTGGCATTCGCGCAGCCGAATTCGACGGATAAGAAACAAGGAGCAACAACAACTGAACCGATAGAGGTAACCGGATCAATGATCCGAACAATGATTGCCGAAGGCGCGGCTGCCAGTTTTCAGCCTCGCAACACGCTCGTTGTTCTGGACGACAACTCGAATAATCCGGGCCGTTATGTTCTCAACGGGCGTGGTCACGTTGTGAACAAGGCGGGGGAAATCGTGCAAACAGCGATCAAACCCGGCACTCGCGTGCGTGTTTATTACGCCAACATGGGCGACTTGCGTATGATCGATCACGTGGTCGTTGTGGACTGAGTCGCACGCGGCACGTTGAGGAAAGCCGCAGGGTTTCGCAAACCCTGCGGCTTTTGTATAGTTTCAAGCGGTGACGCGTCACACCAATTTTGCGTGACACTCACAGCGCGTTGGAAGAAATGGGTTACCGGTGAACCTTTCAACTATTGCGAACATTGCAACGGCTCTCACGGTACTGACAGCTGTCGTTTTCGGGCTGATCGAGATGCGACGCGCGCGTAAGGAGCGGGAAGAACGCGCAGCGTTTTTAGCGATGCAGGCGATCTTGACGCCAGCGTGGATGGATTCGATGAGCCTGGTCCAGTCAATTTCCGACGGTACGACACCGTCCCAAATTGAAGCGGATCCACGCCTGTTTAAAGCTGTCCAATCCATAGCCTGCATTCTCGAGTCTCTCGGTTATGCGGTGTTTGCGCGCATGGTTCCGCTAAATGTGGTCGATGAAGTGCTCGGCGGCACCGTGCGTGTGGCCTGGCGCAAATTGCGCGGTTATGCCGAGTACGAACGTGCGCGCTCCGGTTCGCAAAAAAATTGGGAATGGTTTCAGTGGCTCGCCGAACAGATCGACCGGCATAGTAAAGCCGGGACCAGCCTGACCCTGGGTGCGCACGACGCTTATCGTGACTGGCGCCCGTGATTCGAATTTTGATCGTGATTCCTGAGCGCCGATGCCAGCCTGATGAGGCTCTCGCGAATCTGTGTCCGTGTCCAGGCCGCGAATCCGAATACAAACGCCGGTTTGAGGTTCGCCTGAATGCAAAAGAACGAAAGTGCCGACGGTCTTACGCCGATTTCCGACGTGATACGCTTGATCGTCTCGAACTCTTCTTCGTGTTTTAACCAGGCGACGATGTTCAAACCGGCTTCGGGAATCTGCAAAGTAAATCGATCGCCAAGCAACTCATTAAATTGGTCGATGAAGAAATCGCGGCGTTCCGCGTAAATCTTTCGCATGCGCTTGATGTGGCTGAGAAAAAAACCCTCGGTGATGAAACGCGCAAGCGTTGCCTGTTCGATCGGAGAGGAGTGCTGATCCATGGCGCTCCGGATTTTCACAAACGCATCGACCAAGTGCTCAGGGGCAACGATGTATCCCAGGCGCAACGAAGGACACAAAATTTTGCTCACTGTACCTGCGTAAATCACTCGACCGGCAGTATCGATTCCTTGTAGCGAAGGGAGTGGTGGTCCAACGAAGCGAAACTCTGCGTCGTAGTCGTCCTCGAAAACGAATGCGTTGTGATTGCGCGCAAAATCGAGCAAATCAGTCCTGCGCTGAAAGCTCATGGTAACGCCGAGAGGAAACTGGTGAGACGGTGTTACGTAAATCATCTTCGGCAGTAATTCTTTTGGCGAGCGGGCGATGACGATGCCTTGAGCATCGATCGGTTTGGGAACTACCTTAACACCCGCCAAACTAAGAACTCTTCGAGTTTGCTGATAACAGGGATCTTCGATCCATGCAGTCTCACCGGGATTCAGCACCGACATGGCGCTGATGAGCATCGCCTGCTGCATTCCCGCCACGATGACGATCTGATCCGGATGGCACCGCGCTGCTCTGAAATCGCACAAGTATGCTGCAAGCGCCTTCCGGAGGTCGACGTCGCCGCGATTGGATGAGTAACGCAATAGGTTAACACCTTTTTTTGCGAGAATCTGTGCTCTGAGCCGTTCCCACACAGCTATTGGAAATTCGTCGACGGCCGGAATACTCGCCACCAACGAGACACCGGGCCCGGCGCCTGTCGCCCCAAGGTCGAATTGATTTCCAGTGCGCTTATCCGGAATTGCTTTTACACGGTTAGAGACGCGCGCCGGGCGCTGGATTGATTCGTCCGTTTGGAGCTGGTTCGCAGTTAGAAAGGTTTCGGGAAGAAGATTTGCGACAAATGTGCCGGACCCGGTCTTTGAACTGAGGTACCCTTCAGCATGAAGTTTTGAAAGCGCGAGTCTAACGGTTGATCTCGAGACGCCCCGGTCCGCCGCTAGAGCTCGCGAGGAGGGAAGTCGAGACGACCCATCGCTGAACCTGCCCGATTTCAGTTCGTCCCGCATTTGGCGGTAAAGCTGTTCATGGAGTGGTTCAGCTGCCGTCCGGTCCAGTTGAATCATCTCAAAGGTGATGATCGAACGGCGGCGTCGCTTCTGAGGCCGCGATTTTGGTTTAGGCATTTTTTGGCCGATTTTTTTAAATATTCTTCCACCTGCAGCCCTCTTCTCAAGAGGAGGACTTGCACCTGGTTTAAATTCCAATTGTCAACGGAATGTGTTTTCACATGACAGGTCAAATTATGTGAAATATCCGTGACCATCGATGCAGCCTGAGCCCCTGATAACGACATACCTGGAAATGCGATCGGCGGATCAGTTGCGACCGAAGCGCGCGGGCTCGCCATTTCAGGTCCAGGAAAAGACCGAACGCGATTGGCGATTTAATCGAGACCTTTACCTTCGTGTCGGTGAGCAATGGGCCTGGATCGACAAACGATCGTGGACCGATAAGCAATGGAGGGAGTACGCAACGGCACCCGAGCTGCGGACGTTCGCCGGGTACTATGACAACACGCTCACTGGTTATTACGAACTGCGTCGGGACGCACAGGGCGGAATAGAAATCGCGTATTTCGGATTATTGCCAGAGTGGATTGGTCGCGGGTTGGGCGGCGCGTTGCTTACCAGCGCAATTGAAAAGGCGTGGAATATGCGGCCGGTCCCATCACGGGTATGGGTGCATACTTGCAACCGCGATCACAGTCAGGCGCTCGCGAACTACCGGGCGCGCGGCATGGTCGTTTACAAAGTTGAAACCGAGTCGTAGGCAAATCCGGCGCCGCTGACCTTGGGTGTCGCGACTAAACACCAGAGAACCGGGCGGGCGCTTCCAGCTCCATTTCTGCCCGTACTCAGGTTCGTAACGCGGACTTTGAGGTAACGCGCGCAAGCCCATACGCGCCGACCGGCATACGTCGTCCGCATGCGGGTTTCAGGTCGAAATAAAAAAATTCAGATTTTTTGAAATGTGCGGCTTTGAATTCTTTAGAAAGGAATGAAGCGAA
>JAICUQ010000027.1 GCA_025935755.1 Chthoniobacterales bacterium | reverse complement strand
CGGATCGCCATTTTCCAGACTGTCATTCCAGCCCTGCGGAATAACGAGCGATGCGCGCACGTGATGGGCAAGCAAATCCGATTCGTTTTGGATCCCAGGCGCCCCGAACCGCCATCGGAATGTCTTATTCTTGGAGATGATGTCGACGAACTCTTGCGAGCGCGGTGTGTTGTCCCGATTGATCAACATGCATGGAACATCGGTCAATTCGCTCGTTTCAAAGGCGTGACCGAAGAGCAGCGTGAACAGCGGCGGAAGCAGCAGCACAAGAAGCAATACCCGACGGTCCCGGTAAATGTGGAGGAACTCCTTGTAGGCAACACTCCCGGTCGCTCCGAATGAAAGCCATCTCATGAATCGGATTGCTTGAGAACACCGTCGTATCCTTGCGAGTACGCGGTAAAAACATCTTCCATATCAGGTTCGACCCAGCGTTGGCCTAACAACCGAAGATCGGGGAACGGCCAGTTCTCGCGCCACCTCGCGGCGAGTTGCTCCGCTTCCGGCGTGTAGAGTCGCAGGCTCCCGCTGCGCAGCGAGACGCCAAGCAACTCAGGCATGTCGCGCAAGCGGACCAGCGCTGGCATGAGAGGCTCTACGTCGATCTCAAGCAGATGAGCACGAAAACTCTTCTTGAGTGCGCGTGGCGACGCTTTTGCCAGTAATCTGCCATTCTCGATGAAGCCGACCTCGGTACAGCGCTCGGCTTCATCCATATAGTGCGTTGTGACAAAAATCGTTTTTCCCTCGTTGCTTAGATCGTACAGGAGATTCCAGATTTGCTGCCGATGCACCGGGTCGAGCCCACGCGTGGGCTCATCAAGAAACAGAACCGATGGATCGTGCACGAGCGCGCAACCGATCGCCAGCAGCTGGCGCATTCCGCCAGACAAGTTGTCAGCGGTGGCGTCCTTCTTTGTTTCGAGATCGATCAGCTTAAGGACCCGATTGGCTCGCTCGTCCAGTTGCGCACCCGGGACGTTGTAGGCACCGGCAAAAAAACGGAAATTCTCAAGCACCGTGAGATCGCGATAAAGGCTGAAGCTTTGAGGAACATACCCAAACTTGGTGCGCACTTTTTGCCGCTCTTTCCAAGTGTCCACTCCTTCGATACTTGCCTGACCGCTGGTTGGATGCGCCAGACCGCACAACATTCGCATGGTAGTGGTTTTGCCGGCTCCATTTGGCCCGAGAAAACCGAAGATGGTGCCCACCTCGATTGTCAGAGAGAGATCCTGCACGGCATGGACGTTACCGTAGCTTTTACTCAGGTGATGAAGTGCAATAACCGACTCATTCATCTCAATCTTATTGCGGTGATGATCTAAATTTGCAACCATGGCCGATTGGCTAACAAGTTATGTGTCATGAAAGTTGATACCATCTCTCGAATTCGACGGTTGCTCCCGCGTGTGGTCGCCTTGGCCGGTGTTTTCTCGTTGCTATTAATTGCCGCCCCGAGAAGCGCGTGGGCCGATGCTGTATCCGAACTGGCTTCCTTCTCAATCTTCGACAAAGTCGATCTGGCGCAACTGGCAAAAAGCGATGTGAAAACGGCGCACGGGCCGCCGATGAGAAACTCCCGTTTTCTGGCCGTCCAGAGCTGCTATGTCGTGCCTGGCTCTCCCGCGCAGCAAATGGAGGCCTTGCGTCGGTGGAATCCGTCGAGATATCGCGAACTGAAGGTGTTCCTGCACTCCGATCTGCCGTCGAACCCGGGTCCGGCTAATTTTGAGAAACTCAAGAACGCGCCGGACAACGCCTCCGTTAGGTCGTTTGTAGCCGCGACCCAGAAACTCAGCCCGGAACTCCAGATCAGCAAGGAAGAAGCAAAGCGGTTTTCGGCTGCGGCTGGAGGAGGAGGTGTTATGCCAGCAGGAGTGGTGGCGTTCTGGACCGATGTATTGACCGCTCGAACAAAGAGTTTTGTGTCCGGCGGAATGGCAGCACAACCGCCGTACGATCATTCCGGATCGGCCATTCGAGCCGGTGACGAGGTGAATGGTTTATTGCGCGAGCAAGGAAAGATTCGCCAGCAGTTCTCCGGACTACTGGGAGCAACGTCTATTGGACGCGGCGCTGGCTCGTTGCCAGCTGAACTCTACTGGGAACTCCTCGACGCCAATGACCACGGCGTTGTAACACTGGGAGCGTCTTACCATCGCGGCGGAGCCGGTGGCTCCTATCAATCAGCCGACGTCCTTTATTATGCCAGCGGCGGTTACTATGTCGCTCTCACGCTTCATCAATTGTGGCCGGTTACGGTCGACGGAAAACCTTCCACGCTCGTTTGGCGCGGCGACATGATTTCTTCTTCCGAATTAGGATCACTTCGTGGCGTGGAACGACTGGGCTCGGAATCAGTGATGATGAAAAATATTACCAAAGCTGTTACTTTGTTTCGCCGTGAGAACGGGGGCCGGTGAACGAATGAAGCTGCCTGGACTGCGATCGCGCGCTTTCGTGTTAGCCGCGTTGATTCTCTTTGTGAGAACCGGGTTCTCTCAGGAAAGCAACGGTTTCTGGCCTCTCTCCGGTGAGTTCTCCGGCGACATCACATACATCGGCGACGGAAACGTAGAACGCGGGGGCAAGCACGTTAATGATTTTGATGAGATCGATTCGGATATTCGTGTGGTCCTAACGCCGCGGATGAAACTTGGGGTGCTGCGATTCGGAGCGGAATGGGAGCGGTTCTCGTTTGGCCTTCCTGATAACGCCCCCCTGCCAAATACGTTGCAGTCGTTCAGCACTATCATCGGACTGGATACCCAGTTATCGGATTCCATTCTAATCAGGGCGGAAACGCAACCGGGCCTGTACAATTCGGGCCTCGGCCATTTGTTTTGGGACGATTTCAACATGCCGTTCGTCATCGGCGGCACGTACATTTTCAGTCCCAACGTGCAGCTTATTGTCGGTGTAAGTGTCGATGTTGAACGGAAGTACCCGGTCATTCCAGCCGCGGGTCTTCGCTGGAAAATCGGGCCGCAATGGCTGCTGGATGCGGTCATGCCAACACCGCGCCTGCAATACGAACTAAGCCGTAATGTGTCGCTTTATGCAGGCGCAACTATTACAGAAGCCACTTTCCGAACTGATGACGCATTTGGCGACACACACGGAATGCCGAAGCTCAACCATGCCGTAGTCACATATAGCGACATTCGAACCGGCGCGGGTTTCGATTGGAAAATCTCGCCGATCGTGACGTTCACGTGTGAGGCCGGTTATCAACCGTATCGACAGTTTGACTTCTACCGCGCTGACATCCGCTATCATCAGGATGGCGGCGCGCCCTACGGGTCGTTCTCGTTGCACGGCACATTCTAAGTTCGCCGATTTCGTAGAGCATTTCTGTGAGAGGCCGGGAAGTCGCGTCTGACACAGACGCCCTCCAGTTCAGCGCAGCGTCCGATCCAGCGTACCGATCTTGCCTGTCTCTGGCCATCGCCATGCCACACCCAGCACGACAAGAATTGTTCCGATTCCTCCCGCAACCACCGAAATTACCGGTCCGAAAAGCGCAGCGGTCAATCCCGATTCGAACGCGCCGAACTCGTTCGAGGTGCCGATGAAAATATTGTTCACGGATGAGACGCGTCCCCGCATTTCATCCGGGGTGACCAATTGCACGATCGACCCGCGGATGATCACGCTGACACTGTCGAACGCGCCGAGGAGAAAAAGCACGCCAAGCGATAACCAGAACATTCTCGATAAACCGAAAAGAATCGTCGCCAGGCCGAATCCTGTTACGCACCAGAGTAGCGTTTTACCCGCATGTTTCATCGGGGGCAAATGCGCAATGATCATAGCCATCACGAAAGCCCCGACTGCGGGCATTGCGCGCATCCACCCCAGGCCGACCGGGCCGCAATGAAGAATTTGGTCCGCGAAAATCGGCATCAACGCCGTCGCGCCGCCGAGTAAAACGGCAAACAAATCGAGTGTGATCGTGGCGAGGATCACATTTCTGCTAAACACAAACCGGAGCCCGGCCATTAAACTCTTCCAAGTACTCGCATCGGTCTCTTCTTTCTTTTGAGTGCTCCGGCGGATAAGCAAAACCAGAAGAAAAAACGAAAACGAGCAGAGCGCATCCAGCAGGTAGACGAACGCAAATCCAACGTACGCGACTAAGAAACCGCTCAAAGCCGGTCCAACCACAGATCCGATCTGGAAAACGCTGTTGTTCCAGGTAACGGCGTTCGCAAATGCATCACGCGGAACCAGCGTTGGGAAAAATGAACTGCGCGCAGCCCAACTGAATGTGCGCACCGACGCGCCGATGAACAGAAGCAGATAAATCAGCGGGACCGAGACGTCATCGAAATGAAACATTTGATGATGACGCTCGAATATGGCCGCAACTGCCGACAACGCGCGATTGCTTTGACGCAACGCCGCGATCTGCGGAACAACAAGGTGCTTATACGAAACCAGAGCGAGGGCGAGCGACGTTATCGCGCTTAGGACCTGCGACCAAAGGATGATGTGCTTACGGCTGAAGCGATCCGCCAAATGGCCGGCTGGCAGAGAGAGCGTAACTACCGGCACCGCGATCGCCAGACCAACCAGGCCAAGGGCAGTCGCCGAGTGGGTCCGGGCATAGATCTCCCATTCGACCGCCACGGCGAGCATCAATCGACCGGTGATCGACAAGAGATTCCCACCCGTAAAAAGAGCGTAATCGCCAAATCGAAACGCCGCGTATGGGTCATGGCGTGGCGATTCGACCTTTGTCGACAACGCTGCCGCAGGCGGCGCCTCAGGATCTGGGGACCGATAGGAATCGGGCTCAAAGGGATGTGGCATGCTAAGCGGGGCAGGATCAACGCGCACCAGAGTCTAGGTTGAGCCCGCACCACGGCAACCCTCCTCCGTAACGAACACGGTCGACAAGTGTTAGCTACCTGCTTTTACCCAAGTGGCGACCTTATAAGAAATTCCCTTAAAACCCGCCGATTTTGCTTCCATTTCGGACTTCTGCTCCCTAAACTCGGCGCCCTTAAGGTAAAATGGATAACATCATCGAGGCCAGAGAACTGCAGATTGAGCGCAAGCACTTCTACGTCGAGCTCAGGGAAAACGAGCGAGGCAGGTTCTTGCGTATCACCGAGGAAGCTCACGGCCGCCGCAATAGCATCATTGTTCCCAGTACGGGAGTCGATGAGTTTACGGCGACGATTTCTGAAGTTCTTACCAACGGCGAGACGGCGCCAGCGTAACCCCCGGGACCGATTGTTTTCGGTTTTACGGCGAGCGGCCCCGCCGGCGCGCTACCGCCGCAGTTTACAACTACGAGACCGCCAGGTTTCGTACCGAATCGTTGACATCGCGGCGCCCGAATTTAGTTTGGAGTTTCGTCATTTCAGCGAGCGCTATCGCTGTAAATTATGGCCACGAAACGAAAAGCTAATTATCGAAAACGACTTCAACGCGCGCCCAAGTCGGCGCGATTAAACTCGCGAAAACCCGCCGCTGCGGCTCGAACCCGCACAGCGCGTTACGTCTACTATTTCGGCGACGGGCACGCGGATGGAAGAGGCACAATGAAATCCTTGTTAGGCGGGAAAGGCGCAAATCTCCATGAGATGACGCGAATCGGGTTGCCTGTCCCGCCGGGATTCACGATTACGACGGAAGTTTGCAGTTATTTCTACGATCACAATCGCTCGTATCCCCCACAGTTGGCGGGTCAGGTCGCGGCAGCCATGGCCAAGGTGGAAAAATCCACGGGGAAAAGGTTTAGCGACCCGGAACGGCCTCTGCTCGTGTCGGTTCGCTCTGGCGCACGCGATTCGATGCCGGGAATGATGGACACCATTCTCAATCTCGGCATGAACGACGAAGTGGTCGAGATCGTGGCGAGAAAAACGAACAATGCGCGGTTTGCCTGGGATTCGTACCGGCGATTTCTCCAAATGTATGGCGACGTCGTGATGGGCGTGCAAAAGCTGCCGGCCGAGGACCACGAACCGTTCGAGGCTGTAATCGAACGTCTCAAGGACGAGCGCTATGGGAAGCACGACTTCCCCGATGTGCGATTGACCGTGGCTGATCTCAAGGAGCTTGTGCAGCGGTTCAAGGTTTTGATCAACGAGCGCACCGGAAAATCTTTCCCTCAGGATCCGAACGAACAACTCTGGGGCGCTATTGGCGCCGTTTTTGGATCGTGGATGAACGACCGCGCCATTGTTTATCGGCGAAAGTATGGCATCCCGCATGAGTGGGGAACGGCGGTCAACGTTCAGACAATGGTGTTTGGTAACATGGGCGATACCAGCGCAACGGGAGTCGCCTTCACACGCGATCCTGCTACCGGCGAGAAGGTTTTTTACGGCGAATACCTCATCAACGCCCAGGGAGAAGATGTGGTCGCTGGCGTACGGACGCCGCATGCAATCGCCGATCTGGCGAAAGAAATGCCCGCCGCACACAGCGAGCTTATGAAGGTTCGCAGCATTCTTGAGCAGCATTTCAAGGACATGCAGGATCTTGAATTTACAGTCGAGGATACTCGGCTCTACATTTTGCAGACTCGTAACGGCAAACGCACCGGTCACGCAGCTGTCCGCATCGCCGTGGACATGGTCGGCGAAAAACTGATTTCGAAAGAGGACGCCGTTCGTCGCGTGCCAGCCGATTCGCTCTCGCATCTCCTGGCGCCAGTTTTTGATCGGCAGGCAGTACGCAACGCGAAGAAAATTGCGAGCGGTCTCGCCGCGGGGCCAGGCGCTGCCTGTGGTCATGTCGTTTTCAGCGCCGAAGAAGCTGTGGCACGTTCACATCGCGGAGAAAAGGTCGTGCTCGCCCGCATCGAAACGTCTCCGGAAGATCTGCGCGGCATGATCGCCGCGGAAGGGATTCTCACTTCGCGAGGCGGCGTTTCTTCGCATGCAGCCCTGGTAGCCCGCCAAATGGGCAAAGTCTGTGTGTGTGGAGCAACCGCGATCCAAATCGATTACCAAAAGCGCACGTTAACGGCCAACGGCACAACGTTGAACCGGGGCGATTACATTTCCATCGATGGAACGGCCGGGGAAGTCTTCGCCGGGGAAGTAGCAACCGCTCCCTCTGAAATTATTCAGGTGCTTGTCCACCGCTCGCTCGATCCAGAGAAAAGCGTCACCTATCAGGAATTCGCGAAACTGATGAAGTGGGCAGATGAATTTCGCGAATTAGGCGTCCGTACAAATGCAGATACGCCCGAGCAGGTGAAGAATGCTGTCGCGTTCGGAGCGGAGGGAATCGGCCTCTGCCGTACGGAGCATATGTTTTTCGAAGGCGACCGGATCGACGCCATGCGGGAGATGATTCTAGCAGGCACCAAAGACGAGCGTGCGCGAGCACTCGCGAAACTGCTTCCGTATCAGCGCGGGGATTTCATCGGCATCTTCACGGCGCTAAAGGGTTTGCCCGGCACGATCCGATTTCTCGATCCGCCGCTGCATGAATTTCTGCCGAACGATCAGGATCAACAATTGGAGCTGGCACACAAGCTCGGCATTCCAGTGGATCAAATTGCCCGGCGTGTGCACGAACTTCACGAATTCAATCCGATGCTTGGCCACCGCGGTTGCCGGCTGGGAATCACTTTTCCGGAGATTTCTGAAATGCAGGCGCGCGCGGTTTTCGAGGCAGCTGCTGAGGTGCAAGCCAAAGGAATCAAGGTCCGCCCGGAGATCATGATCCCTCTCGTGGGGTTCCCGCGCGAACTGAAACTGCAAATCGATATTGTGCGACGCGTGGCGGAGGAAGTAGCCAAAGAACGCCAGACGAAATTCAAATATCTGGTCGGAACAATGATCGAAATCCCGCGTGCGGCGCTGTTGGCCGACCAGATCGCGCGCGATGCCGAGTTCTTCAGCTTCGGCACCAATGACCTGACTCAAACCACACTGGGAATGAGCCGTGACGACTCGGGTAGTTTCCTGCCCGCGTACGTTGAACTCGACATTGTCGGTTCAAATCCATTCGCGACGATCGATCAGAAAGGGGTGGGACGTCTAATGGAAATGACTCGCGACCTCGGCCGCAAAACGCGCCCCGATATCAAGCTGGGAATTTGTGGCGAACACGGCGGCGAACCAAACAGCGTCAAATTCTGTGACCGGCTCGGCCTCGAATACGTCAGTTGCAGTCCGTTCCGAGTTCCGATAGCCAGATTAGCTGCGGCCCAGGCAGTGCTCGAGCCGTGACACGCACAATCGTCTCCGCTGCTTCCGCTGTATTTTAGCAGGCAGGATTGCCCGGTTCACTCACGTTTGTTAGCAGGGGAATTGTCTGTTCACACACGGACCGCTTGCGTGCAATTTTCCATTCCATACCGTCAACAGATGCAAATGCGCGAACAAACTATCGATATCGATTCATTCGCGCGCAGACACATCGGGCCGAACGAGGAGGAAGTTGGGGCCATGCTGCGGGAAGTTGGTTTCGACAGCCTCGGTGCGCTCATCGACGCCACTGTTCCGAAGGATATTCGCCTCGAAGGCGAGTTGAATTTGCCCGATGCCAAATCGGAGCGCGAAGCGCTCGCTGAACTGCGGGCGATTGCGCGGAAAAACAGGATCGTGCGCTCGTTCATCGGCGCCGGCTACTACGACTCGATCACGCCGCCTGTCATCCAGCGAAATATTCTTGAAAACCCCGGCTGGTACACCGCGTACACCCCGTATCAGGCGGAACTCGCACAAGGGCGGCTTGAAGCACTGCTGAACTTTCAGCAGATGATCATAGATTTGACGGCATTAGATATCGCGAACGCGTCGATGCTGGACGAAGCCACAGCCGCTGCCGAAGCGATGGCGCTTTGTCACGCTGTAGTTCCCAATCGCAAAAAGTTCTTCGTAGCAGATAATTGTCATCCGCAAACGATTGCCGTAGTTCAAACCCGCGCGAAGCCGCTGGGGATCGAGATCAAGATCGGCGATTACTCGCGGTTCCAATGCGACAACACATTTTTCGGCGCGCTTGTTCAATATCCCGCGACCGATGGCGCGATCGGCGACTACACCGATTTCGTCCTGCAAACGCACCAGGCGGGTGCCCTCGTAGTGGTCGCGGCAGATATTCTTGCGTTGACTTTGCTTAAAGCCCCCGGCGAATTCGGAGCGGACGTTGCCGTTGGCAACACGCAGCGTTTCGGCGTGCCATTGGGATTCGGAGGACCACACGCCGCCTATTTCGCCACGCGTGACGAATTCAAACGTCACATGCCCGGCCGATTGGTCGGTGTCTCACACGACGCGGAGGGTCGGCCTGCCTATCGGCTGGCATTGCAAACGCGCGAGCAACACATCCGCCGCGACAAGGCGACCAGCAACATTTGCACAGCGGAAGTTCTGCTCGCGGTTATTGCGTCGATGTATGCGGTCTACCATGGACCCAAAGGATTGCGCTCAATTGCCGAACGTGTTCACCGCCTAACCAGTCGCATTGCAGATGGTCTCCGCGCCGTTGGCTGCACCATCACGCACGAGCATTTTTTCGACACGATTCGGGTCGAAGTCGAATCCAGCAAAGTCACTCTGGAACACGCAGCCAGGGCGGGTTGCAACCTGCGAGAACTCGGACCACACGCAGTCGGAATTTCTTTCGATGAAACAACCACGCCGCAAGACATCGAATTGCTGATGTCGACTTTTCGCGGAACGAACGTTCGCGATTTTGATGATGACAATGTCGGCGCCCCGCCGATCCGCATTCCGCAATTCGCGATCCGCACGTCAGAGTATCTCACTCACCCTGTCTTCAATACTCATGACACTGAAACCGAGATGTTGCGCTATTTGAAGAAGCTGGAATCGCGCGATCTATCGCTCACCACGTCCATGATTCCGCTCGGCTCGTGCACGATGAAGCTCAACGCCACCGCGGAAATGTTCCCGATCTCTTGGCCGGAGATCTCGAAATTGCATCCGTTCGCGCCCACTGAACAGGCTGCCGGCTACATGGATATTTTCCAGCAATTGGAGCAATGGCTCGCAGAAATCACCGGTTTCGCTGCCGTTTCATTGCAACCCAATGCCGGATCGCAGGGGGAGTTCGCAGGTCTGCTGGCGATTCGTGAATATCACGCTTCGCGAGGCGAAGCGCATCGCAACGTTTGTCTTATCCCGACATCTGCGCACGGCACAAATCCCGCCAGCGCGATAATGGCGGGATTCAAAGTCGTGTCGGTCGCCTGTTTGAAGGATGGAGATATCGATCTGGCAGATCTTCGCGCGAAAGCGGACCAACATGCCGCAGATCTGGCTGCGCTTATGGTCACCTACCCTTCAACGCACGGCGTGTTCGAGCCAACGATTCGCGAAATTTGCGACATCGTTCATACGCACGGTGGTCAGGTTTACATGGATGGCGCAAACATGAATGCGCAGGTCGGTCTGTGTCGTCCCGGTGATTACGGAGCAGATGTTTGCCATCTGAACTTGCACAAAACGTTTTGCATCCCACATGGTGGCGGCGGCCCGGGCGTGGGCCCGATAGGCGTGGGGAAACATCTCGTTGAATTTTTGCCGGCGCACACAGCAATCAGCAATGATCAATCACCAATCAGCAATCCTGCCGGTCCGGTTGCGGCAGCGCCCTGGGGCAGTGCCAGCATCCTGACGATTACGTGGATGTACATTCGAATGATGGGCGTCGCCGGTCTGAAACGCGCAAGCAAAGTGGCGATTCTCAATGCTAATTACATAGCTAAACGGCTCGAACCGTACTTTCCCGTTCTTTTCAAAGGGAAACATGGGCTCGTTGCTCACGAATGCATTGTAGACCTGCGTCAGTGGAGAAGCGCAGGCGTTGAAGTCGAAGATGTAGCAAAGCGCTTGATGGATTACGGCTTTCACGCGCCTACGGTTTCGTGGCCGGTTGGCGGGACGATGATGATCGAGCCAACCGAAAGCGAACCAAAACAGGAGCTTGATCGCTTCTGCGAGGCAATGATTTCCATTCACGCGGAAATGCAGGCGATCGCCGACGGGAAACAGGAACGGCAAAACAACCTGCTCAAGAACGCGCCGCACACTGCGCAACAGATCGCCTCCGATAAATGGCAACGCCCTTATTCGCGCGAACAGGCAGCTTTTCCCGCGCCCTGGACGCGGGACCACAAATTCTGGCCGGCAGTGGGCCGCATCGATAATGTTTACGGCGATCGGAATCTGTTCTGCTCTTGTCCTCCGGTGGAAGAGTTTGAGCAATAGAATTCACGGCCGCTTCGCTCGAGGACACGGAGAGCAGAGAGATTCGGCAAATCCTGTGAACGAGATCACTTCAAGACCTGCACGAACGCTCACAACTCGCCTGCGAGACATGGCGCGACAGATCGAAGCAACCTTGGGCAACGACAATAGTTGGCGAATCGTCTTCGAAGAGGGCCTACGCGGGTTTGCTGCTCGCATTTCAACATTGACGACAAGTCTGAAATTCTTGGATAAGGCGTTTGATGTTCCGATGGCTGCACGTATTCGTGCTACGACGCGGACGGTCGAGGACGTAGCGCGAGATTTTCACCGGTTTTGCGAATCGCCGCTAATCGAAACGGTCGAGGAAATCTCAACGGTTTTCGGAATTACAGTTACTCGAGTCGATCACACGCGAACCGGCTTTTAGTTGGGTTTAGGTGACCGAAACGAAAATTTTCACGTTTTGCGGCGTTCGTAATCTAAAACGACGCGAAGTTGAATCTTATCCTTCCGGCGCCAGCTCCGGAGCTCCGACTCGGGTGGGAACAAGGCGCAGGGCGCTGCCGTTCGTTTCCTCAGCTGTGGCGAGACCGGCTTCATGATATTCCGCGTCGCTGTTCACCTGCCACAGATCGTAAAGCTTTGTATCAGCCACGATATTTTCCACGCACAACATCGCCGTCATCATTGCGTGATCCTGGTTGTTGTATTTGTGCATCCCGTTACGGCCGACCAGGTGAAGGTTGGGATAGCGCGCGTCGAGTTCTTCGCGAATCGTAGCGACATGCCGCGCGTAATCGTCATCGTAAACCGGATATGCTTTTTTCTGTCGAACCACGCAGCCATCGACGAAATCGCCTTTCTTCGCCAGCCCTATCTGAATGAGCTCGCGCCTCGCGAGCTCGATCAGATCGTTGTCGTTAGACTCCCATAATCCATCGTGTTCGAAACAGAAATATTCCAGGCCGTAACAAACCTTGTCCGTCTCGGGCACCATTTCGGGTGACCAGGAACGGAAGTTCTGAACCCGGCCAACTTTCACGCTGGGATCGTGAATATAAATCCAGTTGTCATCGAACATCTGTCGATCTTTCAGGATCAACATCACCGTGAGGAAATCGCGATACTTCAGGCTTTCCGCCGCTCGCCTGGTTCGTTCGCTCACTGAGGGTGACAAACCGCAGACCAACTCACGCATCGGCGCGGATGAAATGACATGTTCGGCCCCGGCTACTTTGAGATCTCCTGCACCGTTCTTGTATTCAACGCTCCATTGCCCGGACGAATCATCGTACGAACAGCGCGTCACTCGGCAGCCCATCTCCAATCTGCCACCGCGCGACGTCATCTTTTCCGCACATGCCTCCCACATCATTCCCGGTCCGCGTCGGGGATAACGGAAAGAATTGATCAGCGTTTTAATGACTTTGCTCCGGTCGCCGTTGTAACGCTGCGGAATAAGCGCGTTCTTAATCGCGCTGCCTAACGATAAACCTTTGATTCGCTGCGCCGCCCAGTCGGCGGAAATCGCCTTGCAGCTCATCCCCCAGACCTTTTCGGTGTAACTTTTGAAGAACGTGTTAAACAGCCGTTTTCCGAATTGATTGCTCACCCACTCTTCGAAATTCCGCGGAGTCCGCACGGGAAACAGACGTGCTTTCAACCAGGAAAGAACGCACAGGATCGATCGGAAAACGCCAAGCTTGAGCAACGCTTCTACTGGCTTCAATGGATACGAAAAAAATTTGCCGCCGTAGAAAATCCGCGATGAACGCGGGCGCGTGAGCATGTCGTTTGGCAGAATCTCCGTCCAGAAATCTTCGACAGCTTTGGATTTTGAGAAAAAACGGTGACCGCCTATATCGAAATGAAAGCCTTTGTAAGTTGCCGTGCGCGAAATGCCGCCGACGTAAACAGGATCGGCCTCCAGAACCAGAACATCGGCGTCGTTTTTGGAAAGCAGGTAGCCGGCCGTTAAACCTGCCGGACCTGCACCGATAATGACGACTTTTGGCTTCATGTCTTGTTAGGCAACCCAGTGGCCACGCGTGAAATTCCAGATGTACCAGCCCTGTACACCCAGCCCAGCAGCGCTGACCAATGCCACTGCCGCCGTCCCGAAAGCCCGGACCCATATCGGCGGCGGGCGAAATTGACGCAGGAAATTCAAAAATGCCAGCACGATTAAGGCGTACGCGATGAATTCGTAACGCAGCATGCTTTCCATGTCGACGCAGGCCACGCCGCTCACGGAGAGATAGTAAATCGTAAGCGCACAAAAATAGATCCCCGCACGTATCGGCAAATCCGCCCGGCGCCGAATGGTTGGAATCAATTCACAAATCGCGGCAGCTAGGAGAAACATGGCGCCCAATGTCATCGACAACTGGCTCATTTCCGTCGGGTCGTTGAGCGCCGGAACAAGCCAGCGATAGCTTTCTGGTCTGACCACTGCAAGATAATCGGGCACAATGCCCCAACCAGCCGCCTGCGTCCGCATATAAAGATCCCAGTGACCCCACCGCAGTTGGCAGAAAACTAAAAACGCAATCCCGCCGCAGGCTGCCACAAACGTTAATCCGACAGCTGCACGGTTCTGCCGAAGCCATTTCATCGGCTTGCGTAAACCTTGCCATCCCGTTTTAAAAACCGCGCGCACGATAGGAAAGCCCGCGCACACGATTCCCACAATTCGGGTCGCGGACATGACTACACCGTGCACGGCCGCCAATACTTTCGCGGTGCGACCTTTCGCCGTACTCCAATACACAAAGCCCAGCAGCGCCATTAGAAAAAGCGATTCTGAGTAACCTGCGACGAGAAAGAACGCCGCCGGGTTTGCCAGCACCAGCAGGGTCCCACCAACCTGAAGTGAAGGCGCAACTTTCCACCGCCTGCAGAAAAGGAAGAAGTAGGACCAAAAACCCCAGGCAGCGAGTTGAGCCGTGATTAGCAGAGCTGCCTGCGTCCCGATGTTGAAAGCGTTTCGGACCAATGCGGCAATCGCGGGATATGCCGGAAAGAACGCGACATTTGAGACTTCCATCACCTTGTGATCGATCGGTGGCACAACCGTCTGGTATCCCCGGTCGACGATGTTTTTGAACCAATAGCTATCGTGTTGAACCAGCGCCGAGTAGCGCTCAGACAACGATTCTTCTGGAGCAAGCAGGGCCACTGCTATCACAATTTGTAAAATCGTGACCGCGCAACCGGCTAGCAATGGCATTAAGAACCGTGACAAGCGGGTCATCATCTCATAATCGCAGAAGCGGCCGAACTTGCTTGCGACTGTCGCGCCACCAATCCGACGTTTCCGCCCTGTTTAGTTACGCCGCTCGGCAACCCAAGAAAGCCAGTAAAACATGAAGCGTTTGCGAGGTTTTGCGGCAAGCCAATATCCGATCGCATATTTCCAGGTAATTCCAGTGGCTGAATTGGACGACGCTCGCGGCTTGTTTATTCGCACACCTGTTCGTGAGCGCCTCTCCGGTTAAAGTCTGATCGCCCGTTGCTGCTGGGCATCCGACACTCAGGCGCTCGAGACGAGCATCACGATTTCGCCTTTCGCCGGATGTGCCTCATACCATCCAATCAGTTCGGCAGCGGTGCCGCGACGGAATTCCTCAAATTTTTTCGTCAGCTCACGTGCGATGCATAGTTGCCGGTCTGGCATGATGCTATTGCAAGCCTGAAGTGTTTTAAGAAGCCGGTAAGGAGATTCAAAAAAAACGCTCGTCTGTTCGCTTTCCGCGGCTACGCGCAATTCGCGTTCGCGTTGCCCGCTTTTCACCGGAACAAATCCACGGAACGAGAATTTGTCGGTTCGAAATCCCGAACCGACCAGAGCCATGAGAATCGCCGATGGTCCGGGGACAATCGTAAATGGAAGTTCACGACTGATACATGCACGAATGAGGCGGATCCCCGGGTCCGATAATGCAGGCGTTCCGGCGTCTGTAATCAACGCGACGTTCTCGCCTCGGGCGAGGCGTTCAACCAGCTCAGCGGTGCGCGCCGCTTCATTATGCTGGTGGTAGCTAACGAACGGCTTTTTGATCTCGAAATGTTTTAGCAGTAAACCGGAGTGACGTGTGTCTTCCGCCGCGACAACATCAACGGATTTGAGTACCTCAAGAGCTCGCAAGGTGATGTCGGCCAAATTACCGATGGGTGTCGCCACCACGTAAAGCATTCCCTATCCTCGATGCAAAGATTACCTCAGGCCATCAAATCGCAGAGGCGAGCTGCAATGCCGGGTCACCAGCCTAAAACCTTCGCAAAAACCAGCGGCGCCACGATTGTCGCATCCGATTCGATCACGAAGCGCGGCGTGTCCACGTTCAATTTCCCCCACGTGATCTTCTCGTTAGGCACGGCACCGGAATATGATCCAAAACTGGTTGTAGAATCGCTGATTTGGCAAAAATAACCCCATTCCGGGACCGGCATGCTGACCACGTCCTGATTTAACATTGGCACAACGCAAATTGGAAAATCGCCTGCGATGCCTCCGCCAATTTGGAAGAAGCCGATCGATGAGTCCTTCGATACCCGGCGGTACCAGTCGGCGAGTTCAATCATGTATTCAATTCCCGAACGGACCGCTTGTACATTCTTTATTGCGCCGGTGATGCAGCGCGCAGCGAAGATGTTTCCGAGTGTGGAATCTTCCCACCCCGGCACAAACAGCGGCAGGTTCTTGTGCGCGGCGGCGGCCATCCAGCTATCGGCTGGGTCGATCTCGTAAAATTGTTTGAGGCGACACTCGCGCAAGATCTTGTAAAGAAACTCGTGCGGAAATTTTCTATGGTTGGTTTCCGAAGCGGCGATCCACTCATCGAGCACCGCTCTCTCAATGCGCCGCATCGCTTCCTCTTCCGGAATGCAAGTGTCAGTGACGCGATTAAGGTGCCGCCGCAGGAGCTCCTCCTCCTGTTGTGGACTTAGCTCCCGATAATTTGGGATCCGTTCGTAGCTGCTGCGCGCCACCAGATTGAAAAGATCTTCCTCCATGTTCGCACCTGTGCACGTGATGGCGTGCACTTTGTCACGGCGGATCATTTCTGCGAGGGACACTCCCAGTTCGGCGGTGCTCATGGCGCCGGCCAGCGTCATCATCATTTTCCCGCCACGATCGAGATGCGCGATGTACGCGTCGGCTGCGTCTTTCAGCACCGCCGCGTTGAAATGCCGAAAATGACGTTCAATGAATTCGCTGATGCTGCCCATCTTCACATCATCAATCTCGCAAAGGGGACTCTCACTTTTGATGCAAAACTTACGGTGGACCGGTCAAGCGTTAATTGCATTTTTTTCCAATTTCTTACGGTACCGCGCCCAGAATACGCGAGGCCAAAACGTTCGGTATTACGCCAAGCAAAACAACTACTGCTGCAAGCACTGTAACCGTAGCGCACTGTAAAAAATCGGATGGCGCGTGCCGCATTGACTCCGCTCCCGAAAGCGACGGCACGTCGACAAAAATTGCTTTCAACACCAGAAGGTAATAATACAGCGAAACGAAACTGCCAACGAGGCCAAGCGCGACCAGCCAAAGAAGCGCCTGATTCGTCCCGGCCTGTAGCGCCGTGCTGAACAAGTAGAATTTCCCGAAAAATCCCGCCAACGGCGGGATACCTGCGAGCGATAACATGAAAACTGCCATCGATCCGGCCAGCGCTGGAGAACGGGAAGCAAGTCCGGAAAAATTGGAGAAATCGTCGCCGCCGGTTTCACGGCGCACGACGCCGACAACGGCAAACGCGCCGATGAGCGTTACTGCGTAAATTGTCGTGTAGAACAAGGCCGCGGAAAAACCTTCGCGGGTACCCGCAACGAACCCAATCAAGGTATACCCAGCATGTGCTACCGCGGAGTAGGCTAACAATCTGCGTACGTTTGATTGCGCAAGAGCGACAAGATTGCCGATCACGATCGATAACGCCGCCAATGCCGCAAGCACAGGCGACCACCCCGCTGCCATCGAATGCCATCCTGCGCTTCCCTGCGCCGGCGCAAAACCTATGAGCACGATTTTTCCAAGAACGACAAACGAGGCAACTTTTGATCCTGAAGCTATAAACGCGGCGCTCGGAACAGGCGCACCTTGATAGGCGTCAGGAGCCCACAGGTGGAACGGGGCCGCCGCGATTTTGAATGCGAAGCCGACGAGCGTCATGACGATCGCTACCGCAAGCAGCGGCTGTATTGATGTCGTCGCCAATCTTGTAGCGATCGCGGCGAGACCGGTTGTTCCAGTCATGCCATAAAGCAAACTGATTCCGAACAGCGTGAATGCACTCGCAGTGCTGCCGAAGAGAAAATATTTCAGACCGGCCTCGGCTGAACGTACATCCGTTTTATCGAATGCGGTCATCACGTAAAGTGACAAACCCAGCAACTCGAGACCGATAAAAATCATGAGTAATTCTTCGCTTCCGACGAGCAGCATCAGACCGACCGTTGCCAGAAGAATAAGCGCCAGATATTCGCCGGGATGACGCGGCACCTTTTCTCCGCCTGTTAGAAGAACCGTGAAAAATGCCAGCGCCAGGCAAGTGATTTTGAACAGCGACGTTAACGGCGAAATCACGAGCATTCCGCCAAACAGGGTCTCGTCGTCCGGCAGGAGCAGGACCGCCACGATTGCGCAGACAAGCCCAAGGCCAGCGACGAAGGCGCAAGCGAATGTTGCTCGCTTCGCCAGAAGCCCAATTGAGAGCACCACCAAAGCAGTCAGGACTACCACCGCTTCGGGAGATGCAAGTTTGAGAAGCTGTAGATACCTCATGTGGATCATGCGTCACCCGTAGCGAGGACAAATTTTCGGGGAGCGCACGCCCCTCGCGTGCCGATTTCGGCGCCCCGGCCGAAATGCATGAGCACAGCGATGCGAGCATGAAAGTTCGCGATCGCGAGCGCGGGATCGCCGGCACGCGCGGGGGCGTGCGCTCCCCGAGCAGATACGCCCGACGAGTTTCATCGCAAAAACCTCATGCTTTCTACAGCGGGGATGATCCGGTCGAGTAACAATTTGGGATAAATACCTACGGCAACTGTGCTGAGCATCAGCATGCAGGCGCCAATCTTCTCCGGAATGGTGATCGGGGTGAATTCTTCCCGATTTACGACCGTCTCCTTTGTAACTTCGTCCCGGGGAGCTTGCTCTCCGAAGACTGATAGCTTCAACGCGCGCAGTGTGAACGCGGCAACAAGAACGATCCCAACGCCGGAGATCCAAACAGCCAGCGGGTATATTTTCCATGCGCCGATTAAAATTGTTATCTCGGCCGCAAATCCGCTAAAGCCGGGAATACCCATGGAAGCAGCCGCTGCGACTACGAAAGTGAACGCCGCGAAGGGCATTGCGTGGCTCAAATTCATTCTGGAAAGGGCGTCGAGCTGGCGGGTATGAGTGCGCCGGTAAATCATACGCCCGGCGACGGCGAACAGGAGGGCTGCGATCACACCGTGCGAGAACATCTGCAGTACCGCACCGGAAACGCCCACCGCGTTGGCAGTAGCCAAACCGAGTAGGACGAAGCCCATGTGACTCACGCTGGAATAGCCGATCACAAATTTCAGATCACGTTGGCGAAGCGCCACTGCAGCTGCATACACGATCCCAATTATTGCCAGCACAGCGATCCATTTGCTCCACATTTGAAAGCCCTGCGGAAAAAGGTTCATCGCGACACGCAGACCGGCGTAAGAGCCGAGCTTCATCACGATGCCCGCAAGTAACATCGAACCCGCAGTCGGAGCAGCGGCATGACCAGTGGGCGCCCACGTGTGCAGCGGCCAAATGCCGGCCAGCACGGCAAAGCCGAGAAACAACACCGGAAACGCCCATGATTGGAGTTGCGGTGAAAACTCGAATTGCGACAACTGGTTGAGGTCTAATGATCCACCGCTGACATAAGCGACAAGTATCCCAACGAATACGAACATCCCTCCGAAGAACGAATAGAGAGTAAGCTTCATCGCGCCGTATTCCTTGTTCGTCGAACCGAAGATGGCGATGAGAAAATATTTCGGCACGATCACCAATTCGTAGAACACGAACAGCAAAAACAGATCCGCGCTTAGGAAGACGCCGTAACACCCGGCCACCACCAGCAGAAGCCAGAAAAAAAATTCGTTCTGCCGATCTTCCACATCCCACGAAAACAGCACGGTGCTTACCGCTGAAATACCAGTGACGAGAACCATGATCAGACTCACGCCATCGAGCGCCAGATGGTAATTCATCCCGAGCGCGGGGACCCATGGCACGCGCACGATGGTTGTAAACCGCGCGAGACTGGCAATTGGCGTGGTAACGAACGCGGCCGTGACCAGTCCGAATCCCGCGATTGTCGTCAGCAGCGCGATCCACCGTGCGAACGAACGCGGCAAAACCAGCAACAGAACTGCGCCACCCAAAGTCAAGTAAATCGTCCAGGCAATCATCGCAGTCATTCGCCTGACTCAGCTAAGAAGTCGCGCCATTTGAACGACGGTTGTGTTGAAAATGTTGAAGATGAATTGCGGAGCGATGCCGACGCCGAACATGAGCAGTGTTACGGGAACGACGACAAATTTCTCGCTGCGCAACAGATCCGGAAATTCGCTGCAATTTCCGGACAGCGGTCCGCTGAACAGTAACTGCATTGCCCGCATAAAAACAATCGCCGTGACGAACAGACCGATCACGGCAATGGCGGTGAACGCCGCCGCCATCGCGAATGAGCCTTTGAAAATCAGAAACTCGCCAACGAATCCATTCAACCCCGGCAGACCGAGCGACGAAAACATCGCGACGCTCATCCAGCCACAGAGCAACGGGGTGCGCTGCATCATGCCACCGAAATCGTCGATCCCGCGCAGGCCGCGGCGCTCTTCCAGCAGACCCACAAAGTAGAAAAGCGTTGCCGCAGTAATGCCGTGATTAAAAATTTGCATGAACACGCCGCTCAGTGCCGCCTGAGTATCGATCGTCGCAGCGGCAGCGGGCGCCGCAGCCAGCGCAAAAAGCCCGAGCATGCAGTAACCGAGATGGTTGATCGACAGGTACGCGATCATTCGTTTTAAATCGCGCTGTGCCCATGCCGCCAGCGGCGCGAAAACAATTGAGCAAACCACCAGCGCAAGAAGCCATGGCCCAATAGCTTTGATCTCGTTAGGGAACAACGGCAGCAACAGGCGGACGAAACCGTAAACGCCCATTTTCGATAACAGACCTGTGAGCACCATGGAAACGCCGACAGGCGCAGTTTGATAGGCGTCAGGCAGCCAGGTGTGGAACGGGAAAAGCGGCACCTTTACCGCGAGCCCAATAAAAATGCCTGCAAAAGCGAGCCAGGCGAGATTTCCCGAAAGCAACCCGCTCTTTCCAAAATTCGCCAGAGTAGCGAAATCGAAGGTGCCTTTAACCAGATAAATCCCGAGGAACGAAAGCAACATGGCGACGCTTCCCAGAAAGGTGTAGAGAAAAAATTTGGTCGCCGCGCGATCGCGATTCTCACCGCCCCACATTTTGATCAGCAAAAAACCGGGAATCAGACTCATTTCGTAGAACAAAAACCAAAGAACAAAATTCTGTGCAGTGAACGTGCCGTAGAGCGCGGACTGCATGATCAGCATGGTTGCGTAGAACGCGCGGCTTCCTTCAGGAGCCGGTCGCGCGAAAAATGCGAATGGAATGATTAACGACGTAAGCAACACGAGGAGTAGACTGAGCCCGTCGACGCCAACGAGATATTCAGCGTCGATAGCAGGAATCCACGGATGACGCTCCACGAATTGTAAGCCAGTCGCGGTTACGTCGAAATTTCGCCATAGCGCAATGGCGCAGCCCGCAGAGATGATATTGAACAACAACGCAATCAGCTTCGTCATGTCGACCGAAGTCGAGACATCCCGCCGCGTTATGATTGGTGATACGACGGGGTTTCTCGACTCGGCTTCTCTGCGCTCCGAATAACGGATGATTTGCCCTGGGACCACCCACACAGCCAGGGCGCCGATCAGTGGAATCAAAATAATCGCAGTGATTAAGCCAACCATGCGTACAAAAGAAGCAGCGCCAGCATTCCAACAGCCACTACGCCAAGGTACATTTGAATCTGTCCAGAGTGCGCGCCGGACAACAGACGACCCAAGCCGCGAGCACCAACAGTCGTTTCGTCCACTCCGGCGTTGATGCAGCGCTCGTCCATATCCGTTGTAAACACTCCAAAGAGTTGCCCGATCGCGCCGAAACCGCGTACCAAACCATCCCAAAAATAGCGATCCATCCAGTCGGACAAACGCGCGCTCGCCCAGGCGAAAGCGATGATCGTGCGCGCATACAGCTCATCGATCCACATCTTGTTAGCGAGGAATCGGAACACCGCTGGCTGGGCGTACTCGAGTGGATCAACTTCAGCAGCCCGATCTCGATCCTGCTCTCCGGCTTTGCGGTAGAGCCAGATTCCAACCGCGATGCCGACGCCAACGAGCACCAGTGAAATGAAAAGCATCGGCTGAATAAGCTCTGCAATACTGAAGTGAGCCGATTCACCCGTGAGATAATCATCCATCCACGGCCAGGCGGGCGTGAGCACCACGCTCAGAAACACCGTGCCGATCGCCAGCACGATTAGCGGCATCGTCATCACACGCGGACTTTCGTGCGCGTGTTCAGCTGCGCTCCGGCGATTCCCGAAAAACACGTAGATCATTTGCCGCGTCATATAAAGCGCCGTGAGAACGACACCGGCCAGCATCAGGTAATACGGCGCACGCGATGGCGACCAATGCGCAGTGGCATGAAGAATTTCTTCCTTGCTCCAGCCACCGGAGAAAAAGAGCGGAACGCCACTCAACGCAAGCATACCGATGGCATAGGTTGCAAACGTCACCGGCATCAGCCGTCGCAAACCGCCCATCTTGCGAATGTCCTGTTCGTGATGGCATCCGTGGATCACGGAACCCGAGCCGAGGAAAAGGAGCGCCTTGAAAAACCCGTGCGCCAGTAAATGCATTATCCCGGCTGCAACGCCACCGACGCCTAACGACACCATCATTAAGCCGAGTTGCGATACGGTTGAATAAGCAAGGATGCGTTTGATGTCTGACTGCGCGATTGCGATGAGCGCCGCCATGAGCGCCGTGGTTACTCCAATCCAGACAACAACAGTCAGCGAGGATGTCACGCCGTTGGTTGCGCCTAACGAAAAGAGCGGATAAACGCGCGCCACCAGGAACACACCCGCGGCGACCATGGTGGCCGCGTGAATGAGCGCGCTGACTGGAGTGGGACCCTCCATTGCGTCCGGCAACCAGACGTGCAGTGGAAATTGACCGGACTTGCCCACTGCACCGCAAAAGATGAGAAGCGCGATGAAAGTTGCGCTCCCGCCAAGCAAAGCCAGACCGGCGCCTTCAAGGCATCCGCGGCCGTCGTTATAGAAAACCAATGTGCCACTGCCATGGTACAACCAGAGCATTCCGAGAAAAAATCCCATGTCACCGATGCGCGTGGTGATAAATGCTTTTTTAGCTGCCGCGGCGGCGCTCGGTCGGTCGATCCAAAAACCGATGAGTAAATACGACGCGAGCCCTACGAGCTCCCAAAACATGAAAAACAACAACAAGCTGTTAGCAATGGCCACCCCGAGCATCGCGCCGGAGAAAAACGACATATACGCAAAGAAACGAGTGAAATTGACGTCATCAGCCATGTAGCCAACGCTGAAGACAAAAATGCACAGGCCGACTAATGAGATCATCAGCAGCATCGCTGCCGCGAGCGGATCGAGAACAAAGCCGAGCTGCAGCGTTTGCTCACCAAAGGTGAACCAGGTGAAATTTTGGACTGCACGGAAGCCTGGCGTTCGCAGGGTCGGAACGAACGCCGCAATCGAGATTCCCAGCACGATGACTTGGCTGGCGATTGCAAGTCCGGACGCGATTTTCCGCCGCGATTTTGGCAAGCTCAAAATCACGACCGCTGCCGCAAATGGCACCGCCGGCAACAGCCAGAGATTACTTAGAATCCCTGGGTTCATCCTTTGAGCTGATCGTATTCATCAACGTTCGTCGTCCGGTAATGCCGGTACACGGCAATCACCATGGCGAGGCCAACCGCAGCCTCAGCGGCGGAGATGGCAATGGAAAAAATCGCGATCATCACTCCGGTCGAGGGATGCGGTGGCGGAGCGAAACGCCAGAACGCGATAAAGTTCAAGTTCGCCGCGGCGAGCATCATCTCGATCCCGATGAGAATGAAAATCGCGTGGCGCCTGCTGAGGGCGGCAAGCAGGCCGATGGAAAACAACGCCGCAGAAACGATGAGGACGAGCGGAAGCGTTGGTGTCATGATGCGGTACATCCGCCGTGTGGGGAGCGCACGCCTATGGCGTGCTGGCGATCGACTCCGTCCGATCGCGAACTTTCATTGTCACGCCGCAAACAGATTACGCATCGAAGAAGTTCGTTTCCGCAGAATGCGGAAACCCGCACGGTGCAACCGTGCGCTCCGCAGGCGGCGAATTCCGCCCTCACTTTTTCTCCTCCATCACGAGCACGAGGGCGCCGATGAGGGCCGCGGTCAGGAGGAGCCCGACGCATTGCAATGGCCACACATAACCAGTCATTAACGTCTGGCCGATTTGCCTAACCGTGAGTGCCCGAATGTGCGGCGGGACAATGGACAGCGATTGTGTTTTTAGAACCGCCCATATCAAACCAACAAACACCGCAAAGGCGATGAGCACACCGCTCCAGTTAACCCCGTGATGCTCTTTCGAGTCGCGACGTGTCAAAAGAATCGTGAAAACGATCAACACCGCCACCGCGCCGATGTAGATGAATACCAGGGCCAGCCCAACGAATTCTGCGCCCAGCAGGAAAAAGAACGATGCCAGCCCGAGCAACGCCAGCACGAAGCAGAAGGCGGCGTGCATGAGATTTGGCAACGTCGCGGTAGCCAGCGCCGCGGCGAGCGTCAAGATGGAGATCAGTATAAACGCTACGCCGCTCATTTAGTCGCTGTAGTGTCCGCTGTCCTCAGCGGATAAATGCGTTGATCCATGCGTATGGTGCGCTGAGGACAGTGCACGCCACAGCCCGCGAGGTTAATTCCGAAAATTTGTGGGTTCATTCGGCGAAACGGTAAACACGCCGCGCGAATTTTCTTCGCGTGTCGAGCAGGATCGATAACGCGCTGTAAACAACCACGATCACGAGCAGCGACCACAGCCACCCCCGCAAACCGCGCCCGCCATAATGCCAGACGGCCGCGGCGATAACACACGTGAATGCCATCGGCAACATGAACTTCCAGGCGACATTCATCATTTGATCCACCCGAGTCCGCGGCAACGTTGCGCGCAGCCAAATGTAAACGAAAAGCAACGCACTCAGTTTTCCGAAAAACCAAAGGTACGAAGGAACAAACTCGAGCACGCGTGCCGGCGCATGCCAGCCTCCCAGGAACAAGGTCACCGCCATTCCGCTCACGGCGAACATGCCGAGATATTCTGCCAGGAAAAACGTGGCGTACTTAAAACCTGAATATTCGGTCATGTGTCCGGCAACGATTTCTGATTCGCCTTCGGGGACATCGAATGGTGTGCGGTTCGATTCCACCAACCCGGAGACAAAGAATAGGATGAATGCCGCCGCGCCCCACGGAGTGAATACGAACCAGCGCGGCACGATGCCTAACGTGTATTCCCCCTGCGCGAAAACGATCCTGTCCGGCATGAGCGACCCAACCACCATCACAGCCGGCAGCACCGTGATGATGAGGGGCAATTCATAGCTGAACATCTGGGCGATCGCGCGCATCGCACCGAGCATCGAAAACTTGTTGTTACTGGCCCAGCCTGCCATAAACACCGCAAGTTCTGTTGCTGATCCTACTGCGAAGAAAAAGAGAATGCCGCCGTCGATTCTGAACGCTGTCATGTTTCGTCCGTACGGAATCACACCCAAAGTCAGAATGGCTACGGCAGCGAGGATGACAGGGGCGAGGAAATGCAGGACTTTGTCTGCACGCGCCGGTACAATGTCTTCTTTGATCAACATTTTGATTCCATCTGCAACGGGTTGGAAGAGGCCGAATGGGCCGACGCGATTCGGTCCGTAACGATTCTGCATACGGCCCAGAATCTTTCGCTCCAGCACCGAGATGAGCGCGAAGAGCGTCAGGAAAACTATCAGTAATGCGACAATGTTGATGAGGCTGGAGACTATTTGGACTACCCAACCCGGAGCGCCGGCTATCCACGACAGCAGCCAGTGCTTCGCGTGCACGAAAATTTGATCGAGAGCCGAACTCATCCTCGGCAAGAAAAGCGATTGCGTCTGATTTAATCAAGACCGAATCGCGGTCGTGAAAGCATAAAAGCGCTGCAGCCGTTCGGGGAACGAAACGCCGCTTTGGAGTGCGGCGGCTTGAAACCGCTTTAACGATTACTGATTCAATGCCGCCGCGGCAATTCGACCGGCGTCCAATTGATTTTGCCATCCACGATTTCAAGCCAGGCAACGCCCGGGGGCGCGCCGCGATTAGGACGGGTCACGCAGCCCGGATTGAGAAACAGGACGCGACCGCGCCTTTCATTACGCGGCACATGCGTGTGCCCATGCAGAACAACATCGACATCTTCCGGGATATGATCCGGCGGAATATGCTGGAGACGGAACTTTAAACCGCTTCGGACAATATCGATAACGAGCGGCCATTCGAAATTGCTATCGCAATTTCCGCGCACGACCACAACAGGCACACCGATTGTCCGCAACTCGTCGAGAACGGCTTCTGCGCAAACATCTCCGAGATGCCAGATCTCATCCGCACCCGTCGCGATCTCCCGCACATGCTCTGGCAGCCGATTGTGCGTATCCGCGAGGACGAATACGTGCGAAGCTTGTTCAGGTTGTGCGTGCGCGTTCATGATGGGTTTGGGGCTTCAAGTCGCCAAAGCAACGGAGAATATAGATGGACTCTTGACGAGAACCCAGTTTGAGCGGCCAGTGCAGGGGCGGCGTTCCGCCGGAGGTCGCTACGGTCAAGTGGTCGAACTATTGGAGGACAAAACTGCTTACACCTAAGACAACGCTTCGCGCGCGTATGACTAGTATGCACGCGAGCTTCCAACGCCCGCCGGTCAAGGGTTGGCTGACGCGTATTTGCCACCTCCGCAGCCCTGTTTTGCCTTTGCAGGGGGACTTTGCTGCGGTACGTTCGGTGTTTGCCATGCGACCGATGGTTTTCTTGCTCACCGGTTTGTTTGCGAACGCCGGTTTGATCTACGGAGAAATAAAGACTCCGGAGAATGGCCCAATTGAGATCACTTCTACCGGGCAAACGACTTATGAAAACGGTCTGGCGACCGCACGCGATAATGTGGCGATCCACATCGGGAATACGGACATTTACGCCGACTACGCACAGTACAATTCCACCACACATGATGTGACGTTACGGGGTCACGTCCGGATATATCGCGAGAGCAGCCTCTACAACGCCGACAGCGGAATTTATAACACCGACACGAAAAAGATCCGGGCGGTCACCGCACGGACGGAGTCGCAACCTTACTTTCTGGCCGGCCACGACGTGACCTCGATCGAAGGGAAAGAGGACGCGTATCTCATTAACGGCGGAATCTTCACAACGCACGATTCATCCAAGCCCGATTTTCACCTGCGCGCCCGGAAAATCCGCGTTTACGAGGGAGACCGGGTGATTTTCCTAAATGTGACCGCGTACGTTGGAACGGTGCCGATATTCTGGTGGCCATACCTTTATCAATCGTTGGATAACGCGTTTAGTTTTTCCGTTTCGCCAGCCTACTACAGCACTTGGGGACCATCGCTGCTCACACAAATCACCTTTCCCATCACGGATCATATTCAAGCGCGGCTTCGACTCGATTATTTCGGACGGCGTGGCGCCGCGATTGGTTTTGAGCCCACGATTGAATACGGAAAAGACCACAGCAGCGTGGCGAAGATAAAGACTTTTTACATCAACGACCAAAACCCGGATATCAATCAAACTGACATCCCGCGGACTAATATCTCTGAGTCCCGATACCGGCTAACGCTCGAGGACCACACGGATTTCACCGACTCCATCTATGGCATCGCGAACATCACGAAGCTGAGCGACCAGTACGTGATGCAGGACTTCTTCCAGGGCGAGTTTCGGATCGATCCTGTTCCTGACAATGTGGTGGCGGTTGCGAAGACAAACCCGAATTTCACGCTCACCGGGATCGAGCGTTTTCAGGCGAACGATTTCTTCACGACCACCGAACGTCAACCTGAAGTGGTACTCGACATCAAGCGCCAGCCACTGTTCGGCAGCCCGGTATTT
>JAICUQ010000184.1 GCA_025935755.1 Chthoniobacterales bacterium | reverse complement strand
TCCAGTTGCGGCTCTGCTACGAGCCTACGACTGCGAGGGCTGGGAATTTGACGGGGACTTTAACCCAGCCGGTGTTCAATGAATAAGCACGGCGTTGATCCGGGACCGCCTCTCCGACACCAACCACTCACAGACTCGCAGTCGCCGCTCATGTTCTATTTTCAAGATGAAGGCGATTTGTCTATCAGGCACGTCACCTCAATTTCTATGTAGGGCCAGGTCTGACAAAAAAACTCCGTTTGTTGCAACTTGGAATGAGCGTACATGAATAACACTGCGGCAACCATGCGCCGATCCGTGCTGAACATCTCAACAGCTAACCTGCGGAACTTTTATCGTCTGAAGATTTCGCGTACGACGCTGGCGATCGTCTGCCTGGTCCTCGCTACTATCATCGGATACTTCGACTACGTGACCGGCTACGAACATTCGATGCTTCTCTTCTATTTTCTGCCGATCTCGTTGGCGGCGTGGTTCGGCAATTTCGCATTCGGGGTCGTGATGGTCGTCGTTTGCGTAACGACCTGGGTCTTTGCCGATGTTGGATCTGGAATCCCCGCACTCGGGTTTTGGAACATCGGAATTTCTTTTGCGTCGTACATGCTTTTCACCGGAGTCGTATCGAAATTAGGAACTCTCGTTCGGGAACTAGACCGTCGGGTCGACGAACGAACTGCAGCGTACGAGCGCGAGATGATTGAGCGCCGGCGACTCGACCAGGAGATTGCACAAGTGGCCGATCGCGAGCGGCGCCGGCTCGGTCATGATCTGCACGACAAACTTGGGCAGCATCTCACCGGTACCGCTCTCGCTGCTCAAGTTTTAAAGGAAAAACTCGCTGCCCGGTATTCCCCGGAAACGAACGATGCAGAGAAGCTAGTGCAGTGCCTCGAAGAAGGAATCGATTTCACGCGTAACCTTGCCCGTGGGTTCTTCTCACCGGAACTAAGAGCCGAAGGCCTGGTCGTCGCGCTGCAGAATCTTGCTGAAACGATCAGTGAACAATCCGACATCCAGTGCGTGCTGCACGGCGACGAGTTGATCCCGATCCACGATGCCACGGTTGCGAATCAATTGTTTCGAATCGCTCACGAGGCCGTAACTAACTCGGTGAAACATGCTGCTGCCAGTCACATTCATATCCGGCTCGCAATGGATGGCTCTGAACTTTGCCTGTCGATTGCCGATGATGGAGTTGGATTTCCCGAGAACCCGCGCTCAGGAGGGCTCGGGCTTCATCTGATGCGCCATGCGGCGGCACTTAGCGGTGGAACCTTTGATATTCGCCGAAACGGAGGCAAAGGGACCATCGCGACATGCCGGGTTATGCCACTTTGAATGCAAACGATGTGTAATTAATCGCAATGACTTCGAATATTTCTGGAACGACGGCACACAAGCATGGCGTGTTCATAGTGGATGATCATCCGTTGGTTCGCGAGGGCCTGACTAATCTCATAAACAGACAAGCTGATCTCATTGTATGCGGTGAGGCAAAAGATTCACCGGAAGCCATTGCTGGAATCACGAAGGAGCGGCCGGATGTCGCGATCATTGACATCTCCTTGGCCAACGAATCAGGCCTGGAATTGATCAAGCACCTTGTGAAACAATTCCCGCAGCTCGCAGTGGTTGTCCTTTCGATGCACGACGAAGCCTTATATGCGGAACGTGCGCTGCGCGCCGGCGCACGAGGTTATGTCATGAAACACGAGACGAGCAAAAGTGTGCTTGCCTCCATTCGTCGCGTACTGGCGGGAGATATCTACATCAGTGAACGAATTGTTAACAGGATGGCCATCAGGCTCACCACGGCACGACGCTCCGCTGCAACTTCCCCAGTGGAGCGCCTGAGCGACCGCGAACTGGAAATTTTTCGATTGCTCGGACAGGGCCGCACGCCTTCGGAAATTGCGGGCGACTTGAATCTGAGCCTGAAAACAGTGCAGGCCTATTGTGCCCGGGCCAAAGAAAAGTTTGGCGTTACCTCGTTGACTGAGTTGCTTCGGGCGGCGATCAGGTGGGACGATGCCAGTCACGTCAAGTAGACAGCGCTCCCCCATTCGAACGCTGTCCCAATTCCGGCACTTCGCTCTTCGGACAGTAATATTCTGACAGTCACCGCTCATTGTAACCGGCCGTTGTTAGCCCATCGCTGTGTTACTATCGTCGTGGTATCCCCCGGCCAGAGTTGGCATGCTAAGAACTGCGTTGCAAAAGACGGTGAGCTTTTCGGCTTCACACCGTCGCTGGCACACCAGGGTGACGTGTTCATCCAATGCGCCACGCGCGCGCTTTGCTACATTAATGGTCCATCTTCGTCAGCACCATCGTGCTGGCTGCGTTTTCCGTGACACCTTGCCCATCTGATTATTCCTATGAGAACGCCAATGTGCATGTCTAGTCAGGCGTGGCCCGACTTCGACGTGAGGTGTTACCTGACATGTTTAATGTTAAACAAGGCAGTCATGCTGAGATATCGTGTTACTAACAGCGCCCCCGTTGACCACAGGTGGTAACAAGCGCGTTACCTTTTGGTGGAAGCGCATGGAACAAAGTGCTGCGATGTTAAATGCATGGAAACAATATATGGTGGGCGCACGGATCCGATTAACAAAGACGGCAAATCGGTAACTAATGAGCCGGAGAAGCAAAGCGGCGCGCGACGACGGTCTTTCAGCCGTCGTGCATTTCTTCGGGGATCACTTGCCGCCGGCGCAGGAACAATCGGCGTGGGATTGCTCGGTAACATCTCGAACACGGAGGCGAGCCGCGGCGGTTTAACACCAGGGGATGCCGCGCTCTTGCGATTCGCAGCCGCAGCGGAACTACTGGAAGCGGATTTTTGGATTCAATACAACGAACTCGGCGGGGTTCAGGATTCCGAGGTGCCAGGTGGAACCGGTAATCCCGCGTACACCGATGCACTGAACGTACTTGACGAGGACATGTCTCAATACGTGCACGACAACACGGATGATGAGATCACTCATCATCAGTTTCTCAATGCGTATCTGGTTGCGCACGGAGCGGCTCCTGTGAACCTCGACCCGTTTCGTACTCTCATGGGTAGCACTGCGACGGGGGTGAACCCAGCGTTGATTGGCAGACGGCTCACGAATCTGACGCAGCTCACAATCGACAACAGCTGGTGGACGCGGTACCGCGACGACAGTCACAACCCCGATCTCGATCCGAATCACGTATTTCCGCAGGTAGTCCCGACGTTGGCCGTTAACGAGCACACCGCGATTCCCAGAACAGATGCAGATACCAATGATCCCAATTTTCTACAGGCGATCGCGAACACTGCTGCGTTCCATTTTCCAACAATCGAACAGGGTGGCAACAGCTTGTACCCGTCAATGGCGCTGAGAGCAACTCATGAAGAGGTGCTTCGAATCCTGATCAGTATCGGCCCGACTGAAACGATGCACTTTCAAACATGGTCGGATAAAGCAGGCAATGCGCCGGCGCTAACAGCCGTTGATCCCGTGACCGGTGTTTCGGTGACTTTCCCGGATCTTTCGGGCGGCGGCGAACTTTTCCAAAATAACCTGATTATGCCCGAACCGTGTCCGTTTCTAGATCGGAGTTTGCCGATTGTTTCGATTATCCGGCCGACGAACACTGAAGGCGTCGCGCGGGGTGTTGTTCGATTCCTGACGGACATGGGGTTGTTCATCGGACAATCCCCCGCATTCTTCCGGCTTTTGCATGAGCTGGCGGAAGCAGCTGACCACGCCAGACATGGCCGCGGTTGAGCACCTAACCAGTTAACACCCAGGAAGGCTTGGACCAGACGAGCAACCCTTTGGGGTTGAGTCTTTATCGTAACGATAATCTAGAGGTCTGTTGTAGTGTGCGCTGTCCTCAGCGCAGTCGGAATGGAGCAAGGCCATGGGTGACTCCGCTCAGGAGAGCGGACGCTACAGCTGCGAGGAAGCGCGAGGTGCGTACCGCACCGGCCTAACCAAAGGAGCGGGAGAACGTGCGATGCGTGTCTCTTCGCCACCTGACGATTTTCCGCTTTCCTCGCGATCGTTTTCGAGGAAGGATTCCGGATCAATACAAACTGCGCAACGCCGATCAATTGGCGCGGTTTCAATTTTGTAAACGCGAACCTGATGCACAAAACGAATTCCATCGTTATGCACGCGCCGAAAGCCGCGATTTTCGACACGGCAGCGGATCTGGAGCTGTGGCCGAAGATTCTTCCACATTATCGCTACATTCGTTTCCTGGAGCGTGGACGTGACCGCAACGTCGTGGTAATGGGCGCGCGCCGCTCTGGCATTCCGATTTCGTGGACATCCGAACAAATCATCGACCGCGACAAGTTGGAAATTCATTTTCATCATTTGAAAGCCTGGACCAAAGGCATGCAAGTGGTGTGGACATTTTCCGATACGCCCGGTGGCGTGCTGGTGACAATCTTACACGATTTACACTTTCGGGTTCCCGCGCTCTCGCCGCTCTTCGATCCGATTATCGGAGATTTCTTCATCTATAACGTCGCGAATAAAACCTTGCGCTGCATGAAGAGTTACCTGGAGGCAAAAGCAAACGAGGTGCGCGCATGACCTCACCTCCCAACGGCGCAGCGCAGCAGGCTCGGAGACGCGCCGTGATTACCGGTATCGGACCCATCACGTGCATCGGCACCGGCGTTGATCGATTTTGGCAGGCAATCCTGGCGGAAAAGAGCGGTATTGACGTCATCACCAGCTTCGATCCGAGTGTCTTTCATGTCCGATGTGCCGGTGAGATTCACGATTGGAGTGCGGAAGAATACTTTTCGCCGCACCGGCTGAAACGGCTGGATCGTTACGCTCAATTTTCAGTAGTTTCTGCACAGCTCGCGCTGGAAGATTCGCGGTTAGAGTATTCTCGCGAAAACCCACAGGATCGAGTGGGCGTTAGCTTCGGAACCGCATTGGGCGGCGTCTGCAAAGCTGAGGAACAATACATCAGATATCTAAAGAAAGGCGCGCGTGGCGTGCAACCGACTCTTGCCGTCCAGGTGTTCGGCGGTTCGGCACACTCGAACATTGCGATAGAATTCGGCTTTCGCGGCGTGGGCACGACGAATTCGAACAGTTGCGCCAGTGGCACAGTGTCGGTCGGCGAAGCTTTGCGTTATATTCGCGACGATTTTGCAGATGTGGTGGTCGCGGGTGGTGCGGAGGCGCCGCTCACCGCGATCACAATCGGAGCGTTCGACATTATCAAAACCATGAGCAGATGGGCAGGCGACCCTGGTTTAGCGTGTCGCCCGTTTGATGCGTTGCGAGATGGATTTGTGATGGGCGAAGGCGGAGCTTCGCTCATTATCGAGGAGTTAGAACATGCGCGCGCGCGAGGTGCACACATTTATGCGGAGCTGCTGGGGTACAGCTTAAACAATGACGCTTTCCACATGACGACACCGCTGCCGACTGGCGAATCGTGCATTCGCGCGATGCGGGAAGCTCTCGCCGATGCGCAACTGGCACCCGAGCAGATCGACTACATTAACGCGCACGCCAGCTCGACACAGCTTAACGACAGCGCGGAGACGGCATCTGTTAAACAAGTATTTGGCGATCATGCACGGCATATTCCAGTAAGTGGCACGAAGGGTTATTATGCGCATCCTCTTGGCGCGACCGGGGCGATTGAAGCGGCTCTGTGCGCGCTTTCGTTGGATCGGCAATGGATTCCGCCGACCATCAATTATCAAAATCCCGACCCGGCTTGCGATCTCGACGTCGTGCCGAATCATGGGCGACCGGCTGAGTTGAATTACGTGATGAGCAATTCATTCGGATTCGGCGGCATTAATGCATCCGTGGTCATGGGCCGCGTTCGCGATTGAGAACAGACTCAGTTCGCCCGTCATTCGGAGCGAAGTCGAGGCTGCAACGCAGCCCCGAAAATGTTCGCGGCCGAGGCGAGGCTTTCAATCGCGTGGCGAAACTGTAAGCGATCTTCGCGGGATCCTTCGACTCCGCTCAGGATGACACGCTGCTGGGTGATCCGAGTAAATCCGGCCGATTTTTGCTGAGCACGCTTCATTGCCGAATCATGGGCGACCGGCTCAGTTGAATTACGTGATCAGCAATTCATTCGGATTCGGCGGCATTAATGCATCCGTGGTTATGGGACGCGTTCGCGATTGAGAAGGGACTCAGTTCG
>JAICUQ010000053.1 GCA_025935755.1 Chthoniobacterales bacterium | reverse complement strand
ATTACATTCCCGCTACATTTTTTTGTTTTTTTTTTATTTTAACAAATTTTTTTTTTTTTTTTTTTTTTGTTCGTGTCGGGGGGGGGCGTTTTTGGGGCCCCCCCGACCTCGTTATCAATCCTGGAACGGCGATCGCCTATTGGCTCGGGTTGCTGTGCTCCTTAATCGACTGCAGAATTTGATCGAGGTTGTAGCTCGCGGCCTCTTGCAGCGGCGGGAACTCCTTGTATGACATCAATTCCTTCTCCCACAGCAGTTGGCCGATAGGCAGAATGTTCCAGTCATAGATGTACGCCGTACTCGCCGCGGCGAACGCACCGCCGACGGATAGCAGGGTTTTCTGTTCCGCGCCCACGGCCTGCTCAAACGGATCACGCATGATGTTTTGGATCATAGTCCATTTGTATGGGATGGGTGGCAAGAAACCACCGCTGGCCGACTCGGCGGGCATAGTGTAGTAGAACTTCCAGTTCTTATACCGCACTGCCGAAGGTATGTGCCCCATGTAGTAGAAGAACGTGTCGCGGGCCGACTTCTCAGACTTGCCGGTGAGATAGTCGACCTGGCTGAAACCGTCGAGCTTGGTCTTGACGATGCCCTTGTATTTGCCGGACATGATCTGCTTGTTCAACTCATCACCCTTCGGGCCGCCGGCAATTTCTACGAGTGTCGGAACCCAGTCGAGCGCCGCAAACATCTCCTTGTACACCGTGCCGGGTTTGACGTGGCCCGGCCAGCGGATGACGCAGGGAGCGCGCATGCCGCCTTCCCAGGTGGTCAGCTTCGTACCCTTGAACGGCGTAATACCTCCGTCAGGAAAGGATTGGGTCTCAGCGCCGTTGTCGGTGGTAAACACGACGATCGTGTTATCCAGTTGGCCCATGTCCTCGAGCTTCTTAAGCACCAGTCCGATGTTATCGTCCATCTGTTTCATGCCGACTTCGTTGATGCCCCAGTCCTTACCACCCTTCACACCAAGCATGGCTTCGTACTTCGGCGAGAACATCGTCGTGATGTGCATGCGCGCCGGATTGTAGTAGCAGAAGAACGGCTTGTTGGTCTTCTTGGGATCATTACGATCGAGCCAATCAACGACGTGGGAAGAGATTTCCTCATCCACCGTCTTCGAGCGCTCCAGAGTCAGCGGACCTTCGTCCTTGCCTTGCTGGTTTTTGGCCGTGCCGTCGGAGGATTTCATCCAGAGGACCGGACGCGGAGCGGCCATACATGTGCCGTCTTTCGGGTCAATGGCACCCGGGACGTCCGGCACTCCGGGGATCGGCACCATCTTGCACGGTGGTACGATAGCCTGCTCGGTCGGGCTCTTGTTGATGTCCGGGAAGCTTACCTGCTGCATTGCGTCCAAGTGGTAGAGATAGCCCCAGAACTCTTGGAAGCCGTGCGCGGTCGGGAGCGAGTCGGGATTGTCGCCGACATGGTTCTTGCCAAACTGGCCTGTGGTGTAGCCGAGGTTATACAGGAACTGTGCGATGCAAGGTGTACCTGGTCGCAGATATGAAATGGCGCCCGGCAACTGCGGCAGGAGCATGCCCGCCCGGTACGGATGCATTCCGGTAATAAACGCCGTGCGCCCGGCGGTGCAGCTCGACTCGGCATAATAGTGCATGAAAATCCCGCCTTCGTTTCCAATGCGGTCGATGTTGGGTGTTTCTCCTACCATCAGGCCGCGGTGATAGATGCTCGGCTGCATCCAACCGATGTCATCGCCCATGATGAACAGGATATTCGGTTTCTTGTCTTGGGCCTGGGTCGGAACGACCGCGCTGAAAAATGCAACCGTGGCTATAAGCAACGACAAGCTGCTATGAATCTTGTTTCGTTTCATATTGTTTGCTTTTGTTATCTCATTTGGCTCCGGCAGGGATAATTGAATCAAATGGTGACTCATGAAATTTACGGGTATTGCTCATCTGAACCGCCCGACCCCTACTCCCATTCCCATCGGTCCCCAGCCCATGCCCCAACCACCCCATGCCCCCCACTGCATGGCTGCGTCCTGGTACATTTCAGCGGTCTCGATATTCTCGTTCGCAATATTGTTTGCGACGCGGAGTTGTTGGTAAGCCTGGTACTCTTTTGGTCCACCGACATAGGCCTGGTTATGTGCCGCGTCCGGGAAAATGTAATAGGTTCTCCCATTCCTGTTGACCATGGCCACATGGCCCGGCGGAAGCTGTTGGAGCTTTTGTTGCTGGGCAGCCGTCTTGGGAGTGATCACCTTAAAGCCGGAGGCCACAAGCATGCTCTCTTTGTTCTGGGTGCTGCTTGTGGTGCTGCAACCGGCCGTCAACGCCAACAGAGCGATGACACTGACTATGTTGAATGAGGTTCGTATCTGTTTCATTCTTATTGGTTCCTTTTAAAGCTGCGCTTGTCTCGTCGACCACCTTGTGACCGCGCAGACCAACCGCTTCACGGTTCGGCTTGCGCGATATAGCGCCCACCGAGAGCACATTGTGCCGGCTTAGAGGGTTTGTTGGAATAGGACTTTAGTCGTACGACTTTGGACGGAGGACGTGAATGGGAGCTATATGCCAATGCCCCCTGCTCAAATGCGGGGCAGCATCAGCAACTGCCACAATGGTAGGCAGAGTAATAGCAAGGCCAGAATCATGAACAGAATACGGACGGATTTGAAACGGAACCGTTGTCCGATAGCTGTGAGTAAAAGCACCGTCGCCAGAAGAACCGTAATACGTACATACTGATCTCCGGTTTCTCCCGATTTTGTTCCCTGGTCTGCGATGGCTCCGGCTTCTTTCGTGAGCGCCAGGAACTGCTCATGCTTCGCGTTGTGATACTCGGGCATGAAGATCGGGCCGGGAGGCGCCTGCGCGTTATTAAATGGACCGGTTTTCATCCACGCAGCGAACGCAGGCCGGTACTCGTCTCGGAAGCGCCGCTGGAAGAAATCTGCCGCTTCGGCTTTGTTATCCAGCTTGGCGGCGAGCCAACTATCGAACGTGTCGCTGTCGTAGATTCGCTCCTGTCCTGCCAGGGTGGCGAGTCCTTCAGCGTTGACACGCAGCCTGCTCGCCTTTGCGTAATCTTCTGCGCGTCTTCCCGCCCATTCCGCCGCCTGATACCCACTCCACGCCGTGGCTACGGCGACCAGAGCGAGGATAAATGCTTCGAGAATTTCGATTACTTCCAATCGGGACTGAGATGTATCACCGGCCTCGCGCACTCGATTAAGGTTCCTGATTACATAGCCTTCCGGTCCAACCGACTGTAGCATAAGCTAACTTCCTGAGTCGAACGTGAGTAAGTTTTCGTGCGAAGTAAGAGATTCAGTCGTTAGACTTGCCAAATGCTCACGAGTTATTGGGAGTCTCCCTGTAGCAGGTGCTCAGTAATGCGTTTCGTGCTCCCGGGAATCACATGACCGTTCGCATCGAAGCTAACCACGACGACCCAATCGTAGACGTTTCTTGGCCATTTGCCGCCTGGCAGTAGTGTTTCGGGCGCAGCTCCCAGCGCGCGAAGCAGCGCCGGGATCTGCCCGTGATGCCAGCAGACGAGAATGACCTTGCCCGGGTAATTTGCACGCAGCTCAGCGGCCAGATCAGCGGGTTGTTTGTTGGCAAAGCGGTTGTCGATCGGCAGGTTTGCCGCCTTTGCAAACGGTGTCACGGTTAAACGCGGCCTATGACTCTGCTTTGAGTCAGCGGCGACAAGGACCGCCTGGGGTTCCCGACGGATGCCATCGACGGTAAAGTTTTTGAAGTATTTTTTGTATGCTTCAGCCCTTTCTTTGCCGCGTGGTGACAAACCGTGACCGTCGGCAGGATTTTCCGCATGCCGGATAATCAATATGACGGAATTCTTCGGTCCTTCTTGAGCATTCGCTGCAAGCAGCAGCGCAAAAAAGATCGCCGCATGGAACGTGCATTTGCGCATCGCGATAAAATTCAGGTCACGCCCGCAAAACGATGAAGTTCTTAGACGATATCTACTGTGATCTTGGAAACCCTGTTCTTATGCAGCTTCGTCCTCACTTCATGTTCCAATCGCGTCGGGTCTACTCCATTGGGGAGATACAGGAGAAATACCATCCGTCCTTTGTCCTCGTACAGGGAAGAACTTTGAACCCTGCACTTATGCGAAATAAGCAGAGACTGCACGGCATCGAACACAGGTCTGGGATCTTCAGTGTCGTCCAGTCGAATTCTTACCTCACAGCTCGAGTGCGAATCCAGCCAAAACATCAGTAACCAGCTAAAGGCAGTTACAAACACTGCCATGGCCCACGATCCCATCCCGCAGGCAAGTCCGACTACTACGACCATGATTGCTTTGCCGGTGAGTTTTGGATTGTCGAGCAGTGTCCTGAATCGCAAGAGGGCGCCTATGCCGAAGATCACAAAGGCAAGCGTTTGGCTGGTTCCACTTAGTTCAGCGACGACCGCCCCAACCACACCGAGCAGTATGAGTGCCTTGCGTTCCTCGAAGTCCCTCAGCGGGTCCCGGAGTGATGCGCGACGCGGGTGCCACGCGATTGCGAATGCGCAACCAACTGCGAGGGTGAGACTGAGAAACAGTCGAAGGATAAACGAAGGATGGGCGAATTGTTCGATGCTTTTCTGGATCGATAACCACGAATTTCCCTTTGGATCGATCCCGCCCGGCACTCCTGCCTTGGCCATTTCCTCAGCCGGATTCGCGCCGAAGGCTGCGGGACACGACAGGCCGACCAACCCAACGAAGAGTATGATGCTGGCAGTATGCAGCGCTCGGCGAAGACGAAGTGCTACTAGCATCCTGCTGAAGTTAACCGGTAGATTTTGGTTTCGCGTTTGGCGTTCGTAGACAATCAAATTCGAGATCTTCATTTCGCTGGAGTCATCTTTCTGTTTAACCAGACGGTCGCGGCAATTCTCCGCCAGCCCTGGGCGATCCCGAGCAGCGTATCGGGAGATTCACAATCCCGACAAGATAAACTTTCGGTTACGGGTTCCGTACCAGCTTCAAATTCCCTCCGGACCAGGCTGCGGTATAGGAATAGGTCTGCCCGGATTGCACGGTGAGGTTCCTTCGCCCGGGACCGGCACCGGTTCGATTTGGATCGACTCGAACAGCGATGTGATGCGGGCCTGCGGGCAGATAACCGTCGTAGTTATTGCCTTCGGTAAAGCTGCCCACGTCTTTGCCATCAACCGAGACGACCATGCTGAGATCGGTCCCGTAGTTTGCGACACGATAAATTAGTACGTGACCCGAGTTAGGTGGCGGCGCGCTGGCAGCACCAGGTCCGGTTGTTTCGCAGGAAGTCAGAAGCAGTCCGGCACAAGCCAGACCGAGTATATAACTGATTGGATTGTATGTTTTCATGAGTTGGATCGGTTATTTGCTGTATACCAAATGCTGCTTCTTAGAGACAAGCACTTCCATAGGACTTTAGGCCTAGAGGATGTGATGAACGAACCCAAAGAATTCGTCCACCGCATCATGAACTTTTCTGCTTCAGGGTTCGGCTTTGCTTTGCAGATCGTTAGGCTGGCCAAATAGATGTTCCAGCGCTCAACCACTTACTGCGGGCTTACCTCAACAGGACCTTCTACCTTTGTAACCGGCGGTGGATTCCATTTGCCCGTCAGCGCCTCTCCCTTCGGAGCATAGAGACGCATGCAAAGGTTGAAGCCGCCTTTGGGGGCCGGCAGCCAGTTTGCTTCCTTGTTCGCGCCTGGACTTTCATTTTGAAAGTAAAGGTCAAGCGATCCATCCGGGTTGTATTTGAACGGCATCCAACTGCTCACAGCGAACCGGTTCAGAGTGTTCGCCACTTGGAACCCTTCAGAGTCGTAAAGTGTGATGGACCAAAAGGCTTGAGCCGGTGGCAACGTCGCCTTGTCGAAGTGAATGGTGTATTTGCTCGCACCATCGAGCGGCTTGCCGGCTTCATCCCCAAGATTCAGTGGATAGATCGCATCGTGAGGCAGGTTCGCGCCCAGACCCAACTGGGCAACGATGGCGCGTTTGAGATAATAGTTACCGTAAACGCCCATCGTGTCTGTGTTCATCGACCAGTAGTTCACGACGCGCGCGAGTGTAGGCACTTTCCATTTCATCAGTGCGTGCGCATCCTTCGGAGCGCTGGTCAGCGCCTTTTGCACGGCCGGATCCAGTTTGGCGAAATCGAAGCTCTTTCCGGGTTCGATGCCAATGCGTTTCAGACGAGCGATCATGGGCTCGTCCGTGATATGCGGCGGGTGCAATTTCAGCAATTCAGCAGCATAGGTGAAATACTTATCGGCCGGCATGGTATCCACCTGAACCTTTGGGGGAGTTTTCATGTCCACTGATGGATCAACCTTACCGGTCACTGGCTCGGGACTCTTTCCCCATTGCGATAGCGTCGTAACTCTGTAGCCGTCCTGAATCTTGTGGACGGCGTTATAATCCGGTGGTCCGTCGGTCTTGGTGCGACCGATAATCCAAACGTAAGGTGTCGGTGCCTTGATCTGCTGGGTGTCACTTGGGACCGAGCCCGTCCAGCCCGGAGGAGTAACCAGAAAATTCGCTACCTTCGTTCCAGTGGTGCGCCAACCCGGGGACGCGAACACGTCCGTCCACATGTCGAGCATTGGGAACAAATAATATCGCCCGCCCGTATCCGGTACGGAGACCACTACCGGTTCTTTCGTCAGATCGAGCCAGCCACTCGAATACAGCGTGTCAAAGTTGGGGCGGACGACTGCTTTCATGTCCGCCGTCGGGTAGGCCGGAATATTCGCGAAACTATTCATTGGCGCGGCGAGGCCTTCCGCATGCTCAGTGTTGGTCAACTGTTTGCGGGTGATGTCCATCGTCACAAAGGGATAAAAGTAGATGTAGGCATCGACGCCAATCGAATGTGCCTCGTCGGAAGAAATGGATTCGGCTCGACTGGTTAGACTAATTTGTAGCGAGCCTGCAATTAGAAGGCCACAGGTTAGAACGCGTGATAGGATTCGGGATTTGATGGGTTTCATGGGATTGGTTAATCAATTCATTTGTTCGAAAGCGGAAAACCTTGTCGTGTCCGGTGTGGTTCGTCTATAGGACTTTAGGGCCGTGTTTGTTTTAGCGAGAAGTCATACGTCGCCCCGCAAGGCGACGGCTACAGTCGCGCGGCGACATTGCCAACAAGCTCGTTCAAAAGGTAACGCCGGTCGTGATTTGCGGGCCGTGCAGGACTGTGTCGAAAGTAAAGTTGTCGTTCTCGAAGTCGGCGGCGAGAGCGCGATAACCGATTTCGGTGAAAACGGAACGGGTGACGTTAATACCCAGCACGCCCTCGACCTGCCACATCAAGTCGGCGCCGACGCCAAACCCTCCGACCTCGCCGCGCACGGCGGTGTAAAACGTTTTGTTAAAGTTGTAACGAGTATGCAGTCCGACGTAGGGGTCGAACCAGCCATCATCTCGCGATATGGCTTGCGCCAGCTTCGTGTTCAGTGTAAGCGCGAGCTGGTTCGATATTCGCGTCTCAGTCGCACTAACGATTCGGCGAACGGCGGCCCGGCGTGCAGCCCCTTTCAGACGAAGCGCATCTACCCGCGCGCGCAAAGCTGTTTCTTTTGTCTGGATGAAATTCTGAACCACGCGGGCGACATCTTCCTCAATGCGACCACCTAACGGAGCGATTGGAATGCGCGGTTTACGTTGGTGGCGGTCTAACGAGTTATGTCTGTCAATCTGGCTGGTAATGTCTGCATCGATGGTTGCCTTTAGCTGTGTAATGAACGCACTATGAGAAATGTCATTGTTAAGCCTGGCAACTAAATCGTCACTGATGTTAGTAACGAATCTTTGGCTTGTCTGCTGAATCAACGGCGGGTCAGAATGTAGTTCGAGCTGTTCGTAAACATTTGTGTAGTGCGAGCCGGCAGCGAAGTCGACAAACCAACGCGGCTGATTGATAAGTCGCCAGCTGACCCCCCAGTCAATCAAATACGGATTGACCACTTCGTGGACGTTGTTAATCAGTCCGCCTACTTGTGTGTCGTCCGACAGACCCACGTAAAAGACTTCAGCATATATTCCGAACGGGCCTTTCCGCGCCTCCCCTCGCATCGCGAACATCATGTCAAGATGTTGCAGGATTTGGTCGAGGCCGATGTCTATGTTCGCGTTCCGGCCGCGTACACCGATTGTGCCGTCGATGCTCGGCATCAAACCCGGGACGGCGATGGTGAATTGCCATGGCTCAGTTTGAGTGATGCTCAGCGGCGCGGTCTCTTTGGGCGCGAGTTCCAGCGTGCCGGCGGTGATAGAACTGACCAGCGCGGATACTGTGAATCCAAACAAGAAAAACCTGGTTTTCATCTAAAGGCGTCGATTTTCTTGTAACTGCCGCAACCCGTCTATAGGACTTTCGGGCCATGGCTGCCGCGACGTCATCGTTGAACCGTTGAATCGTTAAACCGAGGAGAAGCAAAAGACCAAACGCTCCGCAAAAGGTGAGGAACGTCGGCATAAACAGACATTCGATCGAAAAAAATCGGCCTCCCGATGAAGGGAGGCCGATCGAGTTAACTTAAAGAAGGTGGGCCTGTTAATCAGTGAAAAAAGAATCGCACACCGGCCCCTAACAAGTGCTGTTTGAGATCGCGGTCCTGGTTGGTATCGATCTGTGTGCTCGTGTAGTCGAGAAACCTATATTCAATAAAGGCACTGATATTATGCGTGAAGAAGTAGTCTGAACCGGCAACCACCTGCCAGGCCAGGTCGGCATGATTTCGCCCGCCGCCAGTACTAATAGGTACAGCGCCCGTTAAGGGATCCCGTACTTCGGCACCAGCAGATTCGGCGTAGTAAACGCCAACCCCGGCGCCGGCATACGGCTGGAACCGCCCCTCGCCAGGTGCCAGTCGCAAAATGAAGTTGCCCATGAACGCGCCGGTGTTAATCCAACTGGTCGCGTCACGCTGGTGAACTGAAAGCTCGGTTGGGCAACTCGGACAGGGCGTGAACGCCTCATTCAGGGTGAAATCAGCCCCGCCTCTGAAGCCATTATAAAAGAAGTCTCCTTCAATGGTTGGCCGAATCACGCCTGTGCCAAACACATAACCGAGTTTGAGACCACCAAAAAAACCGACATCATTCTTCGGGTTGACGTCGAGAGTAGATCCGAAAAAAGGCGAATTCGGGTTATCATCCGTAAAGGTGCGATCGTCGCCGCGATTTTGAAAAATGTTCGCGCCTGCGTCGAGCCCTCCATAAAAGCCAGTTCCGTAAACCAGCGGGGGCGGCTGCGTGATTTGTTTGTATTCGACAGCCGGCCCGGCTCGAAGAGAGGCGGCAACAAGCCCTGTTAACGCAATAGTGTAGAATAGTAGTTTTTTCATGTTTCCCTTTGTTGTCAGGCTCCCCTTACGGAGAAGCATGCTAGCGTCAACTTAATAATTTCCGTGTGTAAGGCTATATCCTACCCCGGTGGTCGCGCAGCAAATGCGGCGTCAAATCTATGAGACTTACGCCGTTGGGCTTAGGTGGTTGAGAATTTCCCGACGTACTCGGGCAAACATACAAGCTAATTGATAGAATCTGCCGTGGCCTTGACTCCGGCTAGAAATTCGTCGCTTTCGACACCCTTAATGAAGAAAGCGGAAGCACCTGCATTCATCGCCATTCGACGAACCGACGGATCATCTCTTGCAGTTAGTACAATTACGTGGGTCGAGGGGGACAGCCGGCGCAGACGTGTTTGTACCTCTAACCCGTTCATCTCAGGCATGAGGATGTCTATGATGGCAAGATTGGGCTGATGCGTTGCAGCGCACTCTAAAAATGTCCTTGCACTCGTAAAAGCGTTAACATGCCGACCCACCGAATCGAGGAGCCGGCTCGTGGCTTTGAGGACGGAGCGATCATCGTCCAGCAGAAACACCGCCCCAGTTTCTTTGTTAAGCGAAACCATGTGGAACTTCCTGGTATATTGAAGATCGCATCTCGTTACGTGAACGGTTCTGATCTGGCAGAGCGGAACGGAAAGGCTGTTCGGCAGTAACATACCGCATCCGAGCATGTTTGTGTGTCAGGCAGACGGGATGCAATCAGGCCTTAGTCCCGGTCTAACCGGTGGGGTAACTTCAGCTTTTTGCAAAATGACCATTAGCTCGGCTACTGATGTTATCCTGAGCTTCTGCATCATGTGCGCGCGATGAGTTTTCACTGTTTTCTCGGCCATCCCGAGCTCGCCACCTACTTGTTTGTTTAGCAATCCGGTGGCCACCAACTCCATTACTTCGTACTCACGCGGCGTTAGTCGTTGCAGTAATGCGCGGGCGTGGTCCCGTTCCGATGCGCGAAAGAGCTGTTCGGTCGAACGAGCGAGTGCGCGTTCAACGCTTTCCAACAATTGGTTAGGCTTGAATGGCTTTGGGAGAAAATCGACGGCGCCCGCTTTCATCGCCTTTGCGCACATCGGAATATCGCCATGTGCAGTGATGAAAATCAGTTGTTCGTCCCGGCTGTGTTGGATTAAGAATTCCTGGAAAGCGATTCCGTTCAGTCCGGGCATCTTTACATCAACAATAACGCACGAAGGACCCGCACAGGCTGAACGCAGCAGAAAATCGGAGGCAGACGTGAACATCTCCGTTTTGTAATGGGCAGCGTCTAACAACCGAGCAAGGCTTTTGCGCATCGACTGGTCATCGTCGATGACAAACACCAGCGCATCTGAACTCATCATGCGAGCACCTCCGCCGTGACCGGCAGCCGAAAATAAAAACGCGCTCCGCCGCCTTCGGCATTATCGGCTGTAATCGTTCCGCCATGCGCCTCGACGATCGAACGAACAATGGCAAGACCCATTCCAAGACCGTCTTCCTTGGTTGTGAAGAATTGCTCGAAAAGCCGCTGACGAGTTATCTCGGAAATTCCGGCGCCAAAGTCGCGCACGGCAACGCCGATAGCGCCGTCGCCGTTGTAGTGGGTGGCAATCTCCACAATGCGGCGACTGGCCGGCGCATCGCGCATCGCGTCCAACGCATTGCGCACCAGATTGGTCACAGCCTGCTGAATTTGAATGGGATCGCCTTCAATCAATGGCAGCTGTGGTGCGAGGAACGTTCTAATCTTGCAAACATGGGCAATGGCATCCGGCTGAATCATGTGCGTGATCGCTTTCACGACGTCATTCAAATTTATCCGTCCACGAATCGCAGCGCCCTTCTTGATCGCACTTCGCACGTTCGCCATAATGTCACGGGCGCGGCGCGCATCTTCGACCACGTCAGCAAGAATCTCCCTTAGTTGTTCCGCATCGAGTCTTCCCTGTTCGAGATATTGTGTCGCGGCAGTGGCGTTGTTCACGATTGCAGCCAACGGTTGGTTCAATTCGTGCGCAAGAGAAGCAGTCATTTCGCCTAACAAGCTGACCCGGCTCAGCAGCTCGACCTGCTGCCGGCTTCGCCGGGCTACCTCTTCCGCCGCCAGGCGCTCGGAGATGTCCACGATACTGGCGAGAACAACAAGGCCATGTGGCGTCTGGATCGGATTCAAACCAATCTCGACAGGAAACTCGCTGCCGTCCTTGCGACGTCCGAATAATTCCCGACCTTCGCCCATGGCGCGCGCTTCCGGCGCGCCGAAGAAGTTGGAGCGGTCAATCCCATGTGACGCTCCGAATCGCTCCGGCAGCAAAAACTCAACGGTCTTGCCGATGAGCTCGTCACGCCTGTAACCGAACAGTTCTTCGACATGCGCATTCACCAGGACGATGCGCCCTTGATCGTCGGCCAGCAGTGTGCCGCTTGGCGAAGCTTCCGTCGCTAATTCAAAGAGCTCCTCAGCCTGTTTCCTCTTAGTGATATCCATCGTGACGCCGAGAAGCCGCGTTGACTTGCCATCCCCTGCAGGCAGGCAACGACCGCGCCCCGCCATCCAGCGAACCTTGCCATCCGGCAGAACGACACGGTACTCTATCTCGTAATCGGTTTGATTTTGAATTGCGTTCTGCGCCACCTGATCACGCGCGACGCGATCATCTGGATGCACACGCTGCTGGAACTCATGGTAACTAATCTCAATTTCTCTCGGGAATTGAAACAGCTCGCGTACTTTGTCTGATACCCACAGCCGCGATGTGTCGGTATCGAATTCCCAGACCCCAAGTCGCGCGGCGTCGGCGGCGAGGGTGACGCGTTCCTCGAATTCGCGAAGGCCTGCTTCACTCGCTTGCAACCGGCGCGCGAGTGACGCTGCGCGAACTACATCGTAGCTCAATTCCCAGGCCACCACCGCTACCAGCCCTTGAAAAAACAAGCTCACCGTCAGGGGCATCGAGATAATTTGCCACGTTACTGCCAGGGATTGCGCGCTCGCTGTGACAGCGAAGAATACAATGCTGCCCCCCACCATCACAGCCCGCCGCCGGTCGCCTCTTCGCCAGACGCTGATTGCCGCATCGATCACGAAGATCACCAGGAGCAGCAAACTGGATTGGGCGACGAGCATCCAGGGATTAGGGACACCGGTAGGAATCGAAACGGATTCTCCGAGAAAAGAGATGTGACGAAGAGGAGTGATCTGGCGATAATTGATATTCGGTGAGAAAACGAAATTGAGGATTAGCGACAACGTGCGCGCTCCGATCACGGTCCATGCAAGCCACCGTCGACCGGCCCCCAAATAAAGGCGCACAAATGCAACGAGCGACGCGACAATCACCCAGGCCGGAACGTGAATCCAGCGTGCCACCGTACCGAGTTGTTCGGGCGTTTCAGCCTGCATCAACGCCAACTCCAGCGCTGCGAATGCCGCAACGGCGACTGCCAGAATCGAGAACGCGAGATTTGCTTGCGCCGCCCGGTTTCTCCACCACACAACGAACTGGAGAAATGCCAGCGTCAGGCACGCTCCGGCACTCATCCACCAGATGACGGTGACCCAACTCATGGCGTTCGTATCGTTAGTTGCACAAGTTTATAACACCGGGCGCCGAACCGGGAAAGGCCTGTGATTCCGAAACGAGTCTGCAATTGACCAAACTCATCCCCCGGAGCCATGGGACTTTAGTCCTATTCAGTGATCGCGAGCGTTTCAGCAAACTGAACATATGTCATGAAGCTGCTCCTTCAGGAGATCCGCCGAAACCCGCTGCTTTGGCTGCTGGTCTTTGTGCCGATCGCGTTAGCGGCAGAAAAATTGAATCACGAAGCGCACACGCTGCACTTCGTCCTTTCGGTGCTCGCGATTTTGCCGCTGGCTGTTTTGCTAAGTCACGCCACGGAATCGGTCGCGGCAAAGACAGGCGATTCGGTCGGCGGCCTGCTGAACGCCACGCTGGGAAATCTAACAGAGCTGGTCATCGCGATTGCCGCTTTGCAGGCAGGTCAATACACATTGGTAAAGGCATCGGTCGCCGGCGCGATCGTCACGAATTCGTTATTCATGCTTGGCGCCTCCTTCCTGATCGGCGGCCTGAAATATCATGTCCAGGAATTCAACCGGGTCGCGGCGCGATTTCAGGCCGGCTTGCTTTTTCTGGCCACTGTTGGGCTTCTGATTCCTTCCGCTGTCGCAGCGCGCGATTCGTCGGGCTCAAATGGTTCGAACCAGGAGTTGAGCCTGGCGCTTTCATTTTTGCTTTTGCTGGCATACGGGCTTGGCCTTTGGTTTTCACTCAATACGCACCGTGAATTGTTCGCCAGCAGTACTGAGGAACATGAAGCGACGTGGCCGATCGGTTTGGCACTGGTGACGCTCGCAGTGGTGACGATATTGGTGGCATTCGTTAGCGAAGTCTTCGTTGGATCAGTTCAGTACGCGGCCACTTCCTTCGGAATGAGTCCTGCATTCGTCGGTTTCATCATCGTAGCGTTGGTGGGAGCTGCTGCCGAAATGGCGGCGGCATTCTCCGGCGCGCGCAAAAACCGTCTGGATTTGAGCGTGGGCATTGCACTGGGGAGCGCCGCACAAATCGCTCTGTTCGTTGCTCCAGTTCTGGTGCTGCTCAGCTATCTGATTGGCCCCGCGCCGATGGATTTGAATTTCTGGCCGGGAGCAGTGGCAATGATTCTGTTCGCGACGCTGACCGCCTCTCTGGTGACCACATCCGGACGATCCACGTGGTTCGTTGGCGTGCTGGCGATTATGGTTTATCTGATATTCGCAACGGCTCTATATCTTCTGCCGCCTGCTGGCAATAAGTGATCAAGTCATCAAACCACCCAAAGAAGTGAGCATTTTATGAAAACAAAAGAGATCATCAAAAGAGCCCGCGAACTCTCCGAACCGTTTCGCATCAGCAAAGGGAAGAATTTTCGTCTCAAGGATGTGGATCCAGATGACACCCTTGATTTCACCAAGGCAGACAAGGCTCGGTCGAAAGAAGCATTGGCTTCCGGCGTCGAAGCGTTGGCCCAGTTGCAGGACAAACTCTACGCACAGGATAAGTGGGCCGTGTTGTTGATCTTTCAAGCGATGGATGCCGCGGGGAAGGATGGAGCGATCAAACACGTGATGTCCGGCATCAATCCGCAAGGCTGTCAGGTGTACTCTTTCAAATCACCGTCGGCAGACGATCTGGATCATGATTACCTCTGGCGCTGCATGAAATGCCTGCCGAACCGCGGTCACATCGGAATCTTTAATCGCAGCTATTACGAAGAAGTGCTGGTGGTCCGCGTGCATCCCGCATTCCTGGCAAAACAAAAATTGCCTCCCGAACTAATCGGAAAAAACATCTGGGAAGGGCGCTTCGAAGACATGCGTAACTTCGAGCAATATCTCGCCAGAAACGGGATCATCGTCCGCAAATTTTTTCTTCACGTTTCAAAGAAAGAACAGAAGCAAAGGTTCCTCGATCGAATCGACGATCCGCTGAAAAACTGGAAATTCTCGTCCAATGACGCCAGTGAACGTGACTATTGGGATGATTACATGAAAGCGTACGAAGAGATGATCCAGGAAACCTCAACGAAGTACGCGCCCTGGTATGTCGTGCCAGCGGATAACAAATGGTTTACGCGCGTCATCGTCGCGTCGGCAGTCATCGAAACTCTCGACTCACTCGATCTTGCTTATCCAGAGGTGGACGAATCGAAACTCAAGGAGTTGGCGGCGGCGAAAAAGAAATTGTTGAGCTAATAGCGCTCGCCATTGTGGACGCGCCCTTTTAGCCCGCCTTGCTGTGAACGGAGCTCATTACTAAGGACATCCGATGAACGAGACCAACTCATTGCCGCAGGAAGAGATTGTGTGGCGCGGCACATCCTCGCAGTGGAAAAACTTTGGTGTCTATGTCTTATGCGGGCTTCTTTGCTGGCTCATCGTACCAATCGTTTTCGCGCTGATTTATTATTTCAAAACGAAATGCAAAGTGTTCGAGCTAACGACTCAGCGCTTAAAAATTACTTCAGGCGTGTTTACGAAAGTCACCGAGACGCTCGAATTGTATCGGGTAAAAGACATCGAAACCCGGCAACCGTTTTTCTCACGACTGGTCGGCATTGAGAATGTCCAGATGACCACGACAGACGTGTCTTCGCCGATTGTTCTGATCGAAGCTGTTCCGTCGAGCGTTGGATTCGCGGACAAGCTACGCCATCAGGTCGAGATCATTCGCCAGCAAAAGCGAGTGCGTGAGATCGACATCGAGTAGAGATCTGCTTTACCGACGTAGGTCTAAAGTCCAATACGCAACCGGACCGCTTCCAACCAAATTGGTCGCCGAGTAGAAACGGGGAATGAGCTTGGCGCTTCGAGTCTCGACAAAACGAAATCGGCATCTTATAGAGCGGATCAAAGAGAATGAAGCGTGAAGCGAAAAATGTAAGGATTCAGGCCATCGCAATGGCGCCACGCGTTTACTGCGGGTGGGTCGCTGCGTTGAGCGCGTTTGCCGTAATGGCGTTGCCAACTCAGGCTCATGCCTCGCTTTTCCACGGAGAAACGCTCGACTCCATCGCCAACGGCATCTCCTGGGTCGTGCTCATCGTTGCGCCCATTATTGGCATCGCCGCTTTCTGGCTTGTTCACATTCTGCCGGAAAAAATTGCCCATAAGAGAAAACATCCACAGACGAAAGCGATTCAATGCCTGTGCCTGCTCTCGCTGTGCTTTGGCGGGCTGCTCTGGCCAATTGCGTGGCTTTGGGCTTACACCAAGCCGGTCCTGCACAAAATGGCTTACGGTACCGATGTGGACGAATCGCTCAGCCACGTTGGCCACGAGGTGACGGAGGAGGACAAAGAAATCGAAAAACTCCGAACTCGAATTGCGGAACTCGAAGCGAAACGCAGCGGAGTGAGTTAAGGCGTAATGGAACTCATTCTCCTGATCATCTACTCGGTCATCGTCTGGCTGATCTTTTTCAAGTTCAAGTTGCTTCCCTGGAACATCACCAGCCAGGTCATCGTCGTCACCATTCCGGTCATCGCGCTGACGATTTTGATTTTGTTCATGAACATCTGCGCGCCGTCATCGTCCGACGTGCGGGCGCAAAATTATGTAATCCCGATTGTGCCGCGTGTGACCGGTCAGGTGACGGAAGTTCCGATTGAACCAAACCGGCCCATCAAAAAAGGCGACGTGCTGTTCAAGATTGACCCGGTGCCATTCGAAGCCGCGGAAAAAGCTGCTCAAGCCACACTGCAGGGAGCGAAAGATCAACTGAACAACGCCACAAACAAAAAAGCCTCTCTGACCCCGCGGATCGATCTGGCAAAAAAGCGCGTCGAACAATTTACTGCCCTGGCTACAGCGGGAGCGGGCAAGCGGGCGGATCTTGAGCAGGCGCAAAGCGATCTTGGCAATCTCCAAAGCGAGTTCCTCGCAGCCGACGCGACAGAATCGCAGGCCAAAGCGCAGATAGCCAAGTCGGAAAACGACTTAATCAACGCGAGATTTGATCTCGAGGGTACGACGTACGTCGCGCCCGCCAATGGTCGCGTCGCCAATCTAGCGCTGCGGCCGGGGGTGCGTGCGACACAGTTTGCAACCATGCCGGTTATGAGCTTCATCGAGGAGGACGAGCCGTGGTTGCTCGCTTTTTTCCGCCAGAATGAATTGCGTTATGTCGAAGCAGGCGACGAGGCGGAAATCTACATGATGCAATATCCAGGCCGCATCATTAAGTGCGTGGTCGACTCGATTCTATGGGCAACGGCACAAGGGCAGATGCCGATCAGCGGGAACCTGCAAAATACACTGCCGGTTACTGCACCGGAACAGCGCATCGCGGTGCGCCTGGTTCTTGCGCCTAAGGACCGCCAGCTTTTTCTCGCTGCGGGCGCCCGTGGCGGCGGCGCCATTTACACGGCACAAGGCAAGATGATCCACATCGTTCGCAAAGTGTTCCTCCGCGTCTCGGCGAAGCTCGACTGGTTTGTTTGGAAGCTACATTAAGGAAAGTGTTGAGCGTTGCTGCACCATATTCTATTTCGTTAACACCTCGCTTCAGCGAGGTGCATGGGCAAGTGTACGGTCACAACGGCTTTATCGGTTTACCTGCTCCGCTACAAAAAAACGCTGAAGCGCTTGGGGCTGGCTCAGACGCCGTTAACACCCCGCTAAAGCAGGGTGTTAATGAAAAGCTTCAATCGACACCACACAGTTACTCGTTAAGCGAGCGCCGAAATGAATAGCCGAGTTTCCGTAGCGACCGCAGCTTGCCTCATGTTTGCTGGTTGCGCGATCAGGCAGGCACCCGTCGGCGAAGAGATCATGCCCGAATCGGCCCGCGCGCAAATCCCGTCTCACTGGGCAGGCCCGCATCGCAGCGGCACTGTCGTGCCGAATTGGATTCTGAGCTTCCACGACCCTGAGCTGAATGCGCTCGTCGCGGATGCTGTCGAGCGAAATCCCGACCTCAAAGCCGCCGCTGCGCGCGTCGAAGCGTCGCGCGCTGCAGTGCGCATCGCTGCATCCTCCCTCTATCCACGCATCGCGATGAAGGGACTCGGTGAGCGGCAGGGACAGCATCTTAGTGGTGACATCGGCCGCGACATTAACCCGCCGGATTTCGGAGGCTCGGGAGTCGAGAACTCCGGCGGCACGGGTCTCGACACCAGCACTGAGGACACATCAAAGCGTTGGGTGTACGGCATCGCTGCCGGTGCGGCGTGGGAGGCTGATGTGTGGGGCCGCATCCGTTCGAAAAAAGCTGCAGCAAAGGCGGAAAGCCTTGCGTTGGAAGCCGACTATGAATTTGCCCGGCAATCGCTCGCGGCTGCTGTGGCTCGCGCGTACTTCACCACGATCGAGGCCGCACAACAGGAAGCGAACGCGCAGGAAACACTGAATATCTACCAGGAGTACTCAAAGCTCACCGACATCCAAAAACAGCACGGCTTCGCCAGTGACTTTGACGTGTCGCAAATCAAATCGCGCACCGCCAGCGCAGAAGATGCGCTTTACACAGCGCAACAAGTACGAGCGCAAACGATCCGGGCGATCGAAGTTGTCACCAGCCATTATCCGGCAGGCAGATTTGACGTGCGTCGTTCGTTCCCAAGTCAACCGAGAGCTGTGCCGGCCGGTTTGCCTGCGCAGATTCTCGAACGCCGGCCCGACCTCATCGCGAGCGAACGCCGTTTCGCCGCCGCATTTCACCGGGTAAACGAAGCGCGCACCGCCCGCCTGCCGCGCTTTGTGCTTAGCGCAACTAGCGGACTCGGAACCGCTGACCTCGATTCCGTTGGCTCCCTGAATGCGCTCGTCTGGACCTTCGCCGGCGGGATTACTCAGCCGATTTTCTTTGGCGGCGAACTGCAAGCTGCACAGGATCTTCGCACTGCCGAGCAAAAGGCGGCAGCCGCCAGTTACGTGGGTCATGCGTTACGCGCGTTTGAAGATGTAGAAAATGCCCTGGCTAACGACTACTACCTGCGTATGCGCGAAGGCGCTCTGGGCACCGCAGTTTCCAGTAGCGGTGATTCGATCAAGTTCGGCAGACAACAGATGGAGCAAGGCCAGGTCGATATGTTTACCGTTTTGCGTCTCACTGGAGAAAACCTCGCCGCGAAAGTTCAACTCACACAGATCCGCGCGTCTCGTCTGCGCGAACGCGTAAACTTATACCTGGCGTTAGGTGGTGATTTCGCCGGAACTGGTGCGCCGGGAAAATGATCTCAACCCTTTTCGGCGGGGCGCCACGGCAGATTTAGAATGGCAAATAACCGGGAGAAATTGCTAATGCAAACGATTCCTACTCGTTAGGCTTTTTATGTCTGCACCGGATAGTGCAACCGTGAAGAGAAGGAGAAGTATGAAACAGGTACTACTCTTAATGCTAGCAGAGCTTCTTGTGGCAGGCTGCTGTTCGACACGCAATGAACTTCAACATGTATCCACTTCCGATCTGCAACTGCGTCGTTACGAACTCACGTATTGCTTGAGCCAGACGCGCGTGAGTTGGGACAAGCAACCAGTGCAAAGTAACGCGTATGATAACGTCAGCGCCGACCTCCAGGAAAAGGAAGCCATCGAGCGAGAAATTGCACGCCGTGGCGTGACAGCTTATCACTCGCCGGCTTCGCTGACATACCAGGACTTGCACGATCATTGTCATTGCCAGGAGTGGATTGCTACCGTCGGAAATTGGTAAAACGAAAATTTGTCTTATACAGCGGGAGAGAGTTCTCAAATCAGTTTATTAAATGCACACGATTACTAATAATTATCGGGATGCCCACATTTTAAATCTGGGTTCGAGTGGGGAACGCGGACCGTACCTGGTGACGCAAACGGGCGTTTCTCCGAAGGATGTTGTTCCAAAAACACGAATGTTCGTGCTACGCCCCGATGGAAACTGGGTCGACTTCAATGCCTACGCGTCGCAAGGAAAACCTGAAGCTCTCGACGAGATCGTTTTCTCAACTACAACGCAGGTAATGGAGACGTTTGGGAAATTGTTCGGTGCGCCTCGTGTTCTCGAACTGCCGGTCAATGAAGAGGGACTCAAAGCGTGGATCGAACGTCAGGAACACAGCGATCCATTGCAAGCGGCTCGCGCATGGGCTTCTCAATACAAAAAACGCCACCGTTGATGAACGATGGCCGAAAGAGTGTAGATGCGGCCGCCTGCCCCCGCGAATCGTCAGGTTGCCGATCACTCCTGTGGACGCCGGCACTCAGGGGCCGCGTGGCCGCGGGACACGCGCCACCTAAAGTAAATCGCGTTTAAAAGCTTTATTCTCCGCTTTGAGCGGATTCGACTCGCGTAGCTGAATTGATTCCACCGCTGATTCGATGGTTAAAAAAACTTTTTCAGCGCCAATTTTCTTTCCCAGTT
>JAICUQ010000099.1 GCA_025935755.1 Chthoniobacterales bacterium | reverse complement strand
TCGTCAACCCGCGCCACATAGAATTTCAAATCATGGCCGATAGCCGCGGCCACATCGTCCATCTGGGCGAACGCGATTGCTCTATTCAACGGCGTAACCAAAAGGTGATTGAAGAATGCCCCTCGGCCGTGATGACACCTGGTCTTCGCAAGAAAATGGGAAATGCTGCCGTGAAACTGGCGAAGTCAGTCGGCTACGAGAACGCTGGGACGATCGAATTCCTAGTCGACCAGGACAAGCGCTTTTACTTCATGGAAATGAACACACGCATCCAGGTGGAGCACACTGTTACGGAGGAAGTTTATGGATGCGACCTCGTCAAGGAGCAGATCCGCATTGCCGCGGGGCACCCGCTGTCGCCGCATATCGCACGAGCAGTACCGCGACTGCACGCGATCCAATGCCGTATCAATGCGGAGGATCCTGCCAACAACTTTCAGCCCACGCCCGGCCGGATCGATTTTTATTATGCTCCAGGCGGCCGCGGCGTTCGCATCGACTCACACGCTTATACCGGCTATACCGTGCCACCTTATTACGATTCGTTGATTGCAAAAATAATCACAATTGGTTCCACAAGGATCAATGCGATCGATCGAATGCGACGCGCTCTGGACGAGTACTATATCACCGGGATCAAAACCACGGTCCCGTTTCACGCCGCAATGATGCGGGATGGTGATTTCCGTGACGGACATTACGACACTGGTTTGATCGATCGCCTGATTTCAGCGGGCAAGCTCAACTTGAGCACTCGACCGCTTCGATTGCATGAGTAAACAAATGAAGGAGCCGTGGCTTCCAAACCATCGAAGGGAAGTGTTCGACGCCTGGGAAGCCGTCATCCCTTGAGCAATGCCATCGCTACACGACTGCCGCCTTTATGGCATACTCGACCTTGGCTATGTGAAAGCCGGCGATGCTGCTCAGATCACCAGGGAAATGATTGAAGGCGGCGTCGATCTGATTCAGCTACGGGGAAAAAACACATCAATCACCGAACTCATTCAGCTTTCAGCTGAATTACACGAACTGACGGCAACCTCTTCCACGCCACTGATCGTGAACGATCACGCTGAGATTGCCAGGCGCGTACCAGTTGACGGTGTCCATGTCGGTCAGGACGACGACAATGTTTCACTGGCACGGCAGAAAGCAGCGCGCCCAATCTTGATCGGAAAATCAACGCACAGCCTGGAGCAGGCGCGCGCCGCTCAGGGCGAAGGCGCGGACTACATCGGCTTTGGCCCGATCTTTGCCACTCCCACAAAACCCGATTACACGCCGATTGGCCTTGAACATATCAGGCGTGTTCACGCAGAGCTGAACCTTCCGATTTTCTGCATTGGGGGAATCAATATCGACAATTTGCAAAGCGTGATTGACGCCGGCGCGAAACGGGTGGTCATGGTTTCCGCGTTGCTCAAGGCGCACAGCATTGTTGATTATGCCCGCTGCGCCACAGATATGCTCGGGTGAATGAAGTCGTAATTCGTTACATGGTTATATCGTTACATGGGTGCGCGCTTCAACGCTTCAACGTTCCATCGATTTGAGGTCCTTCTGATGTCTGTCCTCGTTGTTGGCTCCATTGCAATCGACACGGTTAAGACGCCGGTTGAAGAACACTCGGAATTGTTAGGCGGTTCGGCTTCCTATGCCGCACTAGCGGCAAGCTTTTTTTCGCCGGTTCGGCTCGTCGGCATCGTCGGCGATGATTTTCCGAACTCGGAATTCGATTTTTGGAAATCGCGAAAAATCGATACGCAAGGCGTCCAGCGAGTGACTGGAAAAACTTTCCGTTGGTCGGGTGAATACTCGTGGGACCTGAACACGCGGCAGACACGCTCGATCGATCTCAATGTGTTCGAAGAGTTCAAACCAGAATTGCCGGAGACGTATCGGGAAACCGATTTCGTTTTGCTGGCTAATATCGCGCCATCGTTGCAAACGCATGTGCTCGATCGAATGGAGCGCCCGCGTTTTGTTATTGCTGACACCATGGATCTTTGGATCCAGACAACAAGGCCGGATCTCGATGCCCTGCTTCGGCGCGTTGACCTGTTAATCCTGAACGACAGTGAAGCGCGCGAAATGACCCGGCAAACAAGTCTCATCAAAGCTGGAAGGTGTATTCAGAAGATGGGGCCGGCTCACGTTGCCATCAAAAAAGGAGAACACGGAGCATTGCTTTTCGGAGAAGGCGATCGCTTCTTCAGTTGCGGCGCCTATCCTCTGGAAGATATCCACGACCCGACAGGGGCAGGCGATACGTTCGCCGGCGGCATGGCCGGGTATCTGGCCGGCACGGTAAAAAAAGTGCAATTCAACGATCTGCGCAGGGCAATGATCTACGGCAGTGTGCTGGCCAGTTTCTGTGTTGAAGCATTCAGTCTGGAACGTTTGCGCACTCTCTCCATCGAAGAAATCACAACGCGTTACGAGACGTTTAAACTGATGAGCCAATTCGAATTACCGCCAGAATGACTTCGAACCAGGGGTATCGCACGCTGTTGCACCGCAGTGTTATTGCAACGGGTTCGTGCATCCTTGCGGTGGTCATCTGTTACTTCTGGGTCGATCGGGCGGTCGCGTTTTTTGTTTGCGATCATCACATCAACGGCATTAAAATTTTTCGCTGGCTTACCTATCCACCTCCGGAAGTACAGAACTGGTCGGCGCTGACGTTAACCGTTTTGATAGTCAGGCGGGCGTGGGGTCCATTCTTGCGATGGCAGAAGGTCCTGTTCGTGGCCTGTATCAGTTTGATCGTTGCCGATACTTTCCGTATTTCGTTAGGCGACGTTTTTGGCCGCTATTGGCCTGAGACCTGGACGCATGACAATCCATCTTTGATCGGCACGGGCACATACGGGTTTCATCCGTTTCAACGAGGTGATGACGTCGGCAGCTTTCCCTCGGGACATGCCTGCAGGATCCTGGGGTTCGCCGGAGTGTGGATGATCGCGATGCCTGGCACGCGAGTCGTGGTAACGGTGCTTTCCGTTCCCATGCTGGTGAGCCTTGTGGCAATGAATTACCACTTCGTCAGTGACGTGATCGCCGGCAGCGTGTTAGGGGCGCTGATCGCTGCATACGCAGTGCAATTGGCGCGGCTCAAAATGGCTTGAGCGAAGATCGTTCTATGTTCAAGATCATGAGCCAATTCGAGGTACCTGCTTGATTCATCGCTGTTCGATCCTCTCGCAAGGGGGCGTGAGCGCCCTCGTCGCTGTCGTTGTTTGGAGCGCGTTGGGTAATCTTGATGCACGAGATCAATCGAGGGGCTGGATTGTGTTGAAAGATTGCCGGCTGATCCCCAATCCAGCCAACGACGGCGACAGCTTTCATGTGAGTGCCGGCAAAAAGGAATACCTTTTTCGCCTCTATTTTGTTGACGCGCCGGAGACAGATGAAATGACGCCGCGCCGGCTCATTGAACAGGCGAAATATTTCAACATCACCGTGCCACAAGCGATCGAAGTAGGACGAGCAGCGAAAGATTTTACGCAGCAGAAACTGTCCCAACCCTTCACTGCTTTTACCCACATGTCGGATGCGATGGGTCAGAGCAGGCTCGAACGTTTTTACGCTTTCGTTGAAACCAAAGAAGGTGATTTGGGCGAGCAACTGGTACGGCATGGATTAGCTCGATCCTACGGATTCAAAGTCGCGCCGCCTGGCCTAACGAGTTCGCGAGCCGAAAGCGGAAAACTTCAGCAATTTGAGGACGCAGCGAAACAAGACAAAATCGGAGGATGGGGTATTGACGCGGGCCGTTTGAATGCGCATCCACAAACGCCAGCGATGTTCAGTTCTTTTTTTACCGATGGGAACACCCGGTCACGCCGGCCGCCTCCGGATTCGTCCGCTGTTTTTCTTCCACTTGCGAAATCAGCCGCCACAATGACGCGCAGCGATCCAGTCGGAGTGAACAACGGATCGCACCCGAAAGAGAAGCTCCCGCTCGGAAACATCGACATTAACACCGCGACAGAAAAGGAACTAACGAGAGTGCCAGGAATTGGGCACGTCATAGCAGGCCGCATCATCGCCGCGCGACCGTTCCGAAGCGCTGATGATTTGAAGCGGGTGAGCGGCATCGGCGACAAAAAATACGTCCAAGCCCGGCCGTATTTTCAGTGACCCGCTTGGGTCAAGATCACAGGCAGGTAACAAAAAGCGCGCCCGAGAGGATTCGAACCACTAACCTTCTGATCCGTAGTCAGATGCTCTATCCAGTTGAGCTACGGGCGCCCGAGAGAGGCAGTTAATTTGCGGAGAAGGCAGCCAGCGTCAACTCAGGCGCGCTGTACTGAATCGAACGGCTGAGAGCATCGGAGTCAGTCTTTTTGGCCGCCGCAGTGATGCGCATGTAGTGCCGCGTCCGACAAGCGGCATCCAATTACAAATTTTGTTTCAGCGCGTCTTTATAAGCTTGACTACGCGAACCGGATTTAAATAGGATCGAGGGCCGGCGGATTATGTTTCGCCGGCCAACTTCACAACCACAATCATTCGGGAAACAGCCTAACGGGAGAACAACATGTATAAAAATTCTGATCGTTCCGATCTCAACGGAATCGTTACTCGTCGAAAATTTCTCGGCACAACGGCGCTCAGCAGTGCGGCGCTTTTAAGCGGAGGGATGACATCCTTTTTTCGGCATTCTGCTTTTGCGGCCGGCGGCTTTGATTTCGTTGAAAAAAGTATTCCGGAACTTCAGACTGCAATGGCGGCCGGTCACCTGAACAGCCGGGAATTGACGCACGGTTACATTCGTCGCATCCAATCGCTGAATCCGCTGATCCATTCAGTGATCGAGTTAAACCCGAATGCGATGGCAATTGCCACTCAGCTCGATATCGAACGCCGCAGGGGAACAGTGCGCGGTCCGCTTCACGGAATTCCGCTTTTAGTGAAGGATAACATTGCGACCGACGACCAAATGCAGACCACGGCTGGTTCACTCGCTCTTTACGGCAGCCAGGTGCCGGCTGATGCAGTGATTATTCAACACTTGCGCGCCGCCGGTGCGATCATCCTTGGCAAAGCGAACCTTGGCGAATGGGCGAACTTCCGGGACGATGAGGCCGAAACCTACCCTTTGGCGGTCGGTTGGAGCGCGCGCGGTGGCGACACCAAGAACGCATACGATCTTAGCTACACATCGTGGGGATCGAGTGCCGGTTCGGCTAACGGCGCTGCGGCGAATCTATGCGCGGCGGCGATTGGCACCGAGACCGATGGATCGATCACAGGACCGTCGGCTGTTGAAAACATCGTCGGTCTAAAGCCGACGCTTGGCCTTGTTTCGCAAGAAGGAATTGTTCCGATCTCTCACGAACAAGACACAGCTGGTCCAATGGCGCGCAGTGTGACCGATGTCGCGATCCTGCTTGGAGTATTGCAGTCGCCGTTTGGTGAAGTGCTTGGACACCAGTTGCCCAGCGATTACACGCAATTCCTCAATCCTAACGCACTCCAGGGCGCCGTGATTGGACGCGATGTGCGCTTTTTCGACTATAGCTATTACGGCAGCGGTATTCCTGGCGACGAGTTGACCGTCGCGTTTGCGGAAAACGCGCTGGACGTGATGGAAAGTCTCGGTGCGACTGTGGTTGACGTCGATACGGGCGACGTGTTCGCTTATACCAGCGACGAGTCTCTGGCACTCTTCTATGAATTCAGGGCTCAAATCGCGGATTATCTCGCCACGCTTACCCACACAAGCATGCGCACATTGGCGGACCTTATCGCCTTTAATAGCGCACATTGTGCGCAGGAAATGCCGTACTACGATCAGGATGTATTCCTGGCTTCAGAAATGTTCCCGGGTTATCCAAATGATCCAGCCTACATCGCCGCGCGAACGCATGCCCGCACCGCGGCGCGTTCGGGTATTGACAGCGTGATCAACTCGGGTGTCGATGCAATTGTGGCGCCGCATTTAACCAATTCGACAGGGCCCGCCGTCGCGGGTTATCCAAACCTGTCGCTGCCGGTTGGCATCAGGGATAGTGGCAGGCCGGCAGGCATGCTGATGTATAGTACGTTCCTGCATGAACCGCAGTTGATTGGATTCGGCTACGCTCTGGAACAGGCACTGAACGCGCGCCAGCAACCGCAGTTCCTCGGTTCAATCGTCCCAATCCCGAACGGCGGATTCTGCACCGGTCATGGGCACCATGGCCAACCGCATCTGCCACACGGCAAGATCTTCTAAGATCGCCAAGTTTCAGTCTTGAGCACCCGGGCAGAATGAGGATTCTGCTCGGGTGACTGTTTTCGTCGGATGCGGGTTTGCAGCGAAATATCTCGAAGGCGGCGGAAATTTTTCAGTTCCGTTGCAATGGATGCTCGGATTGCGCCGACTGAACTTAGACGCGGTTTGGCTGGAGCTGTTGCCTGGGACGGATGATGTGCTGGCTGACCAGGCAAAGATCAGGAATTTTCAGAGACAATTGCGGGCGCATGGATTGGCCGCGCGGTATTGTTTGCTGTACCAGAATCCGGCAGCAGACACGCATGATCTGGACTCGCTGCAGTGTATTGGGGTTTCCAAACGCGAGCTGCTCGACCGCCTCGGTGGACCCAACGTTGTGCTCAATCTGGCATATTCGATTCATCCTCCGCTGCTGATGAAATTTGAGCGACGCATCTTTTGCGATCTCGACCCGAGTGAAATTTTGTATTGGATGACCAGGATGGAAGTGGGGCAGTCATACCACCACGAATTTTGGACGATTGGACTGAATGTGCATGGTGACGATTGTCTGTTGCCAAAATCAGCAGTCGCCTGGAAAACATTCTATCCGCTGGTGGACACCGAATTGTTTTGCCCGCGGCCGCGGCCACGCTCACCCAAATTCACCACTGTGGGACAGTGGTATTGGGGCGGGGCGGTAGAGGTCGCCGGCGAATTCCCTGACTTATCCAAAAAAGTTGCGTTCGAACCATATCTAACTCTTCCAGCGCGCGTGCCCGAGGCGCGATTTGAGCTTGCGATGAACATTGGTGCGGAGGATCGCGAAAGAGAACGACTGCGCCGGCTCGGCTGGCGCCTCGTCGATCCCCATCGTGTCGGGCGCACTCCTGGCGCATACCGCCGTTATTTGGGAAGCGCGCTCGCTGAGTTTACCGCGATCAAGGGCGTCGATGTAGCATGGCGCACGGGCTGGATAAGCGATCGCGCCGTGGCTTTTTTGGCGTTGGGCCGGCCAGCGATCACCGAAGACACCGGCGCGCAGCGTTACCTTCCTTTTGAAAACGGATTCCGCTTTATTCGATCCAGCGCCGAGGCAGAGGCGGCTGTTCGCGAAGTCCTGCGCGATTGGTCACGCCTTTCGAAACAAGCGCGGCAATGCGCCGTAGAGGTCTTCGACTCGGTCCGAAATGTTCGCCGAATCCTCGATTTTTAAGGCGCTCGATTTGCCGTTGCAAAACGATTTTCGGGTGATACTCGTTGTCCCGTTATGGCTGACTTGATCAAACAAACTGAGCTCAAGGATCGAATGAAAAAGATCCCGGAATGGGAACTGGAGAAAAACCAGATCGAGCGCACTTTCGAATTCGATGATTTTGTCGATGCGATCGATTTTGTGGACAGGGTTGCTGAGGTAGCTGAGGAAGAAGAACATCACCCGGACATAGACATCCGGTACAACAAGGTGCGTCTGGCAGTATCCACGCACAGCAAAGGCGGTTTGACGGAGCTTGATTTCAATCTGGCCGAGCGAATCGATACCTTGGAAGAATAGAAACGGTGGCGACGGCACGCTGCGTCGCCAGGCTGCGCGGCGTGCCGACTCTACCCGGGCTTCGGCAGGCGCCCTTCGTCGGCGTCAATAAATTCGAACGAAGTTTGAATGTCCGGCCGGTGGATCATGCCTGCCTCGGCTTTGCGGCGTTTCACCACTTCCGAGACTTCATCGTTCCATCCGAGTTTCCGCATGAACTCGTTCCAGACGTGGATGTCGTCTCCACTTGGTTTCCGGCCGACGGCGAAGCACCATTCGAGGATCTCCTCGTCCGTCCCGCCCTGCTTCACCCGCTCGACAAGTTCATCGTAACCGACGCGGAGAAACTTCACGCATTTTTCGTCGAAGCCTCTGCCAAGGTTGGCGTGGTAATCTGACGGCAATTCCGCCCTTGCGTGTAGCCGGATTTTATCAAGCATTCGGCCGAAATGAAAAAGGCCGCCGATTTTTTCGGATGGGCTGCGTAGAGGAAGCGGGGCCACCGACGAAATTCGAGCCTCTTGTGCTGGTCTTCAAGTAGGCGAAACAGAACCGGGCGAGGATTTAATTATTGCTCAGCCGTGCGCGATAGCGCAAATGTGGTTGTCGCTCTCGCAATGAAGGAACGCTACTTCGATGATCTGAAAGCACGAGACCGGTTCAAATCCGAGCCGTTATCCGTGACTGAAAAAGAACTTATCGAGTTCGCCCATAAATTTGATCCGCAGATGTTTCATCTTAGCCGGAGACGCGCGGAGCGAAGCATTTTCAAAGGACTGATAGCAAGTGGCTGGCACACGGCAGCGATGAGTATGCGGCTGTTTGTGCAAACGTTAAATTTTGCCGAGGGCGCGATCGGACTCGGAGTGGATGAATTGCGCTGGCCCAACGCGGTACGGCCCGGGGACGTCCTGATGGTCGAAACTGAAATCCTTGATTTGCGTCCCTCAAAATCGCGGCCGGGCCATGGAATTATTCGATTGCGCAATGTGACGACCAATCAGCGCGGCGAAGTGGTGCAAACGATGATGGCAAACGCGATGGTGCCAAGGCGGAGCCCAATCAATTGATGAAAGCGATGCGTCGTCGCATCGCTTTACCGAGTCAAGAGCGTATTCCGTTCTGATTTACAACCCGCCTGCGGCAAGCGCCCGGTCGAAATCGTCAGGCAATGGGGCTTCAAAAGTCTTCCAGTCGCCCGTGCGCGGATGATGGAAACCGAGCTTCCATGCGTGCAGCATCTGGCGGGGGAAACCCTCAGCGAACCTCGCTCCGTACACTTTATCACCCAGCACAGGATTGCCGAGATGATGCAAATGCACGCGGATTTGATGTGTGCGACCACTGTGCAATTTGCATTCAACAAGACTCGCCTGTTCGCTGGAGCGAACGACGCGGTATTCCGTTTTCGCCGCGCGCCCGCGAGGTGACGTTACACTCATCCTTTGCCGATGCACCGGATGCCGTCCGATCTTGTTCTCAATTACGCCTGTTTCTTTCCGCATTTTCCCGGCTACCAGCGCGAGATAAATCTTTTCCACTGTGCGCGCGGCGAACTGTTTTGACAGGGTCCGATGCGCAACGTCATTTTTTGCCACGACGAGGCAGCCGCTTGTTTCCTTGTCGAGACGGTGAACGATCCCAGGCCGCTCCTTCCCGGCGATACCCGACAAGGTGGAGCAGTAGTGCAGCAGCGCATTAACCAATGTGTGTTCGCGCTGGCCCGCGCCAGGATGCACGGTCATACCTGCTGTTTTATTGATGACGATGAGATCTTCGTCTTCATACAAAATACTTAGCGGAATTGCTTCCGGCGCAGTTTGGATTTTTTCGAGCGGCGGTTCTGTGACTTCGATTTCCTCTCCGGATCGGACAGACTGATGCGGTCGTGTGGGTAACCCGCCGACACGAACAAAGCCGGCGCGGATTAGTTGCTGAATACGAGAGCGCGAGAATTGCGGAAGCGATTTGACCAGAAAAAGATCAACGCGCATCCGGGCATTCTCTTTTGGCACTACGATTTTGAACGTAGCTGGCGCATCACTTCTCGGTTCCGCCGGAGACATTGGGATCCTTTTTGCCCTCAAACTCGTCAATGTTACAGTCGATTTCCATGTTGATTGAAGGAAGCTGTTCATGACGTCAACCTGTTGGATATGCGGTGCCGCGCTCGATGCGGGCGGTTATGAACCTTTGGTGCGGGTAACCTGCCGGAACTGCGGTCAAAAGAACCTGCTCCAACGAACGTTCGATCATTTTGTGCCGGTGGAAACGCTTGGCGCCGGTGGGATGGGCACAGTGTATAAAGCGCGCGACACGCAACTGGAACGGTTCGTTGCGCTCAAATTGTTGCACAAGGATCTTGGTAGCGAAGCGGATCATGCTGCGCAGTTGCAACAGGAAGCGCGCATCGCTGCGTCCGTGAATCATCCGAATGTGGTGCAGATATTTTCGCTGGGAATGGATCACGGTCAGTTTTATGTGGTGATGGAGTTGATCGACCACGGCAGTCTTGATGATGTCATCGAGTCGCAGGGCAGGGTGGCTGAACACCAGGTACTGGACGTCGGCATTCAAATCGCCCGGGGCTTGCGCGCGGCTCACCGGAAAGGCTTGATCCATCGTGACGTGAAGCCGGCCAACATCTTGTTTGTCGATGAACAGGCTGCGAAGATTGGCGATTTCGGTCTCGCCGCGTTTGCCACGCAGGATGCACAGAATGACACGGTGATCTGGGGAACGCCGGCCTATGTCGCGCCGGAACGATTAAGCAATCAGCCGGAGGACATTCGCAGCGACATTTACAGTCTTGGCGCAACATTGTTTCACGCTGTCGCGGGGAAACCTCCGATCGACAGCAGCACAACTTCCGCGAACGAATTACACGAATTGAAGCAGCGACCGGCAGCGTTGGCCGCGATCGCGCCGGATGTATCTCCGGGAACGGTACGCGTTTTGGAGCGGATGATCGCACCCGATCCGAAGCAGCGTTTTTCGTTTTACGACGATCTTCTGGCGGAACTCGACGCAGCCCGACGGGCGTTCGAGCTGGCAGATGCCCGGCGACAATCAACGCGCTGGCCCTTCTCGGGACTTTTTCGGCACAACTGAAAGCTCTGAACAAACGTCGCGCTCGAGGGTCAGAGTTTCGACGAAGCGTTGCCACAGAGCCGCTTTGATCCGATGTTTGTCTTCACATGGCACAAAACCCACCACAGCCACCAACACCACCATTTCCTTCGCCCGAGGAGCTGAAGTCCAAAATCACGGAGTTCATGAAGCAGAACTTCGGCGATAACGTCTCGGTGGCGACAATTACCGAACCGGAGGCGGCGCCTGCGGAGGAGGAGAAGGCAGAAAAAGCCGATCACAACGAATTCGAGTTCCATCTGCTGCCGCGCGACATCAAAGCGCATCTGGACCGGTTCGTTATCAAACAGGAGGAAGCCAAAAAAGTTTTGGCGATCGCCGTTTGCGATCATTACAACCACGCCAATTACCTTCGTCGGCTGGAGAAGGAGGATCCTGGCCGCGCCCAGGAGGTCGAATACATCAAGCAGAACGTGATCTTGGTCGGCCCAACCGGCGTCGGCAAAACTTATCTGATCAAACACATCGCCGATCTGATTAAGGTGCCGTTTGTGAAAGCGGACGCAACGAAGTTCAGCGAGACCGGCTATGTCGGCGGCGACGTGGAGGATCTGGTGCGGGAGCTGGTGCACAAGGCCGACGGCGATGTGAACCTGGCGCAGTTCGGCATTATTTACATCGATGAGATCGACAAGATCGCGTCGGCTGGGAATTTGATAGGCCGTGACGTCAGCGGACGAGGTGTGCAGACCACGCTGCTGAAGTTAATGGAGGAAACTGAAGTGCCGGTGCGCAGCATGAATGATCTCCAGGCGCAACTGCAGGCTGCGTTCGAATTCCAGCGACGCGGCAAAGCCAAACGCGACACCATCAACACTCGTCACATTTTGTTTGTCGTTAGCGGCGCGTTTGAAAAACTGAAGGAACAAGTGGCGCGTCGCGTCCGCCACGGCCAAATCGGGTTTAGTGCGCAGCCGGTTGAAGTGATGGACAACGACTTGTTCCAGCATGTCACTACGAAAGATTTCATTGAATACGGGTTTGAGCCGGAATTCATCGGCCGTTTGCCGGTGCGCGTAGTCTGTGAAGACCTCGACGCGAAAGATCTTTTCGATATCATGAAATTTTCGGAGGGTAGTTTGCTCCGTCAATATGAACGCGCATTTCGCGCCTACGGAATCGAGATCAGTTTCGAGGATGAAGCGCTGCGGTTGTTGGCGCAAACGGCTGCGATGGAGAAAACTGGTGCGCGCGGGTTGCTGACCGTCTTTGAGAAACTGTTTAGGGATTACAAATTCCATTTGGCTGGTTCGGGGCTCAGTCAGTTGCGCGTCAGCGCGACGCTCGTGCGGGAGCCGCAACGCGTGCTCGAACAATTAATGGCTGAGGGGCACAAGCTCGAGACGCAAATGCTCGAAGCTGGTGCGCGCGAATTCGCAGACGAGTTCAGCAAGAAACATGGTTTGGAGATTGTTTTCGATGAGAGTGCGATTCGGCGCCTGGTCGAGCGGGCACAAGCCGAGCGCATGACAATGGGCGATCTTTGCGCGCATCTGTTCAAGGACTACCAATTCGGATTGAGCCTCATCAAAAAGAATACGGGAAGAACCGAGTTTGTTCTTAATGCTGCGGCAATTGACGCTCCGGACAAATTTCTGAGCGAGCTCGTCGTGCAGTCCTATTACCCGGCTGCCCCGGCGCAGAACGCCTGATTCCCATGAAGCGTTCCCTGATCACAACGCTCATCATTGGAGTCGCCGTTGCGGTGATTGTTGGAATGCTGCATGCCACGAAAGTCATCGCTGGTTTTGAAGGCGCCGTCTCGCAACTCGTCACTGATTATGCGCGGGCGACAAAGGTCTTCAGCGATAAATGGCAATACGTTTTGGTGCTGGTGATTACTCTCGGCGTCGCCTGGCTCAGCCTCAGCAGTGTTCCGCGACGGCGGGTGTGGTTACTCATCGGGCTGCTGCTCGTAGAATTATTGGGGCTGGCGTGGGTTTGCTCGCTATACGGCATCTTTTTCCAACCTGCGCCGTCGATTTTTGCTTTGCTATTGGCGTTCCTCGTCGCGGAAGGTTGGACGGTTTTTTTGCGCAGGAATCGCTCTTATCTGATCCGCACATTGTTTGCCGATCGTGTTTCCAACGACCAATTCCGGCGTCTCAACGACGGGACAATTTCGTTCGATGCTGAGCCAAGGAATTACAATGTAACCGTTGTAGTCTGCGACATCGGCAACAAACTCACCTTCGCGGAAGGCGGGGAGCCGGGCGCCTTCACTGAGACCACGGCAAAATTCATCCGCGAGACGGCTGCGAGCCTGGTGGAACACGGCGCTTACCTGCAGGCCGCCGACGGCGAAGGCGTGGTCGGCGTTTTTGGATTTCCTGCACCCGATCCGGAACACGCCCAGAAGGCAACGCGCGTTGTTCTCGACATGATCAAGAATTCTCGGGAAGCAGGTGAAGAT
>JAICUQ010000013.1 GCA_025935755.1 Chthoniobacterales bacterium | reverse complement strand
GGTGAATCCTTGCCGGGACGATTGTGTCTGTCGCGCGTTTGAAAGCCTGGCCGTTCGCTTTCGCGATCCGCTGCAGCTGCGAAACGCCGAACCTGACCAAATTGGCGTCTGACACAGACGCCCTACAATTCTGGGGTGCATTGGGTCGGATTATGACCTGTTAACGGTCTTTGCACAATCTTTTAGTTCGGCGGTCCATTCCTTGTCATTCCGAGCGAAGTCGAGTCGTAACGAGGGCATCCTGAGCCCCGAAAGCTTTCGGGGTCGAAGGATCCCGTGGCGTGACCGAATGGTAATGCCGCCGAGTTTGAAAGCCCGGTCTTGCGCGCGAAGCTCGCTGCCGCGCAGTCTCTCACGCTTCAACGCTTCATCTCTTCAACGTTTCAACCCTTCAACTCTTCAACCTTCCAACCGTCACATCCAATTCGCCATCTGCTCCGGGAACGGGCAGTGGGAACAATCTGAATTGTCTTGCATACAAAAATCTTCATAGATTTGCAACAGGCCCTGTTGGTTCGCGACGGTGCGCAGAAAATCTTTCCGACGCGGATCATTCCCAAACAGACGCGTTGCCGCGGTTTCGAGTCGCCGGTTCGATAGCTGCGCGGGTCGCTTCACATATTCCGCCCAAAGCTGTGCGCTTGGCGAAGCGTTACTCTTAACTTCATGCGCCGCCCAGAACGGGAACAGCACGTTTGCCAGGATGTCCGCCGCACGCGATTCACCGATCAACGCCATCTCCTTCGATGATGCTTTGGATGTGAGTGTGTAATGGAAATTCCAGAACGAATGTTCCATCGCCTGAAAAAAATCGTTCGCCGCGGCAACACTGCTTTTTCCAGAGGTGCGCTGAAGACGCGGCCAATCGCGGACGAGCACCGCAAGTGCAGCAAGACGCCGCTGTGGATGATTCAAAGGCCGGGTGCCGGTGAGGTGCCACGCTGTTCGTGACAGAATCAGTCGCTGCAGAGCATCGCGATGTGGCCACCAGCGGTCCCAGAGTTGCCGCACATATTCGCGTGTCGATTTTTTGTAAATCTCAAGATCGGGCAGCTCGAGGAAACCGGCGGTGCCGAAGAGCAACGCCTCGCAATCCTTTGCATTTTCGCGCAACGACCGCAGCGGCAAACGCTGTGTCAAAAGTGTGAACGGCAACTTGTTTTCCTTGTACCCGAGCGCAGTTGCGAGTTCCTGGAAAAGCGTCTCGTCGCGTCCATGCACGTCGATTTTGTTGCGAATCCGATTCGCTTTTTGTTGCAAACGGAACTGCGCTGCGGCATCGAGCACGCCGCGGAGACGTGCTTCGGGTAAATTCTTCAGCGGCGCCTGGCATCGCCCGGGATATGCGAGTGGGATGTTCGGATTGAACGCTCCTGCCAAATCCGTGGGATTGATGCAGACCTGCGGCACGTTCCGATTGGCAAATGTGCGCGTGAAAAATGCACGGTCACTCCTCTCAACGAATACATGGAGCACCGTCGGTTCGAATGCTGGATTTGTCGCGTGACCATGCGACTCCCAGCTGCGGTCGAGCAGATCGATTTCGATGCAACCGTGCATTGCTTCGCCGCCATTAATGCGTATCGCCGCGTCGCGAAAATCCGGCCCGGCTTCCCGGTTCCAGACGCCGAACTGAACGATATCGATTTGATCGCCAGTCGTGCTGACGAATCGCCGGCCAAAGTCTCCGGCGAACCAGCGCGCTTGCAGTTCCAACTCTGATGGAATCCGAGGGACGGCGAACAGCGTTCGTTCGTGAACACGAGTTGTGTCGCGAATGCGCGCATAGCGACCGGCAGGATGATCATGCGAAACATCCAGAGCAGCCTCTGTGAACGTGCTCACGCGCTGATTATGAAAGCCGGAATGGAACATGTCACGCTCGCGTTAGAGTGCGCGGACATGTCCGCGCTTTTAAATAGGTCTCGCAGCCGCGGGATGGCCTCACTTCCCCATCGCCATTTATGAAAACCAGTTTTGCGCAGCTCTCGCGCTATAGGATTGCCAATGTCGGCCGAGCATTAAAGAATTGAGCCATGATTCGAACGATGTTTTCTGCGATGCTGATCACAGCTTCGCTTGCTGCAACAGTGTGCGGACAAGGCAACATTCAGGCGATAATTGAGCAGAATGTTCGGCCGCTTTTGCCGCAGAACGCAAGGGGAGGTGGCGTTGCGGTCGCCGTGCGCATGGATGGGAGGACTGAGTTTTTCAACTATGGTTTTGCTAATCTGTCCAGGAACGAACGAGTAACCGCTGATTGGATCTTCAATTTGGGTTCCGTAGGCAAATTATTCGCGACGACGATCCTCGCCGAAGCCGTGAAACGCGGCGAGCTCAGCCTGGACGATCCGGTTGCCAAATATGTTCCTGAGTTACAGCGTGGCGGAGATGTTCGTCGGATAACGCTTGGACAGATCGCGAGTCACACATCTGGATTGCCAGATACACCGGGGCAATATGAGAGGTGGCATCGGGGTCGATACAAGTGGCCAGATTTCGTCCGGTTCCTGGATGCATGGAAGGCCGACCCGAAGCACGAGCCGGGGAAGCAGTATCTGTATTCCGACGCCGGCATGGTTCTGCTGCGAATTGCCCTGCAACGCCGGTTCAAGACACCTTTCGCGCAGTTGATGCACCAGAGAATAACTGGCCCGCTCGGGATGACTTCCACCGCACTGCCTTTGCCGCGCAATCTGCTTGGTCGCGCTGTGCAGGGGTATGGTTCGGAGGGCCAACCGATTGGCAACCCCGGAATGGAAGGAGGAGCGTTCGAGTGGCCAGGATCCGGTCAGATTTATTCGTCGTCCCGCGACATGGCCACCTTTCTAAAGGCGAACATGGGCGAGCTTGCAAATCATGCTCCACTGGAAAACGCCATGGCTCTGACCCAACAGCCGGTCTTCACCGTTAACCCTCACTTCAGCCAGGCTCTTGCCTGGCAACACGTGACATCCGGCAATCTCATCATCGTCGACAAAAATGGTGGGCTGCCAAATACATCGACCTGGATCGGGTTTACTCCACAGCGAAAAATAGGGGTTGTTGTTCTCTGCAATCGTGGCAAGCAGCCCGCCACAAGAATTGGCCGGCAGCTCCTTCACGTACTCGCACGCGATCAATCACAGCCATCCACTGAAGGCGAACAAAATCCGGATGGCGATTGAGCGATTGCAGTGAGTTTCCGTGTTGCGCTCCGTACCGCTTGAAACGAGTTCCTGAATTCCACCCGTCATGAGCTGCGGCTGTTCTTTGTGTGTCTCGTGCCCACTGTTCGTCTCGCCGATATGATTCGACACAAGCTTTGCGGCCATCCTCGATAGCAACGAACTCGGTAAAGTCGCAACAAGCCAAATGATGTAGCCGCCTCGCTCTGTCGAGGCGCCCGCCCGGCCGGCTGCTGGCTTCGCGGCGGCAGAGCGCCGCGGCTACAGTATCAAATGATGTAGCCGCCTCGCTCTGTCGAGGCGCGCGCCCGGCTGCTGGCATCGCGGCGACAGAGCGCCGCGGCTACAGTATCAAATGATGTAGCCGCCTCGCTCTGTCGAGGCGCCCGCCCGGCCGCTGGCATCGCGGCGACAGAGCGCCGCGGCTACACTACCGAAGGTTCGATTATCAGTTGAAGGGCTTTCAGCACCGGGATGAAAAACTTCACCGGTGCCTTTAACGCCATTGAACCAAATCGGCGACTCCAAGTAGATGCTATTCAGTTACCAGTACTGGGAATCGATAAACCTTCTATAACTTCACGCAAACCCGGTTTAGCGAACGCCTCATCAAGCACGTTTTCGAACTCAATACGCGAGCCGTCGGCGATCCGAGTTAAATCGGTATCTGTTTTGTTGCGCCCCACCTGATGACTCCCGCTACGAACTGCCTCGACCACCTGCCGGATCGCGTCGACCACCAGTTGTGGCTGTTCCATTTGTATAACGTGGCCGCTGTTCGTGTCGGTGATCTGTTTCGCCTTCAGAAGCTTTGCGAGACGATCGTGAGCGGATTGCCACGCCTCCCACGTCTCAGGTCCGCCGGCGCCAAAGTCGAATCGCTTGTCTGAGGTAAGCACGACAACTGGCATTGGGTGTACCTCGGGCGTGCCGTGAAGCAGATCAAGTGTGCGCGCGTGGTCGGGTGCTTCCAAACCTTTGGATTCGATCAGCTTCTTCGTAGCTTTGAGGTACGTCGCCCACTGCTCCGGGGTCAGCGAGGTCTTAAGGAATTCGGAGGCAGGGTCAACCAAGACCAGGCCAGCCACCTCATCCGGGTACGTGCTCGCGAAGAGTCTGGCAATCAGGCCACCCCAGGAGTGTCCGACAAGAACGTACGGGGCCGGTTCCCCGGCTGCATTTAGCAGTGCATGCAGGTCTGCGACTCCTTGTTGTGCTGTAGTCGGCTGTAACACAAGTGTGGAATCAGTCATTGTGTTATCGTTCCGCGTAGTTCCGGGACGGTCGTACCCACACACCCGGGTGAACTTGCTAAGCTGCGGGAACACAGCTGACTCACCAGGCTTCGGCGCGCCAGCCGGATTGTTGGGATCAATCAGATCGGTCCAGTCATCGTAAGCTCCTCGGGTTCCCGATATGAGCACCACCGTAGGAGAACCGGTGCCGCGGCATTCGAGATGTATCTTGCGGCCGCCGCCGATTTCAACCAGTTCTCCGAAATCCTTGTTTCCCGTGGCAAACGCGTTGGGCACGATGACCGCGTTGATGAAGGGAATGAGAAGGATCAGCAAGAAGCCCAATCGAAATCGTTGGTTCATTAGTCGTTAGGCAACTTGCAGTTGCTTGTACATGATGTCACCAGACCGCTCGTGCCAAACACATGGGGCAAGTACAGTCCAGCCCTGGCGGGAGTACCACGCCTGCTTGTCTAGCGTGAACAGATAAAGAGTCTGTATCCCTCGCGACTTCGCCGCTGTCTCGACAGTGGCACACAGCGCTTCACCAATACCGCGACGCCGAAACTGCGGGCCGACAAATACTCCGCCGAGCCACGGTGTCAGGTCTTCGCGCCCTTCAAGATCATGCACGCGAAGGGCGGCCGTTCCGAGAAGTTGTCCATTCGCATGCGCAACCCACGCGATCGGCAACTGATCTCGATTCATGTGTGCATTCAGTTTTTTGATCCGTGCCTCAAGCGTTTTCTCACCAAGAATGGAGCCCCATTGTTCAAAGAGCCACTGCGCCAGTTGCGGGATGTATTCGGGAGAGTCAATCAGGTAACTGATTCGAACACCGCGCATGGTTCATGCAATGTTCGATGTAACGGGAAGAAGGGAAGCTCGCACAGGACACGATTTATTTAACATCAATCGCAATTGCGATCGTCGGATTTCCCATCGCGTGGGCGTGATGCGGATCGTGCTGTCCTGTCGGAAGGAAATACCAGACGCCAGGTTTCATCTGGCCTCGTTCGGGTACCTGTTGCAGGCGCGAGGGATCCAAGCCGGCCGCCATCAGGCCGGACGCGTCGAACTCGTAAACAACGTCTTCAGCCGTGCCTTCCGGTTGCGTGGCAAAGTGAACCATCGTGCCCAGGCCGCTGTTGAAGCAATATTCGCCACTTGCCGTGGTCTGATCGACAGCGATCCTGGGTTTGGCACGAAGAATTCTGGCGATGGTCAGGATCTCGCCTTTTGCGGTGCCCTGGAGAGCCAGGACGTCGGCGTATTCGCTTTTCACTTTCGTGAATTCGTCTCCCGAGTCCGGTGTTTCGCCGGCGAAGATACGGGTCAGAGCCAGGGCGTGTGTAGCAATTACTAAAATAACAAAACGGCGCATAATGATACCTCAGTATGGTTGTTTAGCGGGTAATTGGACCGTCAGCTGTAGTTTGCAATGCGGAAGGAAATGACGGTCCTAATCGCCAGGCGCAATCGGTTGTTGATATCGAGTGCCAGGATTTTTGGAATACTCTTGTTGAAGGACCTATTCGCGCCGGAATTCATAGGCCTGACCGTCCAGTGTGGAAAGGCGCAGTAAATTCAGTTTACCATCCTTATCCATTTGAAGCTGGGCAAATCCCTTTGTCATGAAATCCAAGTCGACTATGGGCCCAAACTGGTCCGTCGCCATAAGGGTGGCCATGAAAACGTCGCCGTCCCAAGGTACAAGCTTAAATTTGGCGCCGGTTGCCTGGAGTTCGAAGACGAGCGCATCGTCCTTCAAAGTCAATACCGCCTTGCCAAAGCTTGAATTGACGAAATTGCCGGTAAGCGGTGCGAGCGGCGGAAACGGTCGCGGATTGGCAGGCTTGGCAAATCGCTTGGCTGTAGCCTCAAAAGTGGCTTTAGCGTTTTTAAGACTCTCCGCAACGCGGTCGTGTTTCGCGTTGCCAAGAATCCGATCCAATACCCATGTCCCTAACGAATTAGGGGCCGTCACATTCGTTTCGTTGGTAAGGATGATGATGCCAATGTTCTTATCCGGGACTAAGCCGACAAAAGAGCCGAAGCTGAGCGCATCTCCATCATGCCAGAGGATGTTGCCATTCGGCGTTAGATAGTTGTACCAGCCAAGGTCGTAGAATACCTGTTCATTGAGTGCCACTTTTGGCATACGCGTGTAGCCGAGATTCTCGGAAGAGACAATGCGCCGCCCATCGAAGGTGCCGTTTCCAAGTTGCAAGCGGATCCAGCGCGCCATGTCCTCGATGTTAGAGTTGATGTCGCCGGCTCCCGCCATGTGGTAAGGAAAAATCGGCGTGAAAGGCACCTCGATCGTGCCTTTCGGTGTCCAGCGATGTCCATTAGCGTGATTAGCAGCCGCTTCGATAGCTTCAGCTGTGTAGGTCGAATCCTTCATGCCGAGGGGATCGAGCAGTTCCTTCTGAAGCACCGCATTCCAATCTGGAGCGCCCGCGGCTTTTGCCACGATGCGGCTCGCCAACAGATGCGTGACGTTGGTGTAGGCAAAGGTTGTGCGGAAACTCGACACCGGTTCAACATGGCCAAGGGAGCGAATCATTTCCGGCTCTTTGAAGTTGAGCATGGCGAGAATGTCGTTGACCAAAGGCGGAAGCCCGGAACGCTGCGCGGGGAGGTCGAAGACACGGAATTCGCGTGTTACCCAGGGATCCTTCAACTGGAACTCGGGATAGAGATCGACGACGCGGTCGTCCCATCGCAACTTGCCGCGATCGACCATGATCGCCATGGTCGCGGTGAGGAACGCCTTGGTGGTCGAACCGATCTGGAAAACCGTCCGCGTATCAACCGGCAGTTGGTTGCTCTTGCTGCGCACACCGAAACCCTTGGCGTATATGAGCCTGTTGTCGGCAACGATTCCAATGGCCAGGCCAGGAATGTCGAACCCCTTCATCCCACCGGTAACGTACGCTTCGATATCCGGAATCAGCTCCTGCACCCGATCCTCGATAGTCGCTTTGGTCTCGGATGGTTCCGCCGCTTTCGCGCTATTCGGAAGATTGAGAGGAAGCGCAACGACGATTGTCAGACGCGAAAGGAAGACCACCAAATGACGGCGGTAGACTTTGGGCTTGGATTTCTCCAGTGCACTTTGCGGCGGAACTCGTGACCCGACAGAGGAAGCGACCGTAAAAAACTCCATGAACGACGAGAATACAATCCTGTGTGAAACGGGCAATGGGGAACTGCTGAAAGAAACCCGCTGTCTTGCCGCAAAACAAGCACCGAAAGATTTGATTTGCTCACTTTCCGTTCGTTCAACTTCGTCTTGTCATCTACCTGTTTCCCAGGCCTCTTCACCTCGAATTCCCTCGAAATGAGCTCGAGAATTAAAATGCCGACTCGACTTTACCGCCGCTGATTTTAGTCTCGTAACGAACTCCTATTCCGATGGAAGACTTTCCACAAAAGCAATTGGAAACGCTCTGGGCACCGTGGCGCGTCGAGTACTTCCAGAAGGAACCGCGCGACCGCGATTTTCTAACAACCGCGGGGCGAGCGAGCGATGATGGCGAGCATCTTGTAATCACGCGTCGCAAAAATGCCTTTCTGATGATGAATCGCTATCCTTACACCGTCGGACACCTGATGGCGGTGCCGTACCGGAAAGTCGCTGAGCTTTCAGCACTCGGCGAGAACGAGGTGGTTGAGCTGTGGAATCTGGTGGTTCACGCACAAGCGCTTTTGCGCACTGCAGTCAAGGCGCAGGGCTTTAACATCGGATTGAATCTCGGCGAGTGTGCAGGCGCAGGTGTGCCTGATCACATACATATCCATGTCGTGCCGCGCTGGAGCGGTGACACGAACTTCATGCCGGTCATCGGCGGGAGCCGTGTCCTCTCAGATGGTTTGCGCGCCTTGTACGACAAATTGATGCAGGCGCAGGAGAGGCTAGGGGGAGCGTGATCCGTGATCGGTGAACAGTGATCGGTCAATCGCCCTTGCGACAGACTGCCAGTTCGACGGATCACTGATCACCGATGGATTACTGGTTACTGATCAGTTGCTATGAACACCTGGGTAGAAGCGCCGCCGAGAAGAGGGCTCGGCTGTTTCGGACGCGGTTGCTTGATCTTCCTGGTGTTCGTGATCGTGCTGGCGATTGCTTGCTTTACCGGAATGTATTGGGGGCTTCATCGCCACTCAGCGCTGTTTTATGGCAGTTATTGGCTGGCCAAAACACGTTCGCTCGCTGAAGCACCCTCACCGGTTCCTGAATTCAGCGGTTCGGACCAACAGATTCAACTGGTGCACGAACGGTGGCAGGATTTTGAACAGAAAACGCGCGCAGGCCAATCAGCGGAAATCGAATTAAGCGCAGATGACGTTAATGCGTTGATCGCTACGACCGAGGGTATTCGCGGGAAACTGTTTGTGTCGATGGATGGCGATCAACTCCGCTTGCAAACGAGTCTGCCGATCGGCGATTTTCTCGGCCGATCGGGGTACTACTTCAATGGCGAGGTCCTTCTCGAGTTAGAGGGCGCGCAATCCCCGGACAACCCCCGTTTTACCAAGCTCACCGTCAATGGCGAGCAAGTGCCGACGGACTTCCTGGATTGGAAGTATCGTTCCAGACACCTTCGCGACTATGTGACTGACCAACGAAATGCGTATGACATTGGCACGATTGAGATACGGGACGGAAAACTGATACTTCGCTCGCGCACTAACTAGATGTAGCGCATGCGTCCCGCTTGCGGTGCTTAGACGCAGTAACCCGGTCAATTCGGTTGCATGATCTCGCGCACAAAGACGTTTAGTTGTCCGTCTTCCTGCTTGCGCACTTCGGTGATTTCGTACGGCCGGGTTTCGTCACGGTTGATAACAGCGCCCTGAGGTGGAGGCGTGTAGCCACGGGGAAATTCTACAATGATGCGTGTCGATGAACCGCCGCCCAGGTGCAGTACTTTGCTTGTTAAAGTCGAGCGCGGCCGCAGCACGGCCTTGTTCGCATCGGAAAAATTCACCACGAACTGACCTTTCAGGTAGACGCGTTCCCCGGCGACGCCGTGATCCGCAACGTCGTTGAGATCGCCGGTCGCGATCAATCGTCCGAGCGGCATTTTACCTGGCGCAAAAGTTTTCCAATTGCCGCCGCCGGCATTGGAAGCAAGCGCTACATTGGAACCAGTGGGCGGGGCGGGTTGAGCAGGCAACACAGGTACGGGCGTAGCCGCAGCCACTGGAGAAGTTTGCGCGGCGGTTCCCGTATCTGGCACTTTCGTCGACGGTGCTGGCGTCGCTACAGGAACATTGAGCGCGGTCGGAGGAGCAAGCGCGGATGCGACCGTGACGGGCGTTCCACCTGGTGCCGGTTTGTTCTGAGCGACTACTGGTTGGGAAGGGGCTGCTGCCGGCGCCGGCGACTCTAGCTTTTGTTTTTTGCCTTTTTTGCCTCTCGCCACCGGTGTGGGTTGCGCGACCTTTTCGTTACTCGCGACGACTGGTGGTGTCATGGCCAGTGGCGAAACCGGTCTGGCTTGCTCAATGCGCACGAGCTCATTCTTAGCGGGCGGCGGAGTTGCGCTTGCGCCAGGTATGGGGATCGGGCCCGTCTGCGCTGCTGCCATTTTCTGCCGGTATTCGGCCAGGTGTTGTTCGATCGAAGTGCGCTCCTGCGATTTAAACACAGGCCATCCCGCAACGAGATTGAGACTTAATGGTGGTTCGAGCCGAAACGTGCCGAGCCCGCGAGTAACGGTGTAGCTTCCATACAACAAGGGAACCGAGGTGACCAGGATACGGCCATCAATTAGCCGCTCCGCATGAACCACCGCGGAAACATCGTGCGTTCGCTCCAATTTAACTTCCAACCCCACGGTAAGCGTCTGCTTCATGAGAGGCAGCGCTTCAGCCTTCGCTGGATAGACGTGTTCCATTAGTAACTCACCGCTGTCGACTGCAGTGGTTAACGCTGCCATCCCGGTGGGAAACACATCTCCCGGGCCGAGTTCGCGCACCGCTATGATTGTGTACCGGCCCACCACGTATGGAACCAGCCCGCGGACCTGCTGATAATTTCTGATGTAATTGCGCAATAGCTCAGCGTTGTTTCTCGCCAGTTCCGCCGCGCCCATTCCGACGTAACGCTCGTAAAGCTGACGTGCGTTAAGAAATTCGCCGGGCGGCGCAGCCGTTAATTCGAATCGTTTCGGCGGCTCAATCTTGTGCAGCTTTTGCAAAATTCGATAGCTGTCAGGCCGCTCTGGTTGGCTGAAAATGTAAAAACTTCCCAGCCAGGCCGCGAGCGCGAACCCAATTAAGAGCAAAATCGCAACCGTCCATGCGAAATAATTGATCCGCTCCGGCGGACGCGCGTACGGCTCGTCGTACGGATTGTACGATTCAGTACCGTAGTCCATCAGTTCAGCGCGCGATGATTTCCGGTTTCAAGCTGAGTGCGCCGCTTCGAACGACGAACCGCACCCGCACGTACGCGACGCATTCGGATTGACGATTCGAAAACCGGTGCCGGTCAAACCGCCGGTAAAATCCAAGGTCGCGCCCTGCAAGTACGAGACGCTCTCGTCATCGATAAAAAATTGCACGCCATCGCGCTCGACTACGGCGTCACCGTCCTTTTGTTCGCCAAGCGTCATCTCGTAGTGCAGACCGGAACACCCGCCTTTGACCACTTCGACTCGCAAACCCTGGTTTTCCGGTCGCTGGGAAAGCAGACTTTGAAGTTGCCGAACTGCGTTGTCGGTGACGTTAATCATCGGCTGGAAAAATACGGCGGCGGCGTATCCAAGTCAAAACCGGCCTGTGAATTGCCAGATTGCGATCAAGTTCCAGAGAAAGTCTCAACATGGGAATCCGCGCTCGCTGTCCCGTCGTAGTGAGCGGCGCGCCGCAACGAAATGCGAGCCATGAGGCCAAACTTTCAAACGTTTTAGATTCGACGCCGGGTCTGAAAGTTAAAGCCAGAGATCCTTCGCTTCGCTCAGGATGACATGGCTTGTTGATGTTGGGATTTGGAGATTTCTGCAGATGTAAGCAGGTAGAGCGCCGGTTCCTCTGCACGCTGTGTTGGACATTGGATGGTGAACATTTCTGGAGGTCTGGCAGGTAGAACGGACAATCCTCTGCGCGCCGTGTTGGACATTGGAACTTGAGATTTCTGCAGATGTTGGACCTTGATGCTTGGAGCTTTGCCTGGCAATCAATTACAGTTCAATCCCATGGGCCGGATCCGATTGCTTTCTGAGACCGTGGCCAGTCAGGTGGCTGCCGGCGAAGTGGTGGAACGCCCGGCATCCGTCGTGAAGGAATTGGTTGAAAACAGCCTTGATGCCGGGGCTCGCAATGTTGATGTCGCTATTCGGCGCGGTGGAATTTCGCTCGTCCGGGTGATTGATGATGGTTGCGGGATGGACCGCGATGACGCGCTGCTTTCACTGGAGCGACATGCCACCAGCAAGATTCGTTCTGCGTCGGATCTTCAAGCGGTTGCCACGCTCGGTTTTCGCGGCGAAGCGTTACCGAGTATCGCCAGTGTGTCGCGATTCCGCGTGACGACCCGCGAGCCTGGTGCAATCGCGGGCACAGAGATTCTCGTCAATGGCGGCAAAATCGATGTAGTGCGGGACGGCGGCGAAGCACCGGGCACGCAGATCGAAGTCCGCTCCCTGTTCTATAATCTGCCAGCGCGCCGAAAATTTCTTCGTTCGGAAAACACTGAAAGCCGCAACATCGAACATCAGATTCATTTACAGGCGATCGGTCATCCTGAGATCGGCTTCTCGTTAAAGCGCGATGATCGCGTTTTGTTTCAGTTGCCAGGCACCACAACGCTCGGGGATCGGATTCGGGACCTCTACGGTGTCGATTTGTTGCAACGCCTGGTTGAAGTGGACGGCGTTGCCTCGCGCAAATTCACGATCAGCGGTTTTATCGGTCAGGCAGGTCTGAGCCGGCAAAGCCGCAGCCAGCAACTCGTGTTCGTAAACGGCCGTGCAATCGAAAGCAGCTTCATTACGGGAGCCATCCGCGAAGGCTATCACACCGCCCTTATGAAAGGGCAATACCCGGTCACGTTTCTTTTCGTTGAACTCGATCCCGGCGCTGTCGATGTAAATGTTCACCCGGCGAAACGCGAAGTCCGCTTTCGCGATCCTAACGGTGTGCGCGACGTGCTCGTTCGTTGCATTCAGCAAACACTCGGAAGTGTCCGCGCTGAGTGGCAGGAGAAATTCCAAGCTCCAGCCGGCGGAAGGCCCGCTGCTGCGGGTTCCGCAGCTCCCAACTTGAACTTACGCTCCGAGACAATCTCTCCCGAGCCAACGCACCGCGAATTGCCGCACCTGGCTGCCATAGCCGGGGTCGCTGCCACCGGTTTGGCGCGAGCGCCCGAAATCGCACCGCAGGCGCCCAGTCTGGCAGAACGACGTATTGGTCCGGCATCGGTTGGTTCCTCGTTACAGCCACAGCAGCGAGATCCGCAGCCGGCTCAGCAGCAGTTCGAGATAATCGGAGTGCTTGGCAAGCTTTATGTCCTGATGGAAAATGCGAATGGCCTGGTCCTGGTGGATCAACACGCCGCTCACGAGCGTGTCCTGTTCGAAGAATTGCGCCGTCGAATGGAACAGCAGGGTGTTCCCACGCAAAAGTTGCTTTTACCTCAAACACTCGAGGTGCCCCCGCGCGACACCGATTGGATCGAAAGCAATCTGCCGGTTCTGCAGAGAATGGGGATCGGCATTGAGAGTTTCGGCGCGAACACGTTTAAGATCGACAGCCTTCCGACCTTCCTGGACGTTTCGGATCCGGAGCAATTTATGCGCAAAGTGATTGATGATTTGAAAAACGCGGGCAACAACGCTTCAACCATGCGGTTGGGCGAGGAAATGATCGCCAAAACCGTTTGCCGTCATGCCGTCAAAGCGAATGATCCGTTACGTTATCCTGAAGTTGAAAAACTTATTCGCGATTTGCTAGACTGCGATCTTCCGTATTGCTGTCCACATGGCCGGCCAACAATGATCCAGATTTCATTGGCTGAACTGGAGAAAAAATTCGGCCGGAAGATCTAGTCCAGGATTTACGACATTTGGCGAAGCGAAATGGTACCCGGCTAACTTTTGCGCGTTGAGCTCCAACACTAGTGAGTTGTTAACGTGATGCCGGTCCAGTTAGAGATCCGGTTTTGGAGACCGCATCGATGATGCCGTCTACAACATTCAGCAGACGCGCTTGCCATTTCGAATGCAGCTGCGTTTAATTGCGCGGTGAAAAAGATCGAGGCCGTTATTAAGCCATTCAAAGCCGAGCCGGTGCGAGAAGCCTTGATGGCCGCGGGCGTCGAAGGAATGACTCTGAGCGAGGTAAAAGGATTTGGTCGCCAAAAAGGGCACAGCGAAATCTACCGGGGTACCGAGTACACGGTGGATTTCCTTCCAAAGATCAAATTCGAGATCGTGATCGCGGACGATCGCGCACAGCGCGCTGTCGAGGCAATTCTGGAAAAGGCGAAGACTGGAAAAATCGGCGATGGCAAAATTTTCGTTACCGAGGTGGAAGAAGCCGTTCGTATCAGAACCGGTGAACGGGGAGCGGAAGCGCTGTGAGCGCGGAGCGCTCACGCAAGTTAAATGGTAAAAAAAGTTACAAGGTTACAAAGACAGCGGTCCAGGCAAAGATCGAAAAGTTCCTATGCTGCGCCGATGTGACCGTGTAACCATTTAACGATTCAACCGCATGGACGAATACTTGCTCTCCGTATTTCTCGGGATCGTTGAGGGGTTAACTGAATTTCTTCCCGTGAGTTCCACGGCGCACCTGCGCATCTGTGAAGCATTGCTGCATATCGATCTGCAGGATGGGTTCTGGAAAATGTACTCCATCGTGATTCAACTGGGAGCCATCCTCGCTTTACCGGTGTATTTTTGGAATCGTATTTTGAAATTTGTTAGCACGTTCCCCAAAGGCGAATTTGGCAATCGCACCATCTTTACGCATCCTTTAAGCCTGACGATTGTCGCATTTGTGGTGACTGCAGTTCCAGCGTGGGCTCTGACGAAAGTTATTGGCAAGAACCTGGAAAACCTCTGGGTCATGGCTTGGGCGCTGCTCATCGGTGGCATTGTGATGTGGATCGTTGATGCCGTTTTCACCAGGCCACGTACGATGCACATGGAAGAAATGACTCTGCCGCAGGCGATCTGGATCGGCGCCGCGCAAATTCTTTCCGCTGTTTTTCCCGGCACCTCGCGTTCGATGTCCACCATTGCTGCCGGACAAATCGCTGGAATGTCGCGCCCGGCGGCGCTTGAATTTTCGTTTTTTCTGTCCATGCCAACCATGGCAGTCGCGGTCGGATATGATTTCCTAAAGAGCGTGATACCGCATCATCATGAAGCGGAGATCGCGCCGCTAACGATCAGTCCGCATCAATGGATCGTACTTGTGATTGGATTTGTTGTTTCCTTTTTTGTCGCGCTTGCGGTCGTCGCATGGTTTATGAACTGGGTGCGCGCACGGGGATTTGTGCCCTTTGCGGTTTACCGGATTTTACTCGGTCTGGGATTGTTGGTGTTGTTGATGCGTGGAATGATGTGATCAGCTGAAATGGAACCGAACGTCATTCTTCCCGACCTGCAAAGCGCAGTGATCTGCGAGGACGTCCGCTGTGAAGTCAACGGCATGCAAACGCTGGTAGGCGTGCTGAGTGTCATCCCGGCGCCCTCGTTGCCTATCAATTATTTCAAGCTTTGCATCTGGACGCGCTGGTGCAGCGGGTCCGGCAAGTTTCGTCAAAAATCCCGGATCATCGGCGTAGACGAACAGCAGGTAGTCGCGCAAGCGGAGGTCGAGTTCGTGCTCAAGGAGATGGAAGGACACGCGACCAACGTGCATTATTTTGGCGGTGTGCAGTTCCAACAGTACGGCATGCACCACATCGAAATTTATTTGGACAACGAATTGCGGCTGCGCTTTCCGTTGCCGGTGATTCAGGTTCAGCAGCGCCCGGCGGGTTGAATTCGGCAACGTCTCATGAACGAGGGCTTGTGAATGGGGTGACTCGTTCGTCGGGCGGCATCATGCTGAAACGGGTTTTATGGGCAGCAATTTGCAGCCTGATTTTCGTGGTGAGCATAGACGCGCAGGAAGTCATCGTTGCTCGCGAAAAAAAATCTGAGCGCGCGAAAGAAACACCATCGCCAGCTGAACAGCTCGCTTCAGAATCTCCGACACCGACGCCACGCAAAAAGGCCCGCGAGAAAAAATCCGCCCCTGCAGTACTCAGCCTTGAAGAAATGCGAGCGGCTGGGGCGCGCGCGGCGGAAGGAGGAGACGAGCGGTCCGGTCCCGAATCGAACAAAACACACCACCCCGATGTTCAGAGTGCTCCGATGCCGAATCCGGCTTTTGCTGAAACTCCCAGACCCGTGAAAAGAGAAACTCCAGCGGAGCAAAGGAGTTCGTCTCATCATTCCGGGTCGCGAGGTACAAACATCGAGGATTTGGGACCGATACGGCCCACACTGCTGGAATCCGGGCGAGAAGCGCCAAGTCCTTCACCCCGGTGAGGCTACACGACCGTCGCGGCCAAACGGCGTGCAAGGTTGGGCGTTGAGCGTTGGACGTTGGATGTTGCGCCGGTTTGAGTGGATCGAACCGACAAGAATTGAACCGGAGCTAAACGCCAAAATATTTTCCCGAGCAGGTTAGGTGAAAGCATTCGTCACGTTTGGATTTGGCTGGATGATATTTTCGCCTGGCGTCTGACACAGACGTCCTGCAATTCGGTCGATGATCGATCAGCTTCGGCCCGCACCTGCGGGAAAGTAGCGCGATTTTGTGGCGCCTCTGGGTAGGGCGGGCAGTCGCCTGCACGCGGTTGTGCGGCGTCACTGTTGCAAAATCTGTTGCGCAGCGATGCCGCTAACTTATTATCTGTGGGCAAGCCCCAGCACCTTGCTAGCAAAGTGCTGGGAAATTTTTTTGCCCACCCGCAATGCATCGTCCAGCGATGCAGGCGGGCGGTTTTCGATTCATATGGCGAACACAATTTTGGTGGGAATGCAGTGGGGCGACGAGGGCAAAGGCAAGATTATCGATGTGCTGACTGCCGGTGCTGACATCGTCGTCCGCAGCCAGGGTGGCAACAACGCCGGGCACACAGTCATTCACCGGGGAATGAAATACGTGCTGCATTTGATTCCGTCGGGAATCCTGCGGCATCGCAAGATCTGCGTGATCGGGAACGGCGTGGTTATCGATCCAGTCGCACTGGTGGCAGAGATAGACGGCCTGCGGCAGTTAAGGGTTAAAATCGACACAAATCTGCTCATCAGCGATTGCGCGCATCTGGTTTTACCCTACCACCGGATGCTCGACGAACAGCGCGAATTGCGCCGTGGCAGGATCGGCACGACCAAACGGGGAATCGGCCCGGCCTACGGGGATAAGGCCGCGCGCACCGGCTTGCGACTGTCTGACTTGATGCAGCCCATTGTGTTCTCGAAAAAATTGCAGGCCAAAATTATCGAGAACAACAGAATCCTTCAGGCCCTCGGGGCGAAGCCGATCAGTTTTCGCGACGTTAACGAAACCTATGTCGCTGCCGGGGAAAAATTGCGACCGTACGTGACGAACACGGTGGTCTACCTGCACAAGGCCATGGATAAGGGCAAACAAATCCTGTTCGAAGGCGCGCAGGGAACATTTCTCGACATCGATCATGGCACCTATCCATATGTGACTTCCTCAAACACCACAGCGGGCGGCGCATGCACCGGCACCGGTGTGCCGCCGCATCGCATGGATCGTGTGGTCGGTGTGATGAAGGGGTACTCGACGCGAGTAGGAGATGGCGCATTGCCGACCGAAGATGCGTCATTCGCACAGATGCTTCACAATCTCGGCCGCGAATTTGGCGCGACAACAGGACGGAAACGGCGCTGCGGTTGGTTTGATGCTGTAGCGACTCGTTATGCGGGCATGATCAACGGCATCGACGAGATCGCAATTACCAATTTGGATGGATTGGATCAGGTCGATCCAATTCGGGTTTGTGTTGGATATCAGCTCCATGGAAAGCGGCTGGATGTTCCGCCGTGTGATGCAACGCAACTGGCCAATTGCGAACCGGTATACGAAGAGGTCCCGGGCTGGAAGACATCCATCCACCGTGCTCGCAAATTTTCGCAGCTCCCTTCGGCTGCGAGGAAATATGTCAGATACATCTCCGAGCTGACGGGTGCAAAACTCTCCATGGTGAGCGTCGGCCCGGCCCGCGGAGAGACGATTGTGTTGTGAAGTCGCCAAGGCCGTAGCCGCGACAGAAATGCTGTAGCGTGCGCTGTCCTCAGCGCAGACGGCCAATAGCGAGAACTCCGCTGAGGACTGCGCACACTACATCGCCATCGCTACCTGCCGTGATATTTGCCTTTCCCGAGTAAATCCCAACAGTTAAGCACTCAACAATGTCCGCGAGTATCAAGACTGTTCCCCGCCACATCGCCATCATCATGGATGGCAATGGTCGCTGGGCGAAATCGCGCGGACTGCCCCGCATCAAAGGCCACGAAGCCGGCGCTCAAGCCGTTCGAGAATGCGTTGAAGGTTGTGGCGACCTAAAAGTCGAATACCTCACCCTCTACGCCTTTTCGGCTGAGAACTGGCAGCGGCCGAAAACCGAAATTATTGCGCTGATGCGTTTGCTGGAAAAATTTTTGAAGGAGAAAACACCGGAGTTGCTCGAGAAAAATGTGCGCCTTCAGGCGATTGGCCGGTTAACTGATTTGCCGCGCAGCGCGCAGGAGCAACTTCATAAAAGTATCGAGCAAACGGCTGGTAACAACGGCCTCACCCTCGTGCTTGCACTCAGTTACGGAGGCAGACTCGAGATTATCGACGGCATCAAAAGTTTGTTTCGTGCCATTGAACTGGGACACATCGATAGGGCGATGATCGATGTCGAGATGTTCAGCAAACATCTTTACACGCGTTATTATCCCGATCCCGATCTCCTTATCCGCACTTCCGGCGAAATGCGGCTTTCGAATTTTCTGCTGTGGCAAACCTCCTATACGGAAATGTACATTACGCCAAAGCTGTGGCCTGATTTCAAACGGCAGGATCTCTTTGCCGCTGTCGAAGAATTTGGCCGACGTCAGCGACGCTACGGAGGTGTGGAGTAGGTGTCCCAGCGTTGGGACCGGCCGAACGGCCTAACCGGTCGATGAGAGTTAATGCGGCGCAGCAGCGTTCCTATGGATCGCTCGCCACCTTTTGCTGAGCATTTCTGCTCAACTCCACATCGACACCGACGTTCTGAATTTTTGCCTCGTGCTCATTCAAGCGTTCAACGACTTTGTCGAGCGTCATCTTCATTTCAGCCACGGTAGCCTGCTGCCTTGTCGCATCGGCTTGGAGTTTCGAGATCGTCGCTCCCTGTTGCTGCACTTTCTTGTGCTCTTTCAGAAATTCGTTGAGTAACATCGCATTAACTTGGTCGTACCGCACGCTATAAGCTTTGCCTTCCTTATCGTGCACGATCAGGCCGGGATGAACTTTCTCTACATCTTCGGCTACGAGCCCGAACTGCTCGGCGCCTGAAGAATCGATTTCTGTATTATAACGAAAAGCGACGCGTTGAAGTGAAAAGAGGGCTTCGCTGGTGTTGTCCATAGGCCTGATACCCTCTTTAAAGCGGCGGGAGGAGGGGGTCGTACCGAGTTTGCCGTTTGAGCTAACGAATACCGCAGTGCCGCTAGCTGCCGTCTGGCCAAAAATGCCGCCTACGTAGCATGCTGATTACCCGCGGTAGTGGGCAGATTATCGCCAATGCGAATAGCGTTATTTTCGCCAGCCACGCCGAAGACTTGTGAACCGATGCAGATATTAAAGCTACCTGTAATAAGCTGGCCAGCTCGCACGCCGACTGCGGTGTTATCTGAACCAGTTTGCTTAGCATTCAGTGCGGACCAGCCAAACGCACTATTGGAAACGCCGGTCGTATTGAATCGGAGCGCATGCCACCCGGCTGCTGTACTAAAATTTCCTGCGCTATTATCTGCAAGCGCTTCCACTCCGCTGGCGGTGTTTTGGTCGCCGGTGGTGTTGCTGCCAAGAGCTCCCCAACCAATCGCTGTATTGACTATGCCGGTGGTATTGCTGCTGAGCGCACCTGCGCCCACCGCGGTATTCTCGTTGCCGTTGCTGTTGCTCAAGACTTCGCCCACGCCGACTGCAGTGTTATCGTTGCCTGTAGTGTTGTTTCGAAGTGCGGCCAAAGCGACAGCTGCGTTACCACTGCCAGTGGTATTCTCCAGAAGCGCACCGTTGGCCACTGCTGTGTTGTTGTTGCCCTCGGTATTCGCATAGAGGGCGCTCCCGCCGACCGCTGTGTTGAAGCTGCCGTTTGGAAATCCTTCCGGCCGCATTGCATCGTTAGCATTCATCTGGTTGCTCCCAAGCGCTCGGTAACCCATGGCGGTGTTTGAAAGAGCGTTTCGGTTCCACCTGAGCGCTTCGAAGCCGACCGCGGTGCAACCGTTGCCATCGAGATTAGCCGCCAAAGCTGCCTGACCGACGGCAGTGTTGTCCGAGGCGGCGTTGCTGATCAGTGCGAAGGCGCCGACAGCAGTGTTTCCGCTCCCAGTGATGTTGCTTTGGAACGCTCTTACGCCAATGGCGGTATTGCCATCGCCGCTTGTATTGATTTCAAGCGAGGCAAAGCCATTGCCGTGTTGCCGTTGTCGGTTGCATTGTTGAGAAGGCTATCCGCGCCGGCAGCGGTGTTTGACTCCGCCCTCGGTGTTATTTAAAAGAGCGGTCGCTCCGACCGCTGTGTTATTGGGTCCGGTATTAAACAAAAGAGCAGCAGTGCCAATGGCTGTGTTTGAATCTGCGTTGTTAAACAACAGCGTTCCGGCGCCGACGCCTGTGTTGTAATTTCCAGTGCTGTCGGTGAAGAACGAGTGCCAACCAAGTCCAGTGTTACCAGCGCCGCTGGTGAGGTTTTGAAGGGCGTTCGTTCCTTCTGCTGTAGTGAAGTTAGGATAGCCTCCGTCGGGTGGAGGATTGACTGCTCGCGCATTTTGCCATAATCCAAAGCAGCAGAGCGTGAAGATCACAGGGGATAGCAGAGGTGCTGTTTTCATAGCTGCGTTTTCCAGCAATCGCGCCAGCATGTCGATCTCAAAATGTTGCTGACGCTTCCGGCACTGAACTTCACTGGCACGCGGACTCCTGCGATGTGCCTACTGAGTTTAAATTCGTGTTTATTCGTGTCCATTAGTGGTTACAAGTGAACACCGACATGAGATTTGAAAATCAAGTTGCAGTGGTTACAGGCGCGGGACGAGGCATAGGACGTGCCATTGCCTTGCGCTTCGCCAATGAAGGTGCGCGCGTGGCGTGTGTGAGTCGGACGCAAGAAAACGCCACGAAGATTGCTGAAGAGATCAATGGTCTCCGCGGCGAATCCGCAAAATCCTATGCAGTGGATGTGGCAGATCATTCCGCGGTGCAGAAATTCGCAGCTCAGATTCTGGAAGATTTTGGCCGGGTCGACATCCTGGTGAACAACGCCGGTATGACCCGCGACGCGCTTGCGATGCGAATGTCCATCGAAGATTGGGACGCTGTCATCAACACAAACTTGCGCGGCGCATTTAGTTTCATCCATGCGTTAGTTCGCGCCATGACCAAGCAACGCAGTGGCCGCATTATCAATATCAGCTCTGTGATCGGGTTGATGGGCAATGCCGGGCAAACAAATTACGCGGCGAGCAAGGCCGGTTTAATCGGGTTGACCAAATCGCTCGCGCGTGAGCTGGCCAGCCGCAACATCACCGTCAATGCCGTCGCGCCAGGTTTTGTCATAACCGACATGACCGTCGGGCTATCGGATCAGGTTAAGGAGACGATCCACAGCAAAATCCCGCTCGGCAGGACCGGGACGCCCGAGGAAATTGCCGCCGCGGTGGCATTTCTCGCATCGCCAGACGCCGCTTACATTACGGGCCAGGTGCTGTGTGTCGATGGCGGCATCGTGATGTGAGATACAAAATCCGCTGAGGACAGCGGACACTACAGTTCGATGTAGCGTGCGCTGTCCTCAGCGCACTCTCAATCGCGTTGCACGATCGTCACCCGGCCTTCTGCTACGACAATGGTCGCCGCCGAAACGGTAAATTCGTAAACCGTATTTGCGCCTTCCCCATAAAGACGCGTCGCCGAAATCCGAAGCGGCAACTGGATGTAATCGAGTCGAGTCACGTGTAAGCGCCCGTTTCGCAACGCTGCGAGATAGCCGGGTGGCGCAACCGTCCCCGCAGCGCGCGCCCGCAGACCGCCGTGAACCGCCGCTGCTTGCGCACCATATTCGAAGGCGTGTATGGCAGACAAACGCCCATGGCGGCGTAACGGGTTTGCCGGATCACGATGCGTGTTACTTGCGCACACGATGGAGCGGTCGTCCCATAGCAGGACTTCGTCTACAAGGCACATCAGATCGGAGTGGGGGATTAGCGTGCGAATTTCTGCTTTATCAATCGGCATGTGCGGCATTACTCAGAATCGCTTTCATGCGTTCCGTCGAGCTCCACGATCGAGCCTGTTTAGTTTGCTGGCAGTTCTAATCCCAGAACGAATAAAAATTGAACCAGTTATAAGGCGCCATTCGGGCGTAGTGCTCGAGCCGCGCGACATACCGTTGCATCCACGATTGAATTTCCTGAGCGCGATGTTCCCGGTTCAATACGATCTCGTCGGCAAAGTGTTCGAAGTAAATGTCGTAACGATTTCCGCCGCGGTACAGACCAAAAAATAAAACGACCGGGCAGTGCATGGTCGCAGCAATCAGGATCGGGCCGGCCGGCAGGGTGGCAGGCGCGCCCAGGAAATCACAGCGCGTTGTTTTATCAGCGCCGAAAACGCGATCGCCCAACATCCCGACAAAACATCCCGCATCCAGGTTCTCCCTGACTCTGATCAAACTATCCGGCCGGTCGGGTGCGATCACTGTGTCGGCAATCACGGGATTCAGCGCATCGAAAAACCTGCTGATATTCTGATTGTGCGCGGTGTTCATGAGCACCTTGAGCGAAAATCCACCGTGCATCACTCCGAGCGCTCGCAAGACTTCGAAGCTGCCCAGGTGCGAGCCTAACAAGATGCAGCCTTTGCCGCTTCCGTTTTCACGTTGCAATATGTCTTTGCCGTGAATGGTGACGCGGAACCGGTCGAACTCACCGCGCAGCAAATAAACGCGGTCCAGAATCGTAGCGGCAAAAGAATAAAAATGACGCAGCACGTTCCACCAATGGACTGAACCACGCGCGCGCTTGAGGAATGGGTAAGACGCTCGACGCGCTGTATGCGCCGTGATCACAAAGTAGGCTGTTATCGGATACAACAAGAGCCTTGCTGCCGTCCGGCCGACCCGGTCCGCGACCCAGGCGATCATCCCCAGCGAAACCGGTGTCCCGCGCTCCGGGACACTCACCCAGCGATCCGCTTCCGAACGCTTTGGACTGGCAATTTCGGAAATCATTCTGCGGTTCCTATATTTTGTCCGCAAATAGCGCCAGTGAAAAAATGCGGGTAAATCTCGCGGATTCGCTCGATATCCGGCGCGATCTCCGTGCGCGCATAGCCCGCTCGAGAAAAAGCGCGCCGCCACTGCTGCGCGGTTAGGAAGCCGGGGTTCGGACGAAAATCCGGGTCGGTTTCCACATTGGTGAAGCTGTCTAAAATTTGAAACATCAGTTCGGGATACATCGGTTGGTGATCGTACGGCCGCACACACTCTCCTATGATTAACCAACCACCCGTAGCAAGCACCGAGCGCGCTTCGTTCAAGCTAAACACCAGATTTTTCGAAACGTGCATGACGTTGACCGCGTATACGAGATCGAATTCTCCAGACCCAACCGCTTGCCCGCTCCACGATGAGTCGAGATCGAGCGTGTTCCATTCCAGCGGAAGGTTCGGATGTTGCGCCTTCAGTTTGCGCTGATTGCAGCGCCGGAAATAAGCATTTGGCTCGGTAACAACGTAGCGCTTAAGCCGGGGCAAAAGGCCGCGCTCGCTCAGCAGCATGAGCAAAATCTCCGTGGCGCTGCCCGCCCCGGCGCCGATTTCGAGAATTCGCAAGCTAGGCCTGAAGGACAAACGATCTGCCGCGGCCGCAGCGCCTACCCAGTTGTTTACTGCGTATGTCGGATTGTGGTTGTTAAAATAGTTGAGCCAGAGCGTGATGCCGTGAGGTCCGAACAAGTTATGGTCGGCGCTTTGCCGGCCCGTCGCCGAATCTGGATAAGCAGCGGCTGCGTGGTCCAAGAGATCCAGCGTAGCTGCATTCGAAGGATCGATATGCACCCCAAGCGCGCGCCAGTATTCGAGATCAGGTTTCCACGGCGGGTTTCGTAAGCTAAACGCGCGAGTGCCACCATCGTCTCGCATCTGTAAGCAGCTGCTCTCCAACAGGCGCGCCAAAATCCACTCTAACGCCAGCCTGAACTGCGGTTGGAATCTGCAAACGTTACAAAGCTCATCAACTGATTGCCACGCGCCAAGCTGTTCGACCAAATTCAATTTACCTAACAGATCCGCAGCCAGCTCAATGCTGTAGCGCTCCATCAGCTCAATACTCTGATACAAGCGTTCGCTGAATATCGCCGGCGGAAATTCCTTGAGGCACTCGGCCAGACGCGGATCGCTTCGCCCCGCCTCAAATTTGCGTGAGTCGAATTCGGCGGCTTTCACCGATTTATGGTGCTGTCCAGAGGACTGCAAGTCGACCTTCGACTATCACGCGTTTGTTCACGCGACAATGAAAGCTGACGTCGCCGGATTCTTCACCCGTTGGGGAAAGCGAAATCGTGAACGGCTGCTCGGGTTTCAGTGGCGCGAGAAACTTCACTGTGTGAACGCCGGTGAGTTGAGAATCATGCCGCCATTCACTGAGGGCTGCGACGACTTCGTCGAGAATGACCACACCGGGTACCAGAGGCGCGCCGGGAAAATGTCCAGGCAAACTCGGGTGATCAGCGTGGATCACACGGAAAACGTCGAATGTCATGCCCAGGGCTGTTGCAGTTCGGTCATGGCAGAAGACCTGCGAGCTCGTGATCCCTGCTGCATGTGCGAGCGCGACAGACCAAATCGCTCGCAATAGGGCGCGAACGCCACAAGCACGTCGTCCGCGTTTGCACCAAATTGAGACAAATCATAGCGGTGATTGGCGGATTCTCTACTGGCCTGCCCGTCAATGAGAACACGCATGTTCTGCTCTGCTTCGCGTGACAGTGACCAGCCAAAAAACTCGTAGATCCGACGAATTGCACGAATCGGCTCGCGACGAATGTCATCATGTTGAACGTCGCAGATGCGGTTATCCGCCAACCGACCGCGTTCTCGAAGAAATCTGTTCATCGTTTCGGACCAGTAATCGATTGCCTCACGAGACACCACAAATGGATCGACTGCATCGCTAAATGCGCTGCGAAGAATTGTCATCAGGCTTGAGACTGAGGCCATCGCCTCAACTGGCGTCCGGTGAGTCTGCACAAAGAGCGCATCCGGGTAAACGGACAACAATGCCGGCAAAGCAAACATGTGAGTAGGCGCTTTCAAGATCCACCGCTGAGCAGCTCGCCGAAACTGCAGATGTTGAAGAAACCGATGATGATATTCGTACGCTGGCCGCAAATCCTGCCGAAAAAACCATGCGCGATATGACGGAACATAGTACATGGCATCGAACTGATCGCTCAAAAACGTCGGAGTCATAAGGCTAACACACTCTTGCGGAACTTCCGCACCGACCGTGTGCGCATCCCGAAATGTTGGTACAAGCCAGTTAAAGAAATTGCAACTTTGCGCCGCGCGCTGAATTCGGCGTTTTTCATCATGGCGAGTCGGTGGAGATGGAGATCTCACCTCCCACATCAAAGGAGACCGATGTTTCGGGTCTGCTCCGAGGAGCCGGTGCAACACGCTGGTACCACTGCGAGGCAATCCGAGGATGAAGAGCGGTTCGCGGATTTCCTGGCGCGTAATGCCCGGATACACCTGCCGGTCACGTTCCATTTGCAGACGTGCGCACAAAGTCTCCAGAAGATCCGTCTTTAATGCAATTCTTCCGACCAGGTTGAGCTGCGCCTCGTTCTGGCAGGAGTCGAGCAGACGCGATAGCGCCTCGGAAAATTCCCCCTCCCCGAAATTATCCAGACCGCAGCGCCGCTTCGCGGTCTCAATCAAATCCGCCGCAAACATCCGGGTCGGTGGAATACGCGTCTTCTCCAGCAGAACTCCAAATCCATTCAAGAGGCGCACAGGCAGCTGCGGACGGATCTTTTGCAGCGTCGTGGGGGAATTATCCATGTGGTTGAAGCAATTCCAATAGCAGCGATTACGGCGGAACGCCATTGGACTTAAGGACTATGTGAATGAGGCAGGTGCAGGCAAATTCAAGCCGCGACGGCAAGCATTTGGTTGCGCACGTGGCGCAATGGTTTCATCGTGTTCCATGCAAACTGAGGAAGCCACATTCGGTGCGGGATGTTTCTGGGGTGTCGAAGAAGCATTCCGCAACATTAAAGGTGTTTTGTCTACGAGCGTCGGGTATGCGGGCGGAACGCAGGATACTCCGACATATCAGGATGTCTGCACCGACAAGACCGGGCATGCCGAGGTGGTGCAGGTGGAATTCGATCCGTCGCAGGTCAGCTACGACCAGCTCCTGGATGTTTTTTGGTCTAATCATAATCCCACGACAATGAACCGGCAGGGCCCCGATGTCGGCACGCAATATCGCTCGGTCATTTTCTATCATTCGCCGGAGCAACAAGCTGCCGCTATTCATTCGAAAGAAAGACTGGAGAAAAGCGGCCGTTTCAATCGCCCGATCGTTACACAGATCGAACCAGCTCCAACCTTCTGGCGCGCCGAAGAGTATCACCAGCGTTATCTGCAGAAACGTGGCCAGTCGCATTGCGCGGTTTGAGAACGGACCGCGAAGGGTGATCGTTGAACGGTGATCGGATGTTGCAGCTAGTCTCGCGATAAGGTTCACCGTTTACCGATCACACATCTTTCTGCAATTCCTGTGAAATCATCCCCCCAAGTCATACGCACTCAAAATTTCGTTACCGACGGCGCTGCATTTATTCTGGAGCAAGCTCGTCGGGCTATCGCCGAACGAAACGAGTTTCGAATCGCGCTTTCAGGCGGGAACACCCCTGCGCCAATCTACAAGCGGGTCGCAATAGAAGCGCAGGATTTTCCGTGGACGTCGGTGCGATTTACGTTTGGAGACGAGCGTTGCGTGCCGCCGGATAATCCACAAAGCAACTTTCGAATGGCTCGCGAAAACCTGTTTGTGCCTGCGGGCGTTCCGGAGCAATCGATCATGCGTCTGCGCGGTGAAATCGATCCGCAAATGGCCGCGCAAGAATACGAAGACGAACTAAACGCGCTTGCCGCAGAGCGCGGTGAACCAATGTATCGACACGATCTGATTCTTCTCGGTCTCGGCGAGGATGGGCATACCGCGTCGCTCTTCCCCGGGACGACTGCGTTGGACGAGACCACCCGCCGCGTCGCCGCAAACTTCGTTCCCAAACTCGATGCGTGGCGATTGACGTTCACGCTTCCGCTGATCAATGATGCGCGGCACGTTTTGTTTTTAGTTGGCGCGTCGAAGAGTCCTCAACTAATCGAGCGTGTGCTCGCTGGCGACCAGCAATTTCCCGCCGCGCGAGTGAAGCCCATGGCAGGCGCTGTGACATGGATGATTGGCGATTAGCACAGACAAGGAATCGCTGCCTCCAGGCGTCGCGCATGTTGCGTCACAACTTTTCAGCTCAGAACCGGGATCAATACCACTGATGCACATCGAGACAGAAAGGATGAGAAGCAGCGCCCCCTTGTAGAACATGATGCGCATCGTTATCGTCACGGGTTCTGCGGGATTGATTGGCTCGGAAAGCGTCAGGCGTTTTGCAAAAGACGGCACGCGTGTCGTTGGGATCGACAACGACATGCGCGCACAATTTTTTGGCGCCGAAGCTTCCACCAGGAAAACCCGCGACGACTTGATCGCGAACGTCCGCGAGTACGAACATCACAACATCGATATTCGCGATGCTGCCGCGATCATGGATTTGTTCAAACAGCATCGCGGAGCAATTCAAGCCATCGTGCACACCGCATCACAACCGTCACACGACTGGGCTGCCCGCGATCCTCAGACTGATTTCAGTGTGAACGCAAACGGCACGCTGAATTTGCTGGAAGCTGCGCGAACATTTTCTCCCGAAGCGCCGTTCATTTTCACGTCGACGAACAAAGTCTACGGGGATAGGCCGAATGCCTTGCCATTGCGGGAGCTGGATAAACGCTGGGAAATAGAGTCGGGCCACGAATACGAGCCCGGTATCTCCGAAACCATGAGTATCGATTGCAGCAGGCATTCGCTCTTCGGCGCGTCGAAAGTTGCCGCAGACGTTCTAGTCCAGGAATACGGCCGATATTTCGGAATGCCGACCGTCTCGTTTCGTGGCGGCTGTCTCACCGGCCCGGCACATGCCGGGACTGAGTTGCACGGTTTTCTTTCTTACTTGATGATTTGCGCCGTGACCGGCAGACCGTACCGGGTTTTCGGTTACAAAGGAAAACAGGTCCGCGATAACATTCACAGCTCCGACCTGGTGGATGCGTTTGTGCAATTTATTCGCAGCCCGCGTGCGGGCGAAGTCTATAACATCGGTGGGAGCCGACACAGCAACTGTTCCATGCTCGAAGCGATTGAGATGTGCGAACAGATCAGCGGCAAAAAATTAAACTGGAGCTATGAAGAAACCAATCGCATCGGCGACCACATCTGGTGGATCAGCGACGTGCGAAAGTTCCAGACGCATTATCCCAACTGGAAATTTCGTTACGGGCTCCACGATATTATCGAAGAAATTCACGCCGCTGTGGCCCAGACTGCGTGATGACCAGCGAAGCTGGTGACGATTCACGTTTTAACGCTTCAACGCCTAATACTCCTCGCCCTCGTCCTCTTTCGGCGGCACCACTCGATCATCGATCCCGTAGGCATGAAGCATTGCCGCGGCGAGATAGAACACAAACAGCCCCAGTCCCCAGCCGGCTGAAGCGAATGCAGCAAGCAAAACAAAGATGCCAACGGGGATTGCGCCAATCATCCAGAGAATTCCTGCCAGGATGTGTCCTTTATAGATGTGTCCCAGGCCGGGAACGAGACTGAACATCACTGCGACAGCATCGCTGGCTTTCGCTTCGGCAATTTGCGAAGCGCCGCGCACCCAATCACACTGATCACAACGGTCGGCATCTTTCGGCAGAAGATGCCCGCAGTAGGGGCACGGCATCTTGTCGCCTGTAGTCGGCTCCGGCGGAGCAGCAGGCGCATCGGTGTATTCGAGCTTCATACCTACCGAAAGTCACAAGCCGCGAGGAATTCGTCAAGCAAACAGACATCAAATCGTCCGGTTGAATGGATCGCGGACAGCGGACTACCGCCCCTAGCAAAACGCCGTGACGGAAATGGACCGGTGTGCAGAGGACTGCCCATCCTGCCAAAGGGCGTAAGACGAAAGGATCGATCGGCAGCGGATTGTCTGGCAAGCCACGGCGGGCACTCCGTGCGCGCAATTCCCTCTAACCATGATTCTCGGTTCGCCACGATCTCTCGAGCTGGCCTGCTAGCTTCGATTTTGCACGCAGTGCTTTGGAGTGCGGCGGTGCTCCGCCGCCTTTGGATTTGTGCCGGGATGCAGCACGTTGCTTATCGATCGTTCGCCACGATTTCCGGAGCTGGCCTCCTCGTTTCAAATTGCGCGCTGACTTTCTGCAAACTGGCCGCCATCGTTTCCATCTGCTTTTCCTGTCGCGACAGACGCGACTCCAGTTCCTCGACTTTTCGATGCTCCTTCAAAAATTCGTTCAGCAGCATCGCGTTCACCTGATCGTACCGCACGCTGTAGGGTCTCCCTTCCTTGTCTCGCACGATTAAATCGGGGCTCACTTTTTCCACTTCCTCAGCCACAAGTCCGAATTGCGAGCTGCCGGACGCATCGAACTGTTTTTTGTACCGAAAGGTAACTGGTTGAAGCGAGAAAAGCAGTTCGCTCGATTCGCTCATTGGTTTGATTTCTTCTTTGAATCGCCGGGAGGACACAACGGTGCCGAGTTTACCGTCGGCGTTGACGAGAACCTGAATTCCGCTCGGCGATGTCGTGCCGAAAATGTTCCCGATAAAACAGCTTTGACTGACATTCAGACCTTCAGTGCCGATGCAAATCACGGCGTCGGCAGTGGTGACACCGCTTCCTGCATCGGCTCCCAGCGCGATGTTACCGATGCCAGTGGTGTTCTGCGAAAGGGCTAGATACCCGACTGCTGTGTTGCTGCTGCCGCTTGTGATGTCAAAAAGTGCACCACTGCCGAGGCCGGTGTTATTGCTGGCAGTTGCGTTATTGGGCATTGCTCCGTCACCCACGGCAGTATTGTCCCTTCCCGTGGTATTGCTGGAGAGTGCACCCGTTCCGACGGCCACGTTGTCATCGCCAGTGGTGTTGCTGGACAGCGCGTTGGTGCCATTAGCGACATTTGAGCCACCTTCCGTATTGTTAACAAGCGCGTTCTGGCCGGTCGCTGTGTTGCGGTCGCCAGTGGTGTTATTCGAAAGCGCGTGCCCTCCCACCGCCGTGTTGAAAAAACCCACAGTATTGGAGAAAAGCGCGCTGGTACCCGTAGCAGTGTTCTCGCTGCCCGTGGTATTATGCGAGAGCGCGTCAGCACCGACCGCAGTGTTCCTATCAGCGTTGTTTGAGAAAAGTGCGCCGGCGCCAATCGCGGTGTTGTCGTTGCCGGTGGTGTTGCTCAGAAGCGCTGGATTGCCGACCGCAGTGTTCCGATTGCCTTCGGTGTTCTGATACAGCGCGCTATCACCGATCGCGGTGTTGCGTTCGCCAATGGTGTTGAAGTAGAGGGTGAATTCACCGTTGGCGGTGTTGAACTGGCCGGCGGTGTTGCTGTACATCGAAAACGCGCCAGTGGCGGTGTTTCCCTCGCCCGAATCGTTGAAAACAAGGGCGGCCGTTCCATTGGCCGTGTTGTTCGTGCCGGTGGTGTTCAGCAAAAGCGCGGCGACGCCAAGAGCGGTGTTGAAGTCTGCGGTGTTGAGGTCAAGCGCTCCAGCCCCAACGGCAGTGTTATAGCTGCCGGTGGTGTTACCAAAAAGCGAATACCAGCCGATTCCGGTATTTGCGGCACCCGTAGTGAGGCTCTTAAGCGCATTGCATCCTTCGGCTGTCGTGAAATTGGGGTAGCATCCGTCCGGAGCAGGTACGATCGCGCGCACTGGCGACAAAAATGACATGCAACCGAGCACCAGGAATATCAATGCGAATCGGATCTTTTGTTTTTTCATTTCGAATTCTGTTTGGATCATGGTTGGGAGATTACCGATCTTTCCCCGCCCTTGTCGATGCACAAAAGTACACAAACGTAGGTTGTGAGGTTAAAGCCGGAACGAAGACGCCGAATGAGCAGCGCCTGGCCACGGTTGTTAGGAAAGCCAACTTCGACGACGACGCCTCGGTCTTTTGATTTAGAGCGCGTCCACGACAGGTCGCGCCGCAACTTTATCTATTTCGATTCGTGCGGTGACTTTTTCGATGAGCGCTCTTTGCTCCTTTAGCTCTTGTTTTAATGACTCAATTTCCTTTTGCTGCGCCTTTACGGTCCGATGTTCTTTAAGGAATTCATTGAGTAACATCGCATTCACCTGGTCGTAGCGAACGCTGAAAGCGCTGCCATCTTTGTCGTACGCAACCAAGTTCGGGTCAACTTGTTCCACGTCTTCCGCGATTAGGCCGAAAGCGAGAGGATGGGTGGGTTCAACCTCCGCGTTGTAACGGAAGCTCACGGGGTTGAGTCGATAAATCACTTCGCTGGATTGCTCCATTGGTTTGATGTCATGCTTGAAACGACGCGAAGAAACCACGGTGCCAAGCTTGCCGTCCGCATTAACAAAAACACCAATTCCTCCGGATGAAGTCGCTCCAAAGATCTGTCCGATGTAGCAACTGTTGCTCGCGTTTTGACCAATGCCGTTTCCGATGCAGATCACGTTCTGGGCATTCGTTACGGCACTCCCTGCGCCGTTGCCCAGGGCGATGTTGCCGGTGCCGGTGTTGTTAAATTGGAGTGCTCTGACGCCGACGGCCGTATTCTGATCCCCAGTGTGGTTGTTTATCAGAGCGGCAAATCCCAGCGCAGTGTTGTCCGTGCCGCTGGTGTTAGTATCAAGCGCAACGTCACCGATCGCGGTGTTAGCGTTACCATTTACGTTGCTGGAAAGCGCACCGGAACCGACCGCGGTGTTGCCTTCCCCGGTCGTGTTGGTCGTAAGCGCGTTGTTACCTACGGCTGTATCGCCATCACCAACGGTACTATCTGATAGCGCGTTCGCGCCGACCGCTGTATTGCCAGTGGCGGTGTTGGAAAACAGCGCACCTGCACCCACTGCCGTGTTGTCGTTTCCATTGGTATTCATCAGGAGGGCCGTGTTCCCGACGGCGGTGTTTCGGTTACCGTCGACATTCTGATACAACGCGCTGTCACCTACGGCAGAATTGCGCTCACCGTTTGTGTTGAAATAGAGGGCAAACTCGCCGTTAGCGGTGTTGAACTGGCCAGCGGTATTGCTGTACATCGAAAACGCGCCGGTGGCGGTGTTTCCCTCGCCCGAATCGTTGAAAACAAGGGCGGCCGTTCCATTGGCCGTATTGTTCGTGCCGGTGGTGTTCAGCAAAAGCGCGGCGACACCAACAGCGGTATTGTTATCTGCGTTATTGAGGTCAAGCGCTCCGGCGCCAACGGCAGTGTTATAGCTGCCGGTGGTGTTACCGAAAAGCGAGTACCAGCCGATTCCAGTATTGGCGACACCACTTGTTAGGCTCTGAAGCGCTTTGCAGCCTTCAGCGGTGGTGAAATTGGGGTAGCAGCCGTCTGGTGTCGGGGTGATTGCCTGCATTTGCAAGACAAACGTGAAACAGCTAACGGGGATGAGTACGGAGGTGAATCGATATTTTCGTTTCATGGTCCGGCGACGTTAGCGAGTCTTCAGCGCTTCTGTCGACCCATAAAAATGAGCAAATGCAGGCAAAGATCTACCGGCACATCCAGGTGAGATGCGATTTAGACGCCGGGCCCCCGTGTGGCGGATGCCCAAACGACGGCTAAAGCTGGATCCTAAAGGAGCGCTACTCTTTATTCGCCACCACTCGTTGGGCAGGCTTCTGCAACTCCAACTGAGCACTCACTTTTTCAATTTGCGCGGCCTGCTCTTTCACCGTCGCCATCAGCTTCGCAACACTGCTTTCCAGTTGCGCGATTCTCTTTTGTTGCTTTTGGAATTCGTTGACTGTCCCCTGGGAGTGGGCGCCTTTGGGGCTACGCGTTCTCAGCTTGGCACTGCCGTTCACCAGGGCTGTGCCCAGGTGCCCGTCGGTATCTACGTATACAGGGACGGCGCTTCCAGAATTGACCTGCGCTCCGAAGACACCACCAATGTACGTGGCGGTGTAATCGATTCCGCTGGCCGCGATGCCGCCGATCGAAAGCACGTTTTCATCGCCCGGAAAACCGACATCGCCGATGTAGACATTATTACTGACGATGTTTGGATCGGTACCCGCGTTAGCGCCGATCGCAATGATGTTGCTGCCATTCGTGTTGTTTTGCAGCGCAGACGCGCCTACAGCGGTGTTGTTGGAACCATTATCGTTGTTGATGAGGGCGGTTGTTCCCAGAGCAGTGTTTCCCGCACCTGCCGTGTTAAACAAAAGGGCTGCGGTGCCTACTGCCGTGTTGGAAGTGGAGTTGTTGAGAACCAAAGTTCCAGCGCCAACGGCAGTGTTGAAGCTGCCATCGGAAGTCCCAAACAGCGCGTACCAACCAACGCCCGTATTTCCAGCTCCACTGGTGAGGTTCTGGAGCGCGTTGCATCCTTCCGCTGTTGTGAAACCCGGATAACACCCGTCCGGTGGTGGAGTGAGCGCCTGCACTTGTGGGAACAACGCAAGGCAACCAAGCCCGAGTAAAATTGCTGTGAATGTGTTTGTTTGTTTTTTCATTTTGATTTTCATTGCACCCTGAGGCTACAAAGACGGCGCTACGGTTGTCGAGTCAAAACAGGAACGCTCCGGAAGGTCTGAGGACGAGGGACTCAATCTGTGACGAAGAGAGCTAAATTGCAGAAACTCGCAAGCGGGAAGGCTGCCAGCTTCTGCTTCCACATCCGTGACGTTCGCGTTATTCGTCGTGCGATGCGCTGTTTTTTCGTTTTCCTCGGGTTTGCAACGCAAGCTCTTGGTGCCGGACTCGGCTCGTATCCCCATCTGGTGGTCGCCGATTCCAAAGGTGCAGCCCGCGACAGCGTACGCGTGACTTATCTCGGCACGAACGGTTACCAATTCGAATTCAATCGGCACGTATTGCTTGTCGATCCCTACTTCTCGCGCGTGGACCTGTGGAGGGTAGCGCTCGGTTCGCACATCCAACCGAACGCCACCCGCATTGATAATGGGCTGCGTCATCTCGCGTGCCGCAATTGCCGCACTGACGCGGTTCTGGTCACGCACGGACATTTCGATCACTTGCTGGATGTCGCGGCTGTGATGGCAAAGACCAGAGCGCGTCTCATCGCCTCGCCAACGAGTGTCAGTCTGATCCGGCGAATGCCGGATGCGAACGGTTTATCCGCTGATGCGGTCAGACCCGGAGATGTGCGCCGGGTCGGTCCGTGGAAAATTCGCGTGCTATCCGCTGCACACGACCGGCTGTTCGGCAAAGTCCCATACGATCAACCGCACTCGGAAGCCGACCTGGCTGCCGAAGCCCTCGTGAAGGAGGAGTCGCCGCAACGCGCGGCTGACTGGGTCTGCGGACAACCGCTTGCATTTTTAATCGAAGTGAACGGGCAGCGGATTTACATCGACTCGGGAGGAACGGCCGCGCAGCTGCCGCCTAACGAGCAGGTTGATCTGGCGGTTCTCGGAGTGGCCTTACCGGATTCGCGTGCTCGGTTGCGCATGGCGCTTGCGCGCCTGCAACCGCGTTACATTCTGCCGAGTCATCAGGATGATTTCTTCCGTCCGTTAAGCGCGGGATTTCAATTTGCGCCGCTCAGCGATTTTTCTTTTGTGCAACGCGAGTGTGCACAGCAGAACAAAAGCCGCCTGATCCTGCTGGATTATTTCCGGCCATGGACGCTGCCGAAGGCAGAAAATCGGAAAGGTAAATTTCCAAACCCCAAATATATCGATCACGGATCACACGCCTGCCTTCATCGCTGTGGGAAGCAACTGCGGGTAGGGATGACGCTTATCAATGCCGTCTGAGACAGACGCCCTGCAAATTCAGCAATAGAATGATTTAGCGATTCAATCATTCAATGATTTATCGGTTCAACGGCGGCGAAACCTTTTTCCGCGAAGCTTTGGGAGCGCACGTATCTTGCGTGCGGTGTTCGGCATCCTGCCGAACACAATCATTGCGACGCGTCCTCGCGGCGCTTTTAATTTGTGCATTCGAGATTTGTTTGGGATTTGGAACTTGGCATTTGGGATTTCGCGCGAGGAGATTTTGTGAGTTCGCCGAAGCGGCGTGTTTGCGATCCACTGCATGAAAGCGGCGGAGCACCGCGGCACTCCAAAAGCAGTTCGCGCGAAATGTTTCGCAAAGCTTTTGTGAAGGCACGTTCAGTTAGAACATGAGTTTGCGGATTTTTCTCGACGCCGATTGGGATTTCGCGCGAGAAACTCAACGAACGTCAATCAACTTACCCTGTGGCCACAGGAGCTGAAACAGACAAAGTTCGCGCGCGTTACGGGCTTTTGCTCACGGCGCTGGCGCCGGTGATTCCACAAATTCTCGGAAGCGCGTTCAACATCTGGTACAACGCGACGGTTATCGAGCCAATGTTCACTCCTGCGTTGCGGCAACGTTTCTTCCTCACCGTTGCCGTTTACAACGCCGTTGTTTACCCGATCGGCGTCTATCTATGGGTAAAACAAATTTTTTCGTTTCGGGATCTGTTTCATCAGCTTGAGGCGGACCCGGGCGGTAACACACTGCCGCTACAGGAACTCACCCCCGCCCGGCGCCGCTTGATTCATTTGCCGTGGTTTGCAGCGGCGGTGTGCGGCGTCGCCTGGTTCCTGTGCATACCGGTTTTCATCGGCGCGCTGCTTCAAGTCCAATATCCGTTGGATCCCCGTTTGCTCTGGCACCTGCCGATTTCGTTCTGTGTGTCGGGGTTCATCGCGGTGACGCATTCGTTTTTTCTGGTGGAGCTGGCCAGTCAATGGGGATTGTTTCCCGCTTTCTTTCAGCATGAACGCGCCGATCGCACGCCGAATATTTTCACGTTATCGCTGCGCGGCCGCGGAATCGCATGGGCGGTTTCAGCATCGATCTGCCCGATTGCGTCGCTTTTATTGTTGCTGTTAGCGCCGCACTCATCCGCAACGAATGCGGCGTGGCTTGCAGTTTTCGTCGGCTTGGTCGGCATTGCATTTGGAATTTTCACCGCGCTAATGATGAGCCGCCTCGTGGCGAAACCGATCGATCAACTGCGCACGGCAGCTGACGCCGTTTCGCGCGGGAATTTATCCGTCGATCTCGGTCGGGCAGGCGCCCGGCGTCCCGATGAATTCGGCCGGTTGCTCTGTGAATTCGATCAGATGGTGCGCGAGCTCAGGGACAAAGAAAAATTGCGTCAGACATTCGGCTTGCACGTAGGCAGACGTGCCGCGGAACGGATTCTTGCGCGCGACCCGGGATTGAGCGGCGTCGAGGAAGAAATCACCGTCATGTTCGTCGATATGCGTTCGTGGACCGCCCGCGCCAGCTCGTCGCCGCCTGCCGAGATCGTGGAGATCATGAATGATTTCTTTCGAGTAAGCGTGGGGGCGGTTGAAGAAGAACATCGCGGTATGGTGAACAAATATTTGGGCGACGGTTTCATGGCCATCTTTGGAGCAGGCGATCCTGGTTCGAATCATGCCCGTGATGCTGTTTCGGCAGGGTGTGAAATCATGTGCGCGGTTCAAGGTTTAAATGACGAGCTGGCAGCGAAGAAGCGCGCCCCGATTCAGATTGGAATCGGAATCCATTCCGGCCCGGCCATTGTGGGCAGCGTCGGTTCGCCGGAAAGGCTCGAGTTTACTGCGATTGGAAGCACGGTGAACATCGCTTCTCGTATCCAGGGCCTGACAAAAAGCGTTGGCAGACCTTTGCTCGTTACCGCAGCAGTCCACGATCGAGCACGGGACTCATTCCAATTCGAGGAGCTGCCGCCACAGGAAGTTCGTGGGATCGAAGGGCGCGTCATGATTTATGGAGTGACACTGCCTGCGGCAGCAAACCCCAACACGCAGGGATCTTGACAACGGATGACACGCCGCGCCTGCATCGCTGTGTGAAGCACTGTGGCGAGGGATAACGGTTGAAGATGGCGTCTGACACAGACGCCCTGCAATTTAGCGATTCATTCAGTGCGACGCCTCCTCGCGTCCGTTTCGATTTTGATGTTTGGGATTTGGTTGTCGGGATTTGTAATTTTGATCTCAAAGAGTTTGGTGACTTCGCTCAACCAGCATGATTTACGAACCATAACGTGAAAGCGGCGGAGTACCTCCGCACCCCAAAACACTTCATGCAAACCGTTCGGGCAGCTTTGGGAGCGCACGCATCTTGCGTGCGCTGTTCGGCATCCTGCCGAACATATTCACCCTGACACGATGCTGCGCTTCGAGCATTTGAGAGTTGCTTGGGATTTGGGAACTTGGGATTTAAATCTTGAGATTCAATAATCACTCATGGCGTCACTTTGCGAGATTGTCAGTTATACCGACCGGTTTTTGCGGATCCGAGACGTCGGCGATTGGGACAATGCGCTGAATGGCCTGCAGATCGAAAATTCCGGCCGGGTTACTCATATCGGCGCGGCGGTTGATGTTTCGACGCGTGTTTTGACCGAGGCGATCAAGCGAGACATCGATTTCCTAATCGTCCATCACGGTTTATTCTGGCCAGGGTTGCAGCCGATACAAGGTGCGTTGCGCCGGCAACTGCAACTCGCTTTTGAAAACGACATCGCGCTTTACAGCGCGCATCTTCCGCTTGATATCCATCCACAGATCGGCAACAACGCACAACTTGTTAGGGCCTTGGGACTGAAATCTCCCAAACCGTTTTTGGAAGAAAAGGGACAGCCGGCCGGTTTAATAATTCGCGCGTCGCTGCAACGCGGTGAACTCATCCGTAAATTGGAAAATGCGTTAAATGGTCCGGTGAAAACTTTCGGTTTCGGCCCAAAGAAGACGCGCGCGATTGGCCTTGTGACCGGAGCAGCCGGTTCCGAAATTTACCGTGTCGCAGACGAAGCAATCGACACATTCATCACCGGGGAAGCGCCGCATTGGGCCGCGGTTGCTGCCGAAGAGCTCGGCATCAATCTTCTCCTCGGTGGTCATTACGCGACCGAAGTATTCGGTGTAAAAGAACTCGCTGCACATCTCTCAAAACGGTTCAAAGCGCCATGGGAATTTATCGATTGTCCAACGGGCTTGTGACGGGTTTTAGAGTCCGAGGGGATTGTTAAATGGTTAAATTCTTAAATCAATTGAACCACGGATTGCACAGATGACACGAATCCTGTGGGGCGGTCTCAGAAAAAATCAATTCAACCACGGATTGCACAGATCACACGGATCATTGGAATTTGGCATTTGGAACGTAACCACGATGGACACAAATTCGCACGAATCCTGCGGGGCGGTCTCAGACAAAATCAATTGAAGCACGGATTGCACAGATCACACGGATCATTGGGATT
>JAICUQ010000158.1 GCA_025935755.1 Chthoniobacterales bacterium | reverse complement strand
TTCGACACACGCGCGATTCCAGCCGCCAATCCGAACAATAGGCTGGAGCATATGAAACCGATTGTTCAGACTGGGAATTTGGAAGGGGAAACAATTTCGTTGCGAGAAGTAATTCCATTCTGGTTTGCCGTGTCCAGTCCGTTGCTGGGTGCGCTCCTGGGTTTGCTGGGAGCGTGGTTTGTGGCCTGGATCAGCACGTGACAAAGGACTCAGTGGCCCGAACGCATTGAATAAATCGTGAACAAATCATTCGAGGCGGAGTTCTTGCCGCGCGCGGCTGCAGCCGGGCCGGCGTCGCCCGAAGCCGTTCCTCCCTCGCCTTCAGCAGAAAAACGACGCATCCTGATCGTCGATGACGACGCGAACAGCACGCATCTTGTAAAGATCCTTCTGGAAAGAACTGGCCCGTATCTCGTGCTCGAGGAGAACGATCCAACAAAAGCCGATCAAACCGCCCACGATTTTAAACCGGATGTGATCCTGCTCGATATCGTCATGCCGAAACTGGACGGCGGCGAGTTGGCGATACAAATGGAGTCGGATCGTGAATTACACGACACGCCAATAATTTTCCTAACAGCCCTGGTCACGCACAGCGAAGCCAAAGGCGGGCTTCATATACAGGGACATCCGCTGGTTGCAAAGCCAATCAGCATTCCAGAGTTGATCGAAGCGATCGAAAAGCATCTGGCAACGCCGGTGGCGTCTTAGCACTCGCGTTCGCGCAGGATTTGCAGGGAGATCAGGATGGCGAGAAGTCGCGGCCACGCTCGAGCGCTGCTTCAGCTTTGAGATTCTCCAGATCACGCCCGATACTCGCAACTGCGTTGAGTTTGTCCTCAGAACGAAATAGGACCGACGCATGTTTGCCTTTTAGATCGCCGGCCACGCTCGTTTTGTCCGTGCCGCTGCCATGACCGACATAGTGGATGTGCAGATCGAAATGGTTGCTCCAGAAAAATGGCGGAATTGTGAAAGGCTCGCGCGCGCCGAGAATATTGCGCGCGGCGGTCTGTCCCTGGCGCTGAGCGACAGCCCAGTGTTCGACGCGGATCCGGCCCGCACGCGGATCGGGCCATCGCGCAATGTCGCCCGCAGCAAAAATTCCGGGAACACTCGTCTCCAGGAAATCATTTACCAACACCCCGTTGTCGGTTGAGATTCCTGCTTGCTCGGCAAGACGCGTGTTTGGGCGAACACCAACTCCGATAACCACCAAATCGCACTCCAACTTGGTCCCATCATCAAGCTGCACATGTCCTTCGTGAATCGCTGAAGGCGTTCGACCGAGGTGAAATTTCACCCCATGCGCTTCATGCGTTTCGCGAACCAGATTTCCCATCTCTGTTCCCAGAACTTTCCTAAGCGGAACCGAATCTCTTCCGACGACCGCCACCTCGATTTTGCGCTCACGCAGCGACCACGCCACTTCCAGACCGATGAAGCTGGAACCGATGACCACTGCGCGCTTTGCGGTGGTGGCTTTTTCGATGATGCGCCGGCTGTCGGAAAGTGTCCGCAGATAACAAACGTGCGGCAAATCAGCGCCTGGAATCGTAAGGTGGACAGGTTCAGCGCCGGTTGCCAGCAACAAGGCGCCGTAGCCTAACGAACGGCCATCGGACAATGTCACCTGCCCGGCCTTCACATCAATGCCTGTAACGGTCGTCCCGGTGATTGCATCAATCTTCTGCTCTCGATAGAACTCCGGTGGTCGGAGCGGGATCCATTCTTCCGGGGCATTGCCCGCGAGATAATCCTTCGACAGGTTCGGTCGATCGTACGGTAGAAACTCATCCGCGCCGATGAGTGTAACCGGTCCGTCGTAGCCTTCGCGTCGCAACATCTCAGCTGCGGCGCCACCCGCGGCGCCCGCCCCAACGATCAGCACGCTTGCCGGAGATGTTTTTGGGCTGCGCTGCGGTTTTCTGTCGACCTTTCCGGTCAGGAAAAATCGCTCGCCTCGTTTTTCCAGTTTGTAGCACGCGACATCATTCAGCGCCGGCGCCGCAATTGCGTCGCCAGTGCGCAAGTCGAAACGCGCATGATGCCACGGACAATGCACGGTACAATCGACCATCAACCCTTTTGCCAATGGTCCGCCGTAATGGGTACAGGTTGCGCCGATGGCAAAAAGATCATCGCCTCGCCGGGCCACGAGGACCGCTTCGCCAAACGCGTGTCCCAAAAGCATTTCTCCATCACGCAAGTTTTTGGTGTCATAACCTTTTTCAAAATCAGGTCCCTCGAGTTCGGTCGATGCTTCAGCCATAAAATCTCCTTTTGTTTTAACCTATGAATACGTCGGAGCAGGGCAAACTCGCCTGACGCACAAAAAACAGGCGCAGGTCGCCAGCAACATTCGAAAGTTGAAAGAATTCCTTTGTCCCTTTCATTATCCAGACCCATGAACTACGAGCCATCTCTGAGGTTATTCTCGGCGGACCGAACAATCTCGGATTACTTTGAACCTCCATCGCAAAGAGGAATCAACAGAGATGTTTGAACGCCTGGCCTCATGCTTCACATTCCTTGCAGCGCTTTCGTTCAACATGGCAGAAGGATTGATGAGATGGGATTTACCAGCAGCGCTGCCTAGTGTCACAAAATGAAATTTTTGGCGGTTCATCCCAGTTGTTTGATGTATTCGAAGATTTATCTTCGACTGGAGCCGCTCGGGCTTGAGCTTGTAGCCGCAGCAGCGGAACGCGCCGGGCATGCGGTGCGTTTGATCGATCTCCAATGCGAATCGCACCAGGATTTCTTCGGTTCGGTCCAGAGCTGGCGGCCAGATGTCATCGCCTTCGCCGGGAATTATCTTGCAAATGTTCCCGAAATTATCGATCTGGCACGAGCGACACGCGATCTTTTACCGGACGCGTTCATCTGTGTTGGCGGCCACAGCGTTTCATTTATTCCGAACGAGATTTTGCAGCACGCCAATGGTGCGTTGGATTGTGTGCTAACCGGCGAAGGCGAAACAGCGATCACCGGGCTGTTAGATGCAATCTCGCAAAACCGACGCGACCTGAAACAAGTTCCCGGGTGCGTCACGCTTGATCACCGCAGCCCGCCCCCTGCCTTCGTCAAGTCGCTCGACGATTTGTTGCCTGCTCGTCATCTGGCGCGACATCGCCGGAAATATTTCATCGGTCAGCTCGATCCGGCCGCTTCCATTGAATTCAGCCGCGGTTGTCCATGGGACTGCGTTTTTTGCAGCGCATGGACATTCTACGGACGCAATTATCGCGTGAAAACACCCGAGTGCGCTGTGGAAGAGCTCGCGCAGATCCGCGAGCCCGGCATTTTCATCGTGGATGACGTAGCATTCATCCAGGCCGAGCACGGCATGCAAATCGCTGAAGCAATTGCGCGGCGCGGCATTAAGAAACGTTACTACCTGGAGACCCGCGGCGATGTTCTGCTGCGCAACAAAGAAGTGTTCAAACTCTGGAAGCGGCTCGGTCTAAATACCATGTTCCTCGGACTCGAAGCGATCGACGAAGAAGGCCTGAAACGCTATCGCAAGCGCGTAACACTCAGCAAAAATTTCGAGGCACTGGAGTACGCGCGCTCACTCGACGTCACGGTGGCCGTGAACATTATCGCCGATCCGTCGTGGGACCGCGAACGCTTCAAAGTCGTACGCGATTGGTGTCTCGAAATTCCGGAGGTCGTTAACATCAGCATTAACACGCCTTATCCGGGAACTGAAACGTGGCATACCGAATCGCGGCGGCTCACGACGCGAGATTACCGTCTGTTTGACATCCAGCACGCAGTTTTGCCGACGAAGTTGCCACTTGCAGAGTTTTACAAGGAGCTCGTCGAAACCCAACGCGTTCTCTCCCTCAAACACCTGGGCTGGGCCGCGATGCGCCAATGCACAAAGACAGTCGTACGGCACTTACTTCGTGGACAAACAAATTTCCTGCGCATGATCTGGAAATTTAACAGCGTTTATCGGCCCGACCTGCAACTTGCCGATCACCAACAACCAGTAAAATACGAAATCAATTTGCCGCCTCCGTCGACCACCAGTGTTAAGCGAGACGAGCTCTATATTCACACCAGCGGTGGACGCAGCGGACGCGAGATCGATCATCACACCGAAGCATTCGTCGATGCAACGCGCATGGGCACTGCGGTCTGACTGATTCTAAAAGTTTTGGCAAAATGAGCCGATGGCTGTGCGAGATTCCGCGCAAAGCGCTTTGAGTGGCGGCGGCATGGCGTCGCTTTCAGCGCGACCATTGCTAACCACAACGGCTTGGCTTAATCCCAGTCTCCATTCAGTAACTCGCGCGTTTCTTCCACGGCTGTCCCCCAGATCCTCATCATTTCATCATCGCTACGTTGGTAAAGCCCACCGTAGTTACCGTCATTGAGATATTGCCGGACTGCTTTCGGATCGAGACGACGTACTTTTTCCGAGTCGCTCATCGGCTTCTGCTGCGTAGGCATCTTGACCTTCTCCAGACGCGTCCACGGGAAGTTTTCCATCCACGAGGCATGTGACGCGACAGAGTCGATCGCCTGCACCTGTGCCCAGACTTTCGGAGCGTTCCACCAATTATGGAACTTGATTCGCATCCCGGGATGATCTGCCGCCCACTCGCCGATCAATCCTTGAGCAGGCGTATTGCCGCCGTGGCCATTAACGATCAGGACGCGTTTGAACCCCTGCTCTGTGATCGCATCGAGAATATCACGAACGAGCCTCATATATGTTTCCACCCGAAGAGTAACCGTCCCCGGAAAGGCGCGGAAATACGGTGTGATGCCGTAGGCGACCACGGGAAACACAGGAATGCCTAACGGGTCGGCCGCTTCGATGCTCAAGCGCTCCGCTAAAATGCTGTCGGTGCTGAGACTAAGGTATGCATGCTGTTCCGTGCACCCCAGCGGCAACACGGCTCGATCGTCGCGTCGAAGATACTCTTCGACCATCATCCAATTCATTTCGCTGATTCGCATTGTCGGAACTTGAAGTGTAGATCTCAGGAATCCACGTGGATTTGACTGCACGCTCGAAGAACTTTTTGGAGTTCGCGAGCCGTAGTGGCCCGTTGTGGAAAAGCAATATTACGCGCAGCGGAGCAGCATCATTTCAGCATGAATGCTCCGAACGCAGTCTTTCGAGGCAGTATCCCGGCAGCCTCTAATCGATCCAAAAATAACCGCTCAAAGACCTCGTCTACCTTGAACCAGGTTAATAATGAAGACGATGATGGCAATCACCAGGAGCAGATGAATCAAGCCGCCGCCGATATGGCCGATCAAGCCTATCAACCACAGCACCAGCAGGATAACAATAATGGTCCACAGCATGGTCAATCCCCCTTTCTTTTTTGATTTGAGTTTCGTTAGTTATTTATCCAAGACACTGTCTCTCCGCCAAGCTTTTTCAGAATGGAGCGCCTTTCGACAACAATCATGAACGGCGACGCTTTGATCTTTTCCTTTTCGACAGCGCGATTTTGGAAGACGGTCGCGTGTCCGCTTTCAAAAATTTCTTCATCAGGCTGAGCGCTGCATCATTTTCCGGTTTTGTGTTCGACACGGTGCAATCTGAAGGGACGAACAATGTGAAATCGCGCATGTAGGCATCGTTAGCTGTAAAGAGAACGCAAAAATTTCCGGCGATGCCTGTGAGGATCAGAATCTCCGTTTCCAGGTAGCGGAGGAGTGTTTCCAACGTGGTGGAAAAAAATCCTGAATGCTTTGGTTTAAGAACGAAATAATCGTTCTCCTCGGGCCGCAACATTTTGACCAACTCACTGCCGCGACCATGAGTTGAACAATGCTCAACCGTGCGTCGAAAATCGGACTTCCATCTGCCGAAGTTATCATTCACGTAGATCACCGGAATGCCGGCTTTTTGCACGCGCCGTTTAAGCCGTAAAAGCTTCCTGGCCATCGGCCACGCATATTTCAACAACTGATCTGCTTCGGGAAAATCGAAATCGTTGATGACATCAATCATAAGCAACGCGATTTTGTTTTTGTCCGGCGCACTGCCGTGCAGATCGACGTTTTTTTTCGGCATCGTTTATTTACGCTACGAAACGCTTGTAGCAGGTCCTTTGTCCGATTACGAACGGCAACATCAGGGCAGTGACGCCACTCCTTTTGAAACACTCAGGTGCTAAGTGCACCCTCTCAGTAAAAAGATCAGCAGCAAAATCGGAATCGGAATTCCCAGTAACCAAAGCAAAATGTATCCCGTCGCACCCATGTTTTGATTCTTCTCGTTAACTCGCATGTTAGGCGTTCCTTTCTTTGTGTATTGATTCGAACGAGACACCAAAGTCACGTGTCGATGGAACGAAAGCCTGCCGGACACGGTGTTTAGCGCAATTCATCATCCGGCTCTGGCACGAGCGGCGAATCTGTTTTGTGGGGAATTATTTTGCCATCCTGCTTTGCCTTATCGCGCCGCCGCTCCTCTCAGCTGCAGAACTCAAAGAGGTTGCCAGTTTTCCGGATCAACAGGTCACGGGCGTCGGTGTTTCGACGAAATCCGGCCGGATTTTTGTTAATTTTCCTTATTGGTCGGACCAGCATTCCATTTCCGTCGCAGAAATCGTCAACGGCCAGCCGAAGCCATTCCCGAACGAGGAGTGGAACAAGCCGGGTGCTCCCGCCTCGCATTTCGTCTGCGTGCAGAGCGTCGTTGTAGATGATCAGGAGAATCTGTGGGTACTTGATCCAGCGGCGCCGAAGATGCAGGCAATCGTTAGGGGTGGCGCGAAGCTGGTAAAGATTGATCTGCGCTCAAATCAAGTCGTAAAGACAATCCCATTTGGTGAGGATATCGCGCCGAGTAAAAGTTATCTCAATGACGTTCGGATCGATACACGCTCGGGCACCGCGTTCATCACCGATTCCGGTAAGGGCGCAATCGTCGTGGTTAATCTCAGCAACGGAAAGGCACGGCGACTACTCGATGGCCATTTCTCAACGCAACCTGAGAAAGATTTCAAGCTGGTTGTCGACGGAAGAGAACTGATCGACGCGCAAAAGAAAACTCCCCCACAGATCGCGTCCGATGGTATCGCGCTCGATACCAGGCATGGTTATCTCTATTATCATGCGCTCACCGGGTACGCACTTTACCGCATTAAGACGGCTTTTCTAACCGACGAACAGCTCAACGAGAAAGATCTCGAAACGAAAGTGGAAAAAGTTGGGCAGACACCGGCACCTGACGGAATGCTGCAGGCGCCTGACGGCAGCATTTATTTAACGGACCTCGAACACAACGCAGTAGTCCGCTGGAATCCTGCAACAAAAAGTATCGAGCAGATCCTCGCGGATAAGCGGCTCATGTGGCCGGACACGTTAAGCTGGGGACCGAAGGCCGAACTTTACGTCACCGCGTCACAGATCGAAAAAATGCCCCGTTTCAACGATGGTGTATCCACGCGAACCGAGCCGTACAAACTTTGGAAGATTACCGAATTGCACCGGTGAGAGGCGTCCTGCAACATCGTCTTGCCAATCCGGGCGTTCCTGCGAGAAATCGTTTCCGTGAAGCTTTGGAGATGGGAACCGGAAAACCTTCCGTCGGTCGTACATTCAATTCGCACAGCCGTCGCAGCGACTCTATCGCTTGCAGTCGCTCGTCTGTTCGGATTGCCGGAGGCGTATTGGGCCGCGATCGCTACACTCGTAGTGATGCAATCAACTCTCGCCGCAACCCTGTTGATTTCGATTGAACGTATTGCGGCCACGGCATTCGGCGCTGTCACTGGAGCGCTCGTAGCCAGCTATTTTGCCGGTAATTTTTTAGTCTTCGCCATGATGGTGTTTGTGCTCGGGCTTTTGTGCGCGGCGTTTCGTATGGAGAAAACTGCATACCGCTACGCCGGTGTCACGCTGGCCATCATCGTGCTGATCCCGCGGTCAAATCCAGCCTGGATTGTTGCGCTTCATCGTTTCGTCGAAGTTTCGGTAGGAATCCTTGTGGCTCTGGCCGTCACGGCCATCTGGCCGGAACGCCAGCACGATTTGGAAAAACGAAGCGCCGAGTAAACGGCG
>JAICUQ010000015.1 GCA_025935755.1 Chthoniobacterales bacterium | reverse complement strand
TAGTACAAAAAAACAGCCGCCGCGCGGGTTCGCGCGGCGGCTGAATGTATCTAGGAGCCGCTGACTTCTCTAACAGCGTTCCTGTATAACAGTTTTATCGATTCTCCACAACTCGCGGCGTCGGGCGAATCATTTCAAGCTGAGCGCTTACTTTCTGGATCTGCTCGGCTTGCTGCTTTAACGCTGCGGTGAGGGTGTGAATTTGATTTTCCTGCAAAGCAATTCGTGCGGCTTGCTTTTCAGTTGTGGTCTTCAATTGCTGAACGATTTCACGTTGTTTGAGCACTTCTTTCATTGAGAGAGGGCTGCCAGCAGCGGCGGTGCCGAGTTGGCCGTTTCCGTCTACAACAACGGGGTCACCCGAGACGCCCACACCCGAAATGCCCTGGATAAAGCAGGCGCCGATGAAACCAGGCTGTCCAATACGGATGGTCTGGCTTTCGTTGCCAACTTCAGTTCCAGCGCCTGCGCCGATGTAAATGTTATCGGTGCCGTCGGTGATGTCTTGTCCTGCAGTATCGCCGACGACGGTGTTAAACGAGCCGCTTGTTACGTGAGCTGCCGCTGAATCGCCGATGGCGACGTTGGAAGCACCAGACGAATTGCTCGAGAGGGCGAAAGCCCCGAATGCCTGGTTAAACAACCCATCGTCATTACCGACGAGTGCCGAAGCGCCAACGGCGTTGTTGGAATCTCCGGTAACATTGCCCTGGAGTGCCTGAGCGCCGAACGCACAGTTGAAGTTCGCTTTGCCGGCTCCGGTGGCATCGTTATCTTCGAGGGCGAGATCACCAACAGCAGTATTGGCAGCGCCAACTTCATTTCTAAAGAGCGCCGAGTCGCCCATGGCGTTGTTACTAAATCCGGTGGTGTTCCCATTCAACGCGAACGCACCGACAGCGCCGTTGAACGACCCGTTGCCTCCAGTATCGCCGGCGTTGTTGACCATTGCGGCGGCTCCAACTGCCGTGTTTCGGCTACCGAAAACGTTAAGTAGCAGACTAGCAGCGCCGACGGCTGTGTTCGCCCCGTCCGGCGCGTGGTTAAGCACCAGCGCTCCGGCGCCGACGCCAGTATTGAAACTGGATCCCGCGGCGCTAAAAAGCGCACGCCAACCGAGGCCTGTATTTCCAACTCCGGTGGTGACGAACTGCAGTGCTTGACAGCCTTCAGCGGTCGTAAACCCAGGGTAGCATCCGTCGGGAGGCGGAACGAGTGCTCGCGTCTGCGGCGCAAATGCAAAGCACACCAGAATGAGCGGGATGAGAAGGAACCCGCGCCATAACGGCAGCGAGCGAGCCGGATCTCGTCCGCATGAGACTGACTTGTTAACTTGATTCAATGAATACATGGATGTGTTCTTTCTCTTTCCCGGTCGTGTTTTTGATTGTTTCAACTCTCATTGGGAACCGAACAGACAAAGAACCCTACCGGGCAAAAGTCCTTTGTCTGTTTTGGAACCTTCCGCCGTGATACCGGATTTTGGGCTGGAGTGTCAATACTTTTTTTAACTGTTTTTCGAGAGACCGGTTCGTTTGCCTACCGAGAAGATGGAGGAGCGAGCGCCGCGAGCCCGCGCATGCGGCGAAAGATTGCGTGTGATCGGAGCAGGCGTCGCAGAGCTCCGCCCTCCATCGTCACTGGTCGTGCCAATCCAGGATCTTGAGTTCACCTTGGTAAGGCCAATCTTTTGCGCGACGGACGTAGCCGTGGCGAACCGGGTTGTTCATTACGTAATCCAATTTCTGGGCGTACGATTTCGGAACGACGCAACTGACGATCTTAAAATTCGCGCTGCCAAATCCGAAGCTGGGCGCGATCGGCCCGGTTTCGAGTGACCTCGTTTGTCCAGTCTTCGATCGATTTCTTCAGCGGGTACGCGGAGAAGACATTGGGTCCGCAGAACAAATGGATGTGATCTGGCATGATGCAGTAGCGACCGACACGCCAGAAATCCGCTGTTCCGCCACGATTCGATGATTCGCTGCGCTGAGTCGTCGTTTGCCAGAAGTCGTCGTCGCTCGCGAGTGCAGACGGTAAGAAAGATAATCACCGAGCGAGCTCCCACCATCAGCGTCGGGAAATGTGCCGGCGTTTTTCTGCGCGGGGAGTGGTCGTTAGGCGTCGCGGAGCTCCGGCCTCCAATTCACGCGTTTGCGCCGGTTGTGCTTTGCTGTTTGCGTTAAGAATTCTGTTCCGGTAGCCTCAGGCACATGGCACGCTCAGGTTTGGGTAAAGGTCTTGGTGCACTGATCGGCACGCCTCCGGCCGTCACCCTCAGGGACGGATCGGACGCGAGCGACAAAGTTCATCAGATCGAATTGACGAGGATTGTCCCGAGCACATTACAACCGCGAAAGGATTTTGCGCGCGATGTGTTGTTGGAATTAGTCGAATCGATTCGGCAACACGGCATCATTCAGCCACTCATTGTTCGCCAGGTCGGCACGCGATTTGAACTGATCGCCGGCGAACGTCGATGGCGTGCCGCGCAGGAACTCGGTCTTGCCGCAGTTCCAGTTATTATCCGCACCGCTAACGACCTGGAAGTGCTCGAACTTTCGTTGATCGAAAATCTCCAACGCGCCGACCTTAACCCGATCGAAGAAGCCCAGGGCTACGCGAGGTTAGCTAACGAGTTTGGAATGCGGCAGGAAGATATTGCCAACAAAGTCGGACGGAGCAGGGCGGCGGTAGCCAATGCACTGCGGCTTTTGGATTTGCATCCGCAGGTGCAGATCTGGCTGGCTCAAAACCTGGTTTCAGTTGGACACGCCAAGGTGCTGTTGGGTTTGAAAGTGCCGGAAGAACAATTGCTCGCCGCGGAAACGGTGTTGCGCCGCAACGCTACGGTGCGCTCTACCGAACGGATGGTTGCCCGGTTGCTCGGCGTTGGTCGCGGGCGCCGCAAGGCGCGGCGCGGAGGCGCCGATCCGAGCGTTACAGCGACAGCAGTAAACGATTTGCAGAATCGCCTGCAACAACATCTGGCCACCCATGTCACCATTCAGCACGGCGAAAAGCGCGGACGAATCGAGATCGAGTACTACGGCACAGATGATCTCCAGCGGATTGTTACCGCTTTAGGCTTGCCGCCGGCAGACTAGCACACGATGAAAATTGTAGGGCGTCTGTGTCAGACGCCAATTGGAAAATGCGCGTTGGTGCTGGCGTTTCACAGCCGTAATGGATGGGAAGCAACGACCGCGCTTTCCAACGCCCTGCAACCCGCGGCCATTTTCTTTTTCGTTTTGTTTTTTCAGATGCATCAATCATGCGCCGCAGAAACAAAAATCTGGGAAGAGTTCTCGGGAGAGAAAGCTCTGGCTCATGTTCAACGCCTTGTTGATCTGGGGCCGCGTCCGGCCGGCTCGGAGGCAATCGAGAAAGCCAGAGATTACATAGAGGAAGAACTGCGCCATTCGGGCTGGCAGGTCACACGTCAGGCATTCACTGACAACACCCCGCAAGGTAAAACTCATTTTGTAAACCTGATTGCGCGATTCCCGGGCCACCCAAATGGCGCATCCCCATCCTTTTTGCTGTGCTCGCATTACGACACGAAATTGTTCGACACCATCCGGTTTGTCGGAGCGAATGATGGCGGCTCAAGCACCGGTCTGCTGTTGGAGTTAGCTCGGGTGCTCGGGCAGCACGCGAGTCTTGCCAGGAAAATTGAGCTGGTGTTCTTCGATGGCGAAGAGGCATACGAAAATTTTTCTGAAACGGACGGTCTCTATGGAAGCCGCTACTTTGCCAAACATCTCGAAGGCAACGACGCCAGGAAAATTCGCGGAGGAATTCTGTTGGACATGGTGGGTGACCGTTCGCTCAACATCACACTTCCCGCAGATTCACCGGCGTCGATGGCGCGCGATATTTTCGCTGCGGCTGAAGCATTGAAGCTCCGGAACTACTTCAGCTACCTGGATCGCGACATGATTGACGATCACACGCCGCTCAATGGCATCGGGATTCCGACGATCGACATCATCGATTTCGATTATCCTGCCTGGCACACCGCGGACGATACAATGGACAAAATCAGCGCGCAGAGTCTGCAAATCGTCGGCTCTGTTGCGCTGAATTATCTGTCGCAGTTCGCGTTGAAGTGAGTGGTCTTCAGATGTTGAAACATGCCGCTCCTACGGAGCTGACACGTATCCCGGCAGAGCTATAGATATGCAGCGCCTCTGGCGCTCGCTCAGCGTTGCGCACTCCCGCCACAAATTTCCATATTGCGTAGAACCAGTTTTATCGGCAGGCTGATCGCTGAACAGCCGATCCATGGAGCGTCCCGTCTCTGCGTCCAATCCAAAGCACACAAACATTGGTGTCATCGGGCTGGGAATTATCGGTCGCGGAATCGCTGCACATCTTCGCCATAAAGGTTTTTCAGTGTTCGTCTGGAATCGATCGCCTCGTCCTGTTCCGAATTTTGTCGGTTCACCGGGAGAACTGGCGGAGTTGTGCAATTACATTCAGATTTTTGTCTCGGACGACGAGGCGCTCCTGCAAATTGCCGAGCAGCTAAATGAAAAACTTACAGCGCGTCATGTTGTGTTTGCGCATTCCACGGTTGCTCCGGATTCGATGCGCGCGGCGGCGGAAATTGTCGAACGGCGCGGAGCCCGGTTCGTTGAGGCCTGCTTCACCGGGAGCAAGGGCGCGGCGGAAAAGGGTGAGCTTGTTTATTACGTTGGCGGAACCGACGAAGCCGTACGCGAAGGCCGTCGCATTCTTGAAGCCAGCAGCAAAGAGATCGTGCATATCGGATCAGTTGGCCAGGCGAGCGCGATCAAGGTCGCGACGAATATGATCACCGCTGCCAGTATTCAGGCTTCAGCCGAGGCTCTGGCGCTCGTACAAGCGGAGGGGTTGCCGTTTGAAAAATTCGTCGAGGCCATGCGCGTCAACGCAAGTTATTCCGGCACGCTGGCAATGAAGCTGCCAAAAATGATCGCACGCGATTTCGCGCCGCATTTTTCAGTCAAACACATGTTGAAAGACATGCAGATCGCCAATCAAATCGCGTTGTCGCATTACCTGGACTTCGGTGTCACTGCTGCGGCGCGCAATCAATTGTTCGAGCAAATGCAGTGGGGCCACGGCGACAACGATTATTCCGCCGTGCTGCGCAAGTATTTGCATGAGCCGACTACAGAACATTTCGAAGAGTCACACAGCCAGGAGGCGTTAGAGCAAATGGACGCCGGAGAATCGATTCAGGGTTCGGCAGAGGCGGATACGCAGGAAGTGGAGGCTCAAGAACCGGGGCTCGTTGCTTCCGCAGAGCCTGCAGTCACTTTCAGCGGAACGATGAACGCGACCGCTGCTGCTGCCACTCCGTTACGCCGTGGATTTATCAAACAGCTCCTAAGCCGCTTTTCATCCGGGGCGGAATAACGCAGCGGCGGGCGTCCTGCTGCGGCAATGGCGGGGCGACCTCCTGCTAGCCCGGTGACGGCCCCTGCTTCAGCGAACATTCGTTAGGCGTCGCAGAGCTTCGGCTCCATGTTGACATCACTGTTGCGGTGTCTACGGGCTCGGGATTCTCGGCTCCTGCATTTCTTCGGCCGCTTTTAGATGTAGACTGGTTCGGATGCAAGATGCTGCTTTTCTCGATCTCTCCGCGCGCGCGAAACTACGTGTGACCGGAGCTGACCGGGTCCGATTTCTCAACGGACAAATCACAAACGATTTGCGTAAGGCGAGCGAAACGGATGCGATCGAAGCCTGCGTGCTCAGTGCGAAAGGCAAACTGAACGCGCACATTTTTGTCACCGCGTCCGGGGAAAGTTTTCTGGTCGATGCCGAGCAGGAGCTTCGCGAAACGTTGCGCGCGCGCCTGGAACGTTATGTCATTGCCGACGACGTTGAGATCGAGGATGTCACCGACGAATTCTCGCTGTTTCATGTTTTGGGCGGCGAGTCGCCGGCACCCGGGTTTGGGCGGATCGTTTCAACGCGCCGTTTTTCTGCGACCGGTTGGGACATCTGGACTGAGGCAGCGCGCCACGATGCTGTGCGGGATGAATTGGCCTCAGCGCATCTGCTTATCGATGTTGCCGCTGCGGAGGTGATGCGAATCGAACAAGGGCTGCCGCGTTGGGCTCGCGAACTTACCGATGAGATAATCCCAATCGAAGCAAACCTGGAAGAACGCGCGGTCGATTATCAAAAAGGCTGTTACATCGGGCAGGAAGTAATCTCCCGAATCAAAATGTCGGGACAAACGAACAAACGTTTGTGCGGATTAATATCGCTGAACAACGTGCCGCTTCAGCCCGGGATGAAACTTGTCGCTCCTTCTGCCGGTGGAAAAGAAGCCGGCTGGATCACGAGCGCGACCGGCAGCGAAGGGCAGCAAATTGCACTCGGGTACGTGAAACGCGGTTTTAACAATCCGGCGACGAATTTGAATGCGCTTTCTCCGGATGCAACGATCCCGGTTGAAGTCGTTTCGCTTCCGTTTTCCTGAAAAATTTCGACAATTTTTCAAAATTCTTCTGGCAATTTTGTGCTCGGGCGGGCAATGAAATTGCAAAAACGAAATTTTGTTTTGCCCTTCTGCTGTGCATTTATAGAATCCTCGTGTTGCTCTCCAGGCAACAATTAACCTTAACCACTTGCAGCGTCTGAACGAAGCACATCCTGACCACAGTTTTTGCTCATTGGTAGTTCGCCGCGGGACGAATCCGCCTCGGCGGGCTTGGCGGCTGCGCAGTGTCGGCGTGGAAGCCGTCTAGTACCAATGGCCAATTTCTTTCCACGCTGGACGAATTGGTTACCGATCAAGATGATCGTGTGCTTGATCGTGCTTGCTGGTGGATTGACTGCAGCGACGTGGTATTACGCCACTCCGAAGTACACAAAGGTAGGGTATCAGCCGATCCAGCCGGTGCCGTTTCCGCACGATATTCACGTCACACAACTCGGAATGGATTGCCGCTATTGTCACAGCTTCGTCGAAGTGGCTGCGCATTCCAACGTGCCGAATACGGCGACATGCATGAACTGCCACACGCAGGTGGCCAAAGATAATCCCAAGCTGCAGCCAGTGGAGCACAGTTGGAAAAGCGGGCAGCCAGTCGAATGGGTGTGGCTCTATCGCACCGTCGATTATGTCTATTATAATCACTCTGCGCACGTGAACCGCGGTATCAGCTGTTTCAGTTGCCACGGTCCCGTTAATCAAATGTCGGTGGTGCACATCGCCCAGCCCCACAGCATGGCGTGGTGCCTGGATTGTCACCGGCACCCGGAGAATTATCTGCGCCCGAACGATCAGGTTTTCAATCTCGATTGGAAACCTGCCGACGTTAAACCGGCGGAGTTTGTCGCGAAATATGGTCAGCCAAGCGGCGCGCGTGAAGATTTTTCGAAAAAGAAGCAACTCACTCAATCTGAGATTGGCCTGACGCTCAAAGAGCGCTGGAAGATCACGCCCCCCACCACTTGCCAGGGATGCCACCGATGAGAACAACCGTAATACGTTACATCGTTACAGCGTTACATCGGGGCGCCGATTTGACGATTCAACGGTTCAACGATTCAACGCCGCGAACCGGAGCGAAACCATGAAACGTGTTTTTCATCATCCGCCTGAGCCGTCCCACGGCACAAAATATTGGCGAAGCCTCGGCGAACTGGAAAACACGCCCGAATTCCGGGAGTGGCTGGAACGCGAATTTCCCGCAGGCGCGGCGGAACTGAATGGCGACGAATGGTCGCGGCGCGATTTTGTGAAATTGATGGGAGCTTCGATGGCTCTGGCGGGAGTTGGCCTAACGAGTTGTCGTCGCCCGGAATTGCATCTCGTTCCTTTCACCAAAAATGTGGAATGGACGATTCCCGGCAAGTTTCTCTATTACGCGACTGCCATGCCGCGTCGCGGCGGCGGGATTCCGCTGATCGCGACGACTGTGGACGGCCGGCCGATCAAGCTAGAAGGCAATCCGCTGCACCCGGCAAGCGCCGGCGCCACCGACACGTTTGTGCAGGCGTCGATCCTCGATCTGTACGATCCGACCCGGTCGAAACGTTTCGTTCAGAAAAAGAAGGCAAGTACGCGCGAAGAATTTGAGAAATTCCTCGGAGAATTTGGCAAAACCATGCTGGATGACCAGGGCCAGAGTCTTGCGTTTCTGGTGGAGGAGACGAATTCGCCGACCCGGGAGCGTTTGCGGGTGGAATTGGAGAAAAAATTCCCGGGAATGCGTTGGTGCGTTTACGAACCGCGACTTGGTCAGGATGCAAACATGGCAATGCAAGCAGCGTTCGGCGCCAACGCACGCGTGTTGCCAAAATTCGATCGCGCCGACGTGATTCTTGCGCTGGATAGCGACTTTCTCGATTGCGGCGAGGGCGATCTTGAAACCGTGCGCGGTTTCACTACGCGCCGCAAGGTGAGCACGTCGAAGGACAGCATGAACCGGCTGTATGTGGTGGAACACCGTTTCAGCCTCACCGGTGCAATGGCGGATCATCGACTGCGTTGTCCAGCCAGTCAGATTCCTGCGTTCGCGCATGCGCTGGCGACAAAGATCCTCGGCGCAACGAATGATTCCGCTCTGGGCTCTTTGCTTGGAAATTCGCAAGGCGGGCCAAACAGCTTCGACCAGCAATGGATTGATGGCGTCGCTTCCGATTTGATGGCGAAACCGGGAGCAAGCCTGGTGCTCGCCGGCCCGGCACAGCCGGTGGCGGTGCAGACGCTGGTTTATGCAATGAACGCCGCGCTAAAAAATGTCGGCCAAACCCTCGTTGTACGCCAGGTGCCGCGCAATCCGAAGACAATCGACATCGCTCAGCTCGCGACGGATATAAACGAAGGTCGCGTTAAGCAAATGTTCATTTTCGGCGGCGACCCGGTCTATAACGCGCCGCGGGGATTGGTAGAAGATCCAGAGTCAAAGACGCCTCTCGATTGGGCAGAGTTGCAAAAGAAAGTTCCGAACATTGTGCGGCTTGGTTATCACGAGGACGCGACATCGGCTCTGAGCCAGTGGCACGTTCCGCTTGCTCATTATCTCGAGTCGTGGGGCGACGTGCTCACGGCTGGTGGCGATTATTTGTCGATTCAGCCGATGATCCTTCCGCTTTTTGGCGGAGTCAGTGAAATCGAGCTGATGAACATGGTTCTGGGCGGCCCGAAACTGGAAGGTCCCGAACTGGTGCAGGAAACATTTCGCCTGACAAATCCTCCGGGAGATTTTCAGACGATTTGGTCGCGTTTTTTGCACGATGGTTTTGCCGCGCATGTTCAACCCGCTGATCAACCCGCCACTTTCAACGCGGGTGGCGCGGCAGCGTTGCCGCGCGATTCGTCATCGGCTCCAGCGGCTCCCACACCGGAAGCGCCGGAGATCGTGTTGACCGGCAGCTACGGCATGGATGACGGCCGCTACGCAAACAACGGCTGGCTCCAGGAACTTCCCGACCCGGTTACGAGGCTGAGTTGGGACAACGTGGCGTTGATCAGTCCTGAATATGCAAAAACAGTCGGTGTTGAAACCGGAGATTTGTTGCAGATCACGATCAATGAAAAGAGCGCCAGCGGAAGTGCGATGAAGCGCGAGCTCGTCATTGCAGCGTATGTGTCGCCCGGGCATGCGGACAATTCTGTTTCAGTTGCACTCGGCTGGGGACGCAAAATGCCGCAGTTCGACGAACTGCCGTATGCAGGCGGGAATTTAAAGGAAAGATCGGGGCTTACAGAGCAGGCGGGATTCAATGGCTATTTCCTGCGAACCGCAGCCAATCCGTACGTCGCTGTTGCCGGGGCAAAAGGCGTTGAGAGCGTGCAAGTGACCAGGGTGGGACGGAATTATCCGTTGTCCATCATGCAGGAACACTTCAGCATCGAAGGCCGCGGGTTGATTCGTGAAGCAACATTAGAGGGGTATCGCAACAACAACGATTTCGCCAAAGAAATTCCTGGAGCAGAAGAACTGCCGCATCCGCCACCGACTCTGTATTCGCATCCGCCGCTGGACGCGCCCCAGCAATGGGGGATGAGCATCGATTTGAATGTGTGCACTGGCTGCAGCGCTTGCGTGATTGCCTGCCAGGCAGAGAACAACATTCCGGTGGTTGGGAAGTTACAAGTCGCGCATGGGCGAATCATGCATTGGCTGCGCATCGATCGGTATTACGCCAGCCGGGAGCCTTTCAACCAGGACCGCGGCCACTGGCCGGAGCATCCCGAAATGGTGTTCCAACCAATGCCCTGCCAGCATTGCGAGAACGCACCATGTGAAACGGTTTGCCCGGTAAACGCGACCGTTCACAGCGAGGACGGCCTCAACGTAATGGCTTATAACCGCTGCGTCGGCACTCGATTCTGTTCGAATAATTGTCCCTACAAGGTGCGGCGTTTTAACTTCTTCGATTACACGCAGCGACCAGTCGGCAAGAGAAAGATCGTCGGCGCCCTGAACGTCTTTGAAGAGTATTTTGCGCCGCTCACTACCAAGGGCGCGCCGGACACGATAAAGTTGCAGAAAAATCCTAACGTCACCGTGCGCATGCGAGGGGTGATGGAAAAATGCAGTTACTGCGTCCAACGCATCGAAGAAGCGAAGATCGCAGCGATTGCGCGCGCCAGCGCTTCGCCTAACAAGCTTATCCCGCGCGATTCGTTCACCACCGCCTGCGCACAAGCGTGTCCAACTGAAGCGATCGTTTTTGGCGACATCAAAGACCCGGAGAGTGGCGTCTCGAAAATGAAAAAACAGGATCGCAATTATCGGATCCTCGAATACTTGAACGTCGTACCGCGGACGAGTTATCTCGCCCGGCTTCGAAATCCAAATCCGAAAATGCCTGATGCGAAAGATATCGGCATTGCCAGTCGGGTCGAGACATTGCCAGAGTAGAGGTTGAACATGGACGGAGCACCAGCAACAGCACCGGAACTCGAGCAGGCAAGACAGCAAATTGCGCATGTTCCGCTGGTGCTAAACAGGCGCAATTTCAACTGGCTTACCCAACGCATTTCGGGCGTCGTCGAACAACCCGCACCCAGGTGGTGGTGGGTCTGTTTTATGACGACTGCCAGCATTGCGACCTTTGGACTGTTTTGCATTGGGTACCTGATCTCCACCGGCGTTGGCACGTGGGGAAACAATATCCCTGTCGGCTGGGCGTGGGGGATTACCAACTTCGTTTTCTGGATCGGTATCGGACACGCCGGGACGTTGATCTCTGCGATCTTGTACCTGCTTCGTCAAAAATGGCGCACCTCCATTAACCGCTCTGCGGAGGCGATGACGCTGTTTGCGGTAATCTGCGCTGCGATTTTTCCAGGAATTCACGTCGGCCGGTTTTGGATGGCGTGGTATTTGGCGCCCATACCTAACAACTGGGCGATCTGGCAGAACTTCCGCAGCGCTTTGATGTGGGACGTGTTCGCGGTCTCGACCTATTTCACCGTGTCGGTCCTGTTCTGGTACACCGGTTTGGTTCCGGATCTGGCGAGTTTGCGAGATCGAGCAACCACCCGGGTCCGGAAATTTCTGTTCGGAGTTTTCGCTCTTGGCTGGCGCGGCTCCAACCGTAATTGGCGTCATTACGAAATGGCGTACCTGCTCCTGGCCGGTCTTTCTACGCCACTCGTTCTGTCGGTGCACAGCGTCGTATCCTTTGACTTCGCGTCGACCGTTTTGCCTACATGGCACACGACTATTTTCCCGCCTTATTTCGTTGCCGGCGCGATCTTCGGCGGGTTTGCCATGGTGCTGACGCTCCTGTTGCCGGCACGGGCGATTTTCAAATTGCAGGACATCATCACGCCGCAGCATGTCGACAAGATGGCGAAGATCATTTTGTTAACGGGTTCTTTCGTCGCTTACGCCTACTCCATGGAGTTTTTCATCGCCTGGTACAGCGGCGACCACTACGAGCGGTTCGCATTTTGGAACCGGATTTTCGGTCCCTACTGGTGGTACTGGTGGTTCGGGATGCTCTTTTGCAACTGCCTGTCGCCACAGCTGTTTTGGTTCCGCTGGTGTCGTCGTAACGTGCTGGTCGTTTTTTTCGTGGCGATGTGCGTGAACGCCGGAATGTGGTTCGAGCGTTTCATCATCATCGTCGGCGGATTGCATCGCGACTTCCTGCCGTCCTCGTGGCGCATTTTCCAGCCTAGCTGGGTGGACATCTGGACCTACATCGGCACGATCGGAATTTTCACTTCGCTGTTCCTTCTGTTCATTCGTTTCCTCCCGATGATTGCAATGTCAGAAGTGAAGACAGCCACACCTGAGGCGGACCCGCATTACGATCTGCCTCCCGAATCCATTCCCGCCGCCGGAGGAGAGCGCAACCGATGACCACAACGCCCTACGGTCACAAGGTGTATGCAATGGCCGCGGAATATCCGAGCGCGGCGGCGCTTTACGAGGCGGCGAAGCGCGTGCGCGATGCTGGCTTCCGCAGATGGGACGTGTTTTCGCCATTTCCAATTCACGGAATGGATGAAGCGATGGGGCTCGGCAAATCCTGGTTGAGCGGCTGGGTTCTGTTTGGCGGAATCTCGGGATTTCTAACTGCGGTCATAGTCGAATTCGGCCCGTCATCTTTTCTGTATCCGCTCGTTGTGCATGGGAAACCGACCAATTTCTTCACCGTCCCGGCATTTTTTCCGATCATGTTTGAGCTGACGATCCTTTTCTCCTCGTTCGCCGCATTCTTCGCGTGGCAAGGCATGAATCGTTTGCCGCGCTGGAATCATCCGATGTTCAACTGGGACCGGTTCAGCCGCGTGACCAATGACGGATTTTTTCTGGCGATCGAAGCTCACGATCCGCGCTTTACCGAGAACGGCGTGTACGAACTGCTGGAGCAAACTGGGGGGCGGCACATCACTGTCGTGCACGAGGACTAAATATGCTTCGCGGCTTCTTCGTTATTTTTATCCTGTGCACGATCGCGATGGTCGCTGTCATGGGATTTCGCGGGCAGAAAAGCACACAACCGCCATCGGAAGTTTTTCCAGACATGGTTCGGCAACCAAAGGTGCGCGCACAGGCGCCGCTTGATTTTTTTGCTGATGGACGCGGTCCGCGTTTGCCCGTCGCGGGCACAGTTCCAGTTGGGTACGAGATGCCTCGCCGCAACGTGGCCCATAATGAGGAAGGCGGCCCGACAGCGCAGAGCGTGAGCTCGCCGGCCGGTATGACAGAAGACGCGCCGGAGGAAGCGCACATGCGGATCGCATTCAGTGCCGGAACCGATTACTTCAACACTGGCAAAATGGGCGACCAATGGGGAACGGGAATTCCGCTGCCGGTCACGCGCGAGTTAATGGAGCGCGGCCAGCAGCGTTTTAACATCACGTGCGCGATGTGCCACGGTGCTTCGGCTGCAGGCAATGGGATCACGAAACAGTACGGCCTTGCGACCGTGATTTCACTTCAGGACGATCGGATCCGCAAAATGTCTGACGGCGAAATTTTCAACACGATTACAAACGGAAAAAATACGATGATGCCTTACGGGCCGAACCTCGTCGTGGCGGATCGTTGGGCCATCATCGCCTATCTGCGCGCGTTGCAACGCAGCCAGCACGCGGCCATTGCCGATGTCCCTGAAGATCATCGCGCGGAAATGGACAAACCTGCGTCACCGCCACCGGCTGCGACTCCTGCAAAATGAGCGAGCGTTTACACACACCACCAATGCCAGAAGGCGAATACTTCGACAGTCGTCGATTTACAGGACTTTCTACTCTGCTCGGTGTGATTGCCGTTGTGAGCCTGGTGCTCTGTCTGGTGGGCGCATTGGTGAATCCGCATCAATTCAGCTACTCCTGGCTGTTTGCGTTCGTGTTCTTCTTTACGCTGTGCGCAGGCTGCTTCTTCTGGACGATTGTTCACCACGCAACGGACGCCGACTGGTCGGTGGTGGTGCGCCGGCAACTGGAAAATATCGCAGTCTTGTTAGGCGTGCTGGCAATCCTTTTTATCCCGATTTTGCTGCTGCGAGACCATCTCTACTCGTGGATGGTGATTCCTCCCGGGCGCGCGCCAAATCTGGATCTCAAGCGCGCGTATCTCAATCTTCATTGGTTTTTGATCCGCGCGATTATCTTTTTTGCTTTCTGGATTATCGCGTCACTCTTGCTGCGGAGATATTCCTCGCGCCAGGATAAAGACGGAAATCCGCTGTTCACGATCTGGATGCGCCGGGTGTCGTTCATCAGTCTGCCGTTGTTTGCTATGTGTCTGACGTTTGGCGCGTTCGACTGGATGATGAGCCTCAACTTCCGATGGTTTTCAACCATGTTCGGCGTCTACATCTTTGCAGGGACAGCGGGCAGTTCGATGGCGTTGCTGGTGCTGGTGATCGCCGCTTTGCAACAAGCGGGTTACCTCAAAGGGATCGTCACCCTCGAGCACTACCACATCATGGGAAAATGGATGCTGGCGTTCTGCATTTTCTGGGCCTACATCGGCTTCGGCCAGTACATGCTCATCTGGTATGCAAACATCCCGGAGGAGACCCAATTCTTCCTAACACGAAACACGCAATCGTGGTGGGTACTCAGCATGCTTCTGGTCATCGGCCGGTTCTTTGTGCCGTTTGCGATTTTGTTGATGCGCTCGATCAAGAAAAATCCGCACCAGCTCAGTATTCTGGCCGCCTGGATGATTTTCATGCAGATGCTGGACATGTATCTGATCGTTTTACCTGCGTTACACGGAACGGGCGTGCACGTGAGCATCTGGGATTTGATTTGTCTGATCGCGATCGGTACGACGCTCGGGTTCGTTTACCTGCGAGTCGTCGCGAAAACTTCGCTGTTCCCGGTCCGGGATCCGCGTCTGATTGAATCTCTTACCACCGTCAACTGAAATGGCCGACACGCAATCAGCTCGCACCATTGCCTACTCTCACGCGCCATTCTCCACCTGGCTCGGCGTTGTGTTTCTGTTTGTCTTGTTTGGTCTCATCGTGTTCGCGGTGATCGGACCTTCGCCGCGCTCAAGTGATTACGAAGAAAGCCGCGCAAAGAAGCGAATGGAAAGATTGAAGGCGTTGAATGAAGAAACACAAAAGGACCTCACGACCTACGCCTGGGTCGATAAGAACAAAGGCATTGCGCGAATCCCAATCGATCGCGCGATGGAACTTACAGTTGCTGATTTGGCGCAACAAAAGCCGGCCCCGGCAGGACCGATTGCCACGCCGCCTGCGCAGGTCGCGCCAGCGGCAGCGCCGCCCGCTGGAGAGTCGCCCGCGCCGGCTTCTCATCAGCAGCAGCCCGCGGCACAGCCTGCTCAGGCAAATGCGCCTGCCGGATCTCCCGCGGCAAAGGGTGCTGCGTCACCTCCTTCAACCCAACCATCGTCACCGGCCCCTGCCTCACCTGCGCCAGCGGCTACGCCATGAACACAGAGCATTTTGACTGCGCAAGCTGAATGAATACTACTGGAATTCCACTCAAAGAACCGGCTGTTTCCGTTGCAGCCGGCGACACCGAGCAACTGGAGCGCGCATATATCGATGCGTCGACGCGGATACCAGTGTTGCTGTTTTATACCTCGGCCGTGGCGTGGCTGATTCTTGGAACAGTTTTGGCGATGCTTGTCTCCTTCGGGTTGCATTGGCCCGACCTGTTTGGAGGTATGGGTCTTCTGACATGGGGCCGGCTGCGTCCGGTTCACATGAACATGATGGTTTACGGTTGGGGCTCAATGGCCGGAATGGGCACGGCCGTTTGGTTGATGGCAAGATTGTGCCGGACGACCTTGCGATTTCCACTGTTGCTCGCAGCCGGCGGCGCATTCTGGAACCTGGGCGTGCTGATAGGCGTATGTGCAATCCTTCTCGGCGATAGCACTGGTTTTCAGTGGCTCGAGTTTCCGCGCTATGTAGCCGTCATTCTGTTTGTCGCTTACACGCTTATGGCTTCCTGGGCGGTGCTCATGTTTCGGCATCGGCGCGGCGACCAAATTTACATCACGCAATGGTTTTTGCTTGGCGCCTTCCTCTGGTTTCCATGGCTGTATGCAGCCGGACAATTGATGCTTTTTGTCGTCCCACTGCAGGGAGTCCTGCAGGCAGCAATCACCTGGTGGTACGCCAACAATCTGTTATTTCTTTGGTTCGGCGCGATCGCTCTGGGCACGGCGTATTACATGATTCCCAAAGTGATCGGTCGCCCGGTGTATAGTTATCACCTGGCAACCATCGGTTTCTGGACGTACGCGCTTTTTTCCAGCTGGACCGGGATGACGCGACTGGTGGACGGTCCGTTTCCGGCGTGGATGATTACGGCAAGCATCGCCGCGACAATCCTAACGATGATTCCCGTGGCAACTATCGGGCTCAATCATCATTTGACGATGCAAGGTTATTTCCCCTTGCTGCGATATAGTCCGACCCTCCGGTTCACCGTATTCGGCGCCATGTCGTACACGGTCTTTAGTCTGATCGGCCTCTTAATCTCCCTCCGGTCAGTTGCCAGATACGTGGATTTCACGCAGGTGAGCATTGCGTATTCGCACCTGGGTCTGTACGCCTTTTTTACGATGACGATTTTCGGTTCGATGTACTACATCGTTCCGCGACTGGTTGGCCGTGAATGGCGTTCCGCATCACTAATTAAACTTCATTTCTGGGCATCAGCCTACGGGATCGGCTTGATGACGCTCATGCTTCTCGCTGGTGGATTCCTTCAAGGCGCGGATATGCAAAACCCGGCGCTGCCATTCAGCGAAAGCATCCAAACGGTATTGCCATATCTTCGCGGACGCAGCATATCCGGCATTCTGCTGACGGTCGCGCATTTCATTTTCGCATATCATTTTGGTCTGATGCTGCTGGGATTGGGGCGCACATCGACGGTTCCGACGTTTCTCAACCCGGTTGAAGCCGAGACATCTGGAGGCCATTGATGAAAGGACTCGCTCCCCTTTTCCTTGGAATCTTCGGAACGTTCGCCTTTTCCTGGGTCGGTCTGACGGTCATCCCGAACTGGCAAATCGGAAGTCTCAATCCCGAATCTGACGAAGAGGGCACGGACATTTATCCGCGTCCACAATCGGGAATGTTCCAGCGGGGCGCACACGTTTATGCGGCAAACGGCTGCGTCTATTGTCACAGCCAGCAAATCCGCGCCGATTACATCGCCAACGACATCGAGCGAAAATGGGGAGATCGTCGGAGTGCGCCGCGAGATTACATTTTTGATCGTCCGGTATTTCTCGGAAAAATGCGAATGGGCCAGGACCTAGCAAACATTGGCGCGCGCGCGCCGGCGCCCGAAGAATCACCGGCGTCTGCAGGAGGAGCAAGTCCGGCAGCTCAAGCCGCTGCCGCTACGACTGCCGCTGCCGCTGGACCTGCTGCTGGCGCAGCACCTGCCGCTGCAGCCCCTGCCGCTGCAGCACCTGCAACATCACCTTCATCAGGCAGTTCGCCGGGAACAGCACCCGCCGGTTCGCCTGGGAGTTCACCTGCGACGGCGCCAGCTGCGTCGCCAGCCAGCTCTCCTGCGACCGCGCCCGCTGCATCGCCGGCCAGCTCGCCCGCAACAGTGTTGGCGACATCGCCTGCGCCGACGCCTGCCACTTCGGGTGTGGTGCACACCTCGCCAGCGCCGCCGGGACAGCGCACCGGAGTTGCTTCGCCATCACCTGGACAGATGGCGAATACTACTCCCGGAGGAAGCAGTCCTGTTGCACCCAGCGCGCAAACTCCCGGCGCTCCGTGGCCCATCCAAACAGCGGGTCTGCCGCCGATGTATTCTGCGGCGTGGCATCATGTTCATTTATATGCGCCCCGCAGCATCAATCCTGATTCGAACATGCCGTCGTACCGGTTTCTTTACCGAAAAAGACGGATAACCGGAGAGCGTTCAGCGGAGGCGTTGCAACTTTCCGGCGCCGATGCTCCACCGGACGGGTGGGAGATTGTTCCCACGTTCGATGCAAAATGTGTGGTGGCTTATTTGATGGGGCTTAATCAATCTCATCCATTGAAAGATGTCAGATCAGTAACTGGCGCACCTGCAGCTGGAGGAGCTTCTTCGCCAGCGGCGCCAGCTGCTTCACCGGCTCCCCCAGCGGGAGGATCGCCTGCTGCTCCTAAATGACGACGCAATGAACGACGAACCAAAAATGTCGCCGCGCACAGGGCAGGGGATGGATTATGGCGAACAATCCGACGTGCAACAGGTGCATGCAGCCGTCAGGCGCGAAAAACGCGAACCTCGTGTGGGCGCAGAGCCGCTTTCAATATGGCTAATCGCGATCTACGGCCTGGCGATTTTCTTTGGCGGCGCATACCTCGGCCGTTTCTCGGGAAATTTCACAAGCGGCGGACTCGATCCGATGGGTTCGCCGCCGGCACCGAAAAAAGCAGTGGCAGGGGGACCGGCTGGTGGTGAACAAGTTGAACTTTCGCCGCATGATCGTGGCAAAAAAGTTTTCGCGGCGAATTGTCAGACCTGTCATCAAGCCAATGGTCTTGGAGTTGCCGGTCAATATCCGCCGCTTGCTGGTTCAGAATTTACAACCGGCGGGTCGCGGCGTCCCGCGATGATTGTCCTTAAAGGCTTGCAAGGTCCAGTCACAGTTAAAGGCCAACAATTCGGCACGGCTGTGATGCAACCGTGGGACAAGACGTTGACCGACCAGAAAATTGCTGACGTCCTCACGTACGAGCGTAGCGAGTGGGGCAACAATGCGAGTCCCGTGACGCCTGAGCAAATTGCCGCGCTGCGGAAAGAGTTGGCTAGCCGCACTGAATCGTTCACCGAGCACGACATCCTGGCTGTGCCCGATGAAGATCTTCCGGGCGGTTCAGCGCCAGCTGGAGGCGCCCCGCCGAAGCCCGGCGAAGCCGCAAAACCCGCAGCACCACCAAAACCGTAGAGTAGCGCACGCCGTCTCCGCGTGTGCGCGGCACGAGGTTCTGTGCGACTTAGCTGGCCATAACCCCGGGCGCCGCTATCCTTCGAAAGGTTTTCAGAGTTGCAGCCGTCCCGACTGCCACTATGGGAGAGCTTCCGCCAAAAGCTCAGCCATGTGTTTCGGCCGGGCACTTGTTAGGTCGCTGATTTGATGGCGACAACTTGTGCCCGATGCGATTACTTCCGTCTCCGGAGGCTGATGATCAATTTGGTCGATCAACCGTTGCGCGATTTGGACCGATAGATCGTATTTTTCTGCGAGCGCGCCGAATGCGCCTGCCATTCCGCAGCAGGCTGTGTCCAGTATCCTCGCCTTTGTCCCAGGTAAACGTTCGGCGAGTCTTCGCATGAAAGCTGGACTGGTGATCGATTTGGCGTGGCAATGCGGGTGAATGACGATCGAGCGATTACGGGACTCGTTGAACCGAATGGCTTCCGGTTCTCGCGCCAGCAAATCGTCCACGAATTTTTCGAAAAGGAAACAGCGCTCCGCGACGTCTTCAGCGTTCGCGATGTTCAACTCGCGATAGTCTTCGACGAACATCGACCAGCACGAGGGCTCCAGGAACAGAATTGGAGTATTGGAGTAATGGAAGGATGAGAGAATCTCCACGTTATATCTGGAGAGCTGCGCTGCGTAATCGAGATTTCCCTGACTGAATGCCGGTCGTCCGCAGCAGCTGCGGTTTTTCACGAGCGACACTTCGAACCCGAGCGCCTCGAGGACTTTTACTGCCGCAATGCCGATGTGCGGTTCGTGATAACGTACAAAGGTGTCATCCCACAGGATGACCTGGCCGCGTCTGGGGACCGCGGGCGCCTCGCCCGCTGTTTTTGGCGCCTCGCCAAAGACCTGCGTTTTGGCTCCAAACCTCCGGGAGCTTGCGCTCCCGAGTGTGTCCCGCGAGGCGCGTGACACAGCGGGCACGGCACCCGCGCTCCCCAGACGCTTTGCAAACCATTTGTCAAAGCGTTCGCTCGCGTAACGAGGCAGCGAACGTTGTCGGGAAATTCCAATGGTTTTCTCCATCGCCAAGCGCACGGACTTCGAATCGAGGAATCGATTGGTTACACCCGGCATGATGCAGCCAAGTTTGCCTAACAAATCGACGTTGCTCAGAATGCGTTCGCGGAGCGGCAGGCCGTCGCGGCGCCAACGCGCGTGAAGCATCTCCGCCTTTAGCAGCGCCAGGTTCACGTTGGATGGGCATTCCGGCGTGCAACCTTTGCACGAGAGGCAATTGCTCAACGCGGCATCGAGCTCGGCGGATTTCAGCGGATCTCCGGAGTGCGGCGATCCCGCGGCTGCGGGACCGCTTTCGAAAGCGCGAACATCAACGCGCATTCCGAATCCATGCTCGAGTGCGGCCCGAATGATGTTGGCGCGACCACGTGTGGACATCGCTTCATCGTGCGTCGCGATGAACGTCGGGCACATGATGCCGCTCTGTTTAAGGCACCCGCCGCAACCGTTGCATTGTTCGAGGTTACCTGTGAACGACCGGTCTTTGAACGCAAAGGCGAGCAACGGCTCAAACGAAAGCTCGAGCGGACGCGTGAAATTTTCGCGCAAATGACTATCGATTTTGTGCCGGCCGTCCGCGAAAATTTTGCCAGGATTGAAAACATTTTTTGGATCAAACGCGAGTTTGATTTCACGCATCACTTGGAGCAACTGATCGCCAAGTTGATCGCGCATGTATTCGGTGCGCGCGATACCCACACCATGCTCGGCAGACAGCGAACCTTTGAACTGGCGCACCAGTGCTGAAGTTTCATCTGCGACTTGCCGGAATTTTTTCAAATCGGCGGCAGTGTGCAGATCGAGCACCGGGCGCACGTGCAAAAGTCCGCTGGCGGCATGGCCGTAGTAGCTCGCGGTGAGGCCTAGCGGTTCCATGATCGATTGCAAACCGCGCACGTATTCAGGCAATTGCGCGGGACGAACAGCTGCGTCTTCGATGAACGCAACTGGCTTTGCCGGGCCGATGCATCCAGTCAAAAGGGAAAGACCGGATTTGCGCACGGACCAGACCATGTTCATTTGCGCCAGGTCGGTGATAATTTTCGTGCGCAGACCAAGCTTCTTTGATTGGAGCGTTGACAGTCGCTCGCCGACTGAAGATTTGGAGTGCGATGCCGCGGCTGCGGAACCGCTTTGAAGACCCAGACGTGTCCGCGCATTCTCACAATCGTAGAACTCGACAATCAAAATCGATTCGCACGGTTTCGTGTCCAGCTCGAGTAAGTCACGCGCCGCCTGAAACTGAAGTTGCCCCCTGGTTCCATCGAACAAAGGCCGATCGATGTGTTCGATCGCGGCAGGCTTGAGATCGAGCAGGTCAACCGTCGCCTGCATTGCTTCAGCAGCCGACGCGAAAAAGATCAGGCCCAAACCTTTCTCGCGGGGCAGGGGAGAAATCTTGAGCTCAGCGGAGAAGATGGCCGCCAGTGTGCCTTCGCTGCCGGCGAGGATATTGGTCAGGTCATTTGGCGCGCGGAGGAATCGTTCGATGCCGTAGCCGGGCCAGCGTTTCATTAAACCCGCAGGCCAGCGCTCGGCCATTTCGCTGCTCGCCGCACGAACGAGTTCTTCAATTTTTGTGCGTTCGCAGCCTAACGACTCATGGTCGATTCCAATTTTTTCGACGCGGCCGTCACCCAGTACGATTTCGAGCGAAATCACGTGATCGGCTGTTGTGCCGTAAATTGGGCAACGCGCGCCGGACGAATTGTTCGCGATCATGCCTCCGAGCGTGGCGCGCGAGCTCGTCGCCACGTCTGGTCCGAAACAAAAACCGTGCGGATTTAAAAATTCATTGAGTTGATCCAACACAACGCCGGCTCCTACCCGGACGCTGCGCTTTTCGAGATCGAGATCGGTGATCTGTCTGTTGTACCGCGAGAAGTCGACGACCATGCCTTCGCCGATCGCATTGCCAACCAGACTGGTGCCCGCGCCGCGCGGCGTGATGGAAAAACCTCCGTCCGCGATGGCGCGAATGACAACACTCGCCTGATCCGTGGTCCTCGGAAACGCGACGCCGGCTGGGTGTATTTGGTAAATCGAAGCGTCAGTCGAGTAGAGTTGACGGGTGAGATCATCGAACCGTGCTTCGCAACCGGTCTGCCTGATCCTTCGTTGATGTGCCGAATTCATGTTGTCATCTGAGTGAAGCGAACAATCTCACTCTCGACAATTGATCAGAGATGTTCGAAAGCCTGACCTCATGCTGAGCATTTCGTTGCAGCACTTCGCTCAACATGAAGCTTCAGGAAAGTTGGGCGGTGTTATAATAAATTCAGTTGGGCGTCTTCCTGTATCGGGTCAGCAAAACGAACACCGACACCGATCAAGCGCACGGGTTTACCAGTTCGCCCGAATGCTTCCTCAAGGAGCGAGCGGAAGCCTTCCAAAGTTGGCGGAAGTCCCGCGCGCTCGGCAGTAGTGCGCGTGAAATCATTGAACTTTAGTTTCACGAAGATCTTGGTCAGGTCGCGCATCGATTCTTTTTGGGCCAGATCCGCCATTAAGTCCTGGAAGAGTTCTTCGAGTTTTTCTTCACATTGTTCGAGCGTGGTGAGATCGGCAGCGAACGTTTCCTCCGTGCTTAGCGATTTGCGGGGACGATCCGGTTCGACCGGCCGGTCATCCATGCCGCGACAAAGATCGTACAGTTCAAGGCCGAATTTGCCGAATACATTAACGAGCTCGGGCCGCGAGAATCGTTGAAGTTCGCCACAGGTTCTGGCACCCAAGTCTTCGAGTTTTCGTTCGCTCTTCTCGCCGATTCCCCAGATTTTGCGCACGGGCAAATCTTTCATAAAATCCGCGACTTGTTCCGGCGTGACTTCGAACTGACCGTTTGGTTTGTTCAGTTCGCTGGCGATTTTTGCGATGAGTTTGTTTGGACCTATTCCTGCCGAAGAGGTGAGTTTTGTTGCCGTAAAGATCGCGCTCCGGATTTCCTGCGCGAGCGCCGCCGGGGCGCCTGGATGCGATGTGACATCGAGGTAAGCTTCGTCGAGCGACAACGGTTGGATGATCGACGTGAACTGGTAAAGAATTCCGCGGATAATGGCCGCTTCGCGCCGGTAAACGTCGAACCGTGTCGGAAGCACGATCAAGTTCGGGCAACGTTGCATGGCCATGAACGTCGGCATGGCTGAGCGGACGCCGAACTTGCGTGCCTCATAATTGCAGGTGGTCAAAACGCCGCGTCTATCGCGAGCGCCGCCGACGCCGACGGGTTTGTCCCGCAACGAAGGCCGGTCCCGCACCTCGATCGCTGCGTAAAAGCAATCCATATCGAGATGTATGATTGCGCGTGCGTTTCGGTCATCTTGCACATGGAAATTCTCGCACACCGCAAGCCGGAGACCATCCGGCGTTTTTTCGCCTGATTTGAAATTTCTCCCTTTGCAATCAGGCTTCTTTTTCGATATTAAGCATCGTAACTTTTTTCTGAATGGATTCTTCTGCTTCCGTTGACACCCATCACGAACCGCACGCGCACGATGCGGCGCACGAGCATCACGAGCTCGGATTTTGGCGTAAATACATTTTCTCTACCGATCACAAAGTGATCGGAATTCAGTACCTTATCAGCGGCCTGATCTTTTTGTTTTTCGGTTTTTGTCTGATGATGCTGATGCGCTGGCAACTGGCTTATCCTGGCCATGAACTGCCGGTAATTGGCAAATGGCTCCCGCACATTTTCGGGCCGGAGTCGATGCCAGACGGCAAAATGACGCCCAATTTTTATAATTCCTTGGGGGCGATGCATGGCACCATAATGATCTTTCTTGGCGTGGTGCCGATTGCATTTGCCGCCTTCGGAAACTTTGTGGTGCCTTTGCAAATCGGCGCGCCTGACATGGCTTTCCCGAAAGTGAATATGGCGAGTTACTGGGCATTTTTTATCGGCGGCTCGATCATGCTCATCAGTTTCTTTGTGCCGGGCGGCGCAGCCAAGGGCGGCTGGACTTCCTACACGCCGCTTGCGGCCTTTGACGACACCGGTCCTGGACGTCTCGTGGTGTTTAACGGCCAGACGCTTTGGTTGATCGCCTTTATCTTTCTCATCACCTCGTCATTGCTCGGCGCCATCAATTTCATCCCTACCATCATTCAACTGCGCGCCAAAGGGCTGACCTGGATGCGGCTGCCTGTCTTCGTTTGGACGGAGTTTGTAACCGCCTTTTTATTGTTGCTGGCGTTTCCGCCGCTCGAAGCCGCCATCATTATGCAACTGATGGATCGCGTTGCTCATACCAGTTTTTTTCTGCCAGCAGGCCTGGTCTTGAATGGCGCGCCGGTGTCCATCAGTGGCGGCGGAAGCCCGCTTTTATGGCAGCACTTGTTTTGGTTTCTCGGGCACCCCGAGGTTTACGTGCTCGTTTTGCCGGCGTTTGGCATCGTCGCAGAGATCCTGGCCAATAACTCGCGTAAACCGCTTTGGGGTTACAAGGCACACGTCTTTGCTGTGCTCACGATTGGGTTCCTTTCTTTCATCGTCTGGGCGCATCACATGTGGTTGACCGGTATGGGTAGCGGCGTCAGCGCATTTTTCCAGACGACCACGATCCTGATTTCGGTGCCATCGGTCATCATCTTGAGCGCCTTTTTCATTTCGCTGTGGGGCGGCTCCATTCGGTTTACCGTGCCGATGCTTTTCACCATCGCGTTTCTGCCGATGTTCGGGATTGGCGGTCTCACGGGTATCCCGCTGGCGTTTAACTCGGCCGATCTCTATCTACACGACACTTACTACGTGATCGCGCACTTCCACTACCTGGTGGCTCCGGGCACGATTTTTGCAATTTTTGGCGGAATTTATTACTGGTTCCCGAAAGCGACCGGGCGAAAGATGAACGATTTTTGGGGCAGGGTGCATTTCTGGCCGACGCTCATTTGCATGAACGCGATCTTTCTGCCGATGTTCTTGCAGGGCATGGCCGGGATGCATCGGCGCTGGTATGACGGCGGCCAGGGTTGGAACGTGGCGAACGACCATACCATCTGGGGATTAACCGGCTTCGAGTGGAATAAGCCGATCTCATGGGCAGCATGGATCATGGGGCTCGCTCAAATTCCGTTCATCATCAATTTCTTCTGGAGCATCAAGCATGGTAAAAAAGTGAACGACAATCCATGGGAAGCGACCACCCTGGAATGGACTGCGCCTTCGCCGCCGCCACACGGAAATTTCGTTCATACCCCCGTGGCCTATCGCGGTCCCTATGAATACAGTCTGCCTGGACGCGATCGCGATTTCACGATGCAAAACGAACCGGTCGAACCGGCGGAACGCACTCGCCGAAAGCCGCCAGCCGAATCAGTTCTGGTTTAGGGCATCTATGGAAGTTCCATATACAAGTCGATTGTCGGCGACTTCGCGCCACTGAATCATGGAAATCCCGTACACAGTTTCCACTCGTCCAGACACCGGTCTTTGGAATGCCAAGGTCGGCATCTGGCTTTTCCTGGCATCGGAAGTGATGCTCTTTGGCGGGCTTTTCTCCGCCTACATCTTTCTGCGCATCGACGCACCGCCGGGCACATGGCCGCGTGGCGTGCTCAACGTGCCGGTAGGCACATTTAATACCTCGATTCTCATCATTTCGTCGGTCATGGTGGTGTTGGCCTGGGCGTCGCTCAAGATGCGGAGGTATCGCGCTTATTGGTGGTACATGCTGGGCACAATTTTGTGCGGGATCGTCTTTCTCGTCATTAAACTGGGTTATGAATGGCCGCTGGATTACGTTCATTTCGGCGCCTACATCAAACCAGAGGCGCTGGGAAAATATGAACAATATCTGGGCAACGCGTATGCTGCGGAGAAAGATTTGCCGCCGCGACTTGAGATCACCGGTCACTTGCACAATCAGGCGGCGTTGAAAGACCCCAATATCAAGGAATACGAAGTCGCGCTGGACCCGCTTAACGCTTACCCCACCAATCCCGAGGTCGATCGGCCGCATTTTTTCCCGCTGCCGGTCACTGACAAAATCGCGAAGATCGAAAAGGAAGACGTCGAGCGCGCAACGATGTTTTTGCCGACGCACAGCACATATTTCGCCAGTTATTTCACCATTACCGGGCTGCATGGGGCGCACGTGCTCGGTGGCGTGCTGGTGTTCATTTACTTGTGGCTGCCAGTCAGCAAACGGCTTTACCAAAGTAATCCTGAACATCTGGCCAATCGAGTGGAAGTAGCCGGCCTGTTCTGGCACTTTGTCGATCTAATCTGGATCTTTGTCTTTCCGTTATTTTATCTCCTCTAAACTTATTGATAACGCTGTCATGTTGAGCAAGCGCTGCAAGGAAATGCGAAGCATAGGCCAGCCTTTAAACGTCTCAGTTTCTGAATGTGACTGGTTCCGGAAATAACGAGAGCTTAAAAGCCTGGCGTTGCCCCGAAAGCTTTCGAGGCTGCCTTGCAGGTTCGCTCCGCCGAGAATGACGTAATTGCCATGAACAACCCGCCTGACGTTTCGCAGGACCCAAAGGAATTTGAGGAATACGCGCACGGCATTCGAAAGCACGTGCGGGGGTATTTGATGGTTGGCATCACGCTGCTGGTGTTTACCGCCCTCACTGTGGCGTTGTCCTACGTGAACTTTGGCACGCACAAGGCCAACATTGCGGTGGCTGTGCTGGTAGCGGCATTCAAAGCCGGACTTGTGGCCGCAATATTCATGCATCTCGCGGCTGAAAAGCGGCTCATCTATCGCATCCTGATTTTCACCGGTTTTTTTGTGCTCGGCCTCTTCTGGCTTACGTTATTTGCGTGGTACGATTACCCGATCTTTCGCTAAATGTCGCTTAAAGCATTCCATATCGTGTTCATCATTTTCTCAACGCTGCTTGCGTTGGGAACCAGCGCGTGGTGCATCTGGGTGGATCTGATTGTTGGCGGCCCCGTTTACCTCACCGGCGCGATCGCCTCGCTTGTCGTTGCGACTGCGCTGATGGTTTACGGGTTTTGGTTCTGGCGGAAAATGAAACGTCTCCGCCTTATCACATGAAAAGAGTCGCGTCATTATTGTTGGTATTCATTCTGTTGGCCGCGCAGCAAGCATCGGCGTGCCCGTTTTGTTATGGCGCCAAGGACGGTAAATCCACCGAGCATATGGCTGTCGCGATCTGGTTTCTTTTTGGCGCCGTGATGTCGGTTATTGGCGGGATCGGCGCGTTCAGTTTTCATCTGTGGCGGCATGGGCGCATGCCTGTCGAGCCTCATCAGGAACTGACCGAAGAAGATTTGAGTAGATATGAGTAGCCTCGCGCTGATCAACGAGTTTCTGGGGATGCCGCGCGACAACGCTTCCGCCCATGGGTATCAAATTGATCACATCCTCGAATTTTGCCACTGGTTCATGGCGGCGCTTTTTGTCGGATGGTCGGCATTTTTCATTTACGTGATAATTCGATTCAGAAAAAGGCGACACCCCGGTGCAGATCATCTCGGTGTAAAAAGCGGCATTTCTACACATCTGGAATTTTCAGTCGTTTTGATCGAGGCCGTGCTCCTGCTAGGATTTGCGATTCCACTTTGGGCACGGCGCGTAAATGAGTTTCCTCCGGGCAAGGAAGCGCTGCTTGTCCATGTGGTCGCGCAGCAGTTCAATTTTAATTATCATTTGCCGGGATCCGATGGGCAGTTTGGCAAACGCGACATCTATTTCGTTTCCAACTCAAATCCTCTCGGCATCGATCCGAACGATCCTGCCGGAAAAGACGACATCGTGACAAGTGGCGAGCTTCACGTGCCGGTGAATCGGCCTGTCATCGCCGAGCTCTCATCAAAGGATGTGATCCACGATTTCTTTTTGCCGAGTATGCGGATTGCAGGCGACGCGATTCCCGGTTCGCTGATTCCTGTCTGGTTCACTCCGATCAGGACGGGTACCTATGAAGTGATCTGCGGCCAGCTATGCGGACTTGGTCATTATGGGATGAAAGGGACACTGGTCGTCGATACACCACAGGATTATCAGGCATGGCTGAAAGAACGCGCCGAGCTCGCCGGCACCCAGGCATCTCCGCCCGCGCCGACACAGCGTCCGCCGGGTGAACCGACCGCGGGCGGATCCACACTGCGGACGATTCCACCGCCAGGTGGAGCTAACCCTTCCAAGGCCGACGCGGAAGGCGCAGGCGCTCCGGCGCACCCTGCACAGCAGTTGCAAAACGCGCCTGCGGCTACGGCTTCGCCGAGTCCGCACGGGTAATCAATCTCCTGCAGTCGCACCGGCAGCGCGGTGTTTGTTCAATTCCCGATTGGCTGCGGGAGCGCCGAGGTTCTTGACGAAGAGCGGTAGAAATTTGTCTCACACGTCTCTCTCATCGTATTCTATGCGGTGCGAGCATCGACCAAGTGGCTGAACCGGTTTGCCTGGCTGACATGCGTCGCCACGCTCCTGCTGATTTGCAGCGGAGGAATGGTGACCAGCAAAAACGCCGGTCTCGCCGTGCCGGATTGGCCGACCACCTTCGGTTACAACATGTTTTTGTTTCCAGTTTCGAGATGGGTCGGCGGAATTTTGTTCGAGCACACGCATCGATTGATGGGTTCGGTGGTCGGATTTCTCACCATTATTCTCGCAGTGTGGCTTTGGCTGCGCGACGAGCGGCGATGGGTACGAAGGCTCGGCGTAATCGCGGTTGCCGGAGTGGTTCTGCAAGGAATTCTCGGCGGTCTCCGTGTCACGATGATGAAAGATCAGATCGGCATCTTTCACGCCTGCGTCGCGCAGGCATTTCTTGGGTTACTTGTTTTCATTGCGCTGGTGACTACGAAATTCTGGTCGTCGCTCACAGACGGCGCGAGTGCCCTGGAGGGCGGAGCTCCCGCGAGCCAAGGGCTGAATTACCCAGTACAAGACTCACGCTTGCAGGAGCTCACCTCTCCATCGTTGACTCGGTTGTCGCCAATCAAGGTGCTCGCGATCGCCATTACCATCGCGATTTACGTACAGCTGGCGCTCGGGGCAACGATGCGCCACCAACATCGTGATCTTTCCATTCTGGATTTTCCAACTGCGAACGGCGCCTGGATTCCGGATACCAGCGCAGCCGCATTGGCAAAAATCAATGCATGGCGCGACGCGCGTGCATTATCAGACGTGAGCGCATTTCAAATTTGGCTGCAAATGGTGCACAGGTTTTTTGCCTTAATCATTGGGATTGCGATAATTTCGCTTTGTGTCCGCGTGTGGAGAGATGCGCGGGACTTCGGTGTTCTCAGACGATTGTCCATCCTTTGGGTGATTTTTGTCTTTTGTCAGATTTCGCTCGGCGCCTGGGTCATTTGGAGCAACAAGGCTGCCGATGTTGCGACCGCGCATGTCGCTCTCGGCGCGGTGATGCTATCTTTTGGTGTGAGTATCAGCGCCATTTGCCTCCGAATTTCAGGTACGATCGGCGCCGTGCGCCGGCCGGCTCAAGGAGTGCCGGCTCACCGGCCGTCAGATTTTGAAAGCGATAGCCGCCCAAGCCGTCCTTCGTTGACTGGAGACGCTGCGCACCAATCAAGATGAAAACGGCCCTCGTCGAAGATCCGACCGTGGCGTCGTCCGGCTCCAATTTCTTTGGCGATCTCGCAGAGCTTGTGAAAGCGAGACTGACGCTGCTTGTTCTGGTGACGACCGCGGTGGGTTTTTATCTCGGAGCGGAACCACCGATCGATTATTGGGCGCTGTTTCACACGGTCTTTGGAACAGCAGCGGCAGCAGCAGGCGCCGCCGCTCTCAATCAGTGGTGGGAACGGCGTGTCGACGCGCTGATGCGGCGAACAATGACACGGCCGATTCCAGCCGGACGCATGGCACCGCTTCAAGCGCTCTTACTCGGCGCGGCGCTTTCGATTTTTGGTGTCGTTTACCTGGCCGTGGTCTGCAACGCGCTAAGCGCAATACTCGCGGCAGTGACAATCGTTATCTACATTTTCGCGTACACACCATTAAAGCGCGCCAGCACGGCGAACACTGCTGTTGGCGCGATTCCGGGCGCCATCCCGCCGATGATCGGATGGGCCGCTGCCACTGGCGAGATTGCAGCAGGAGCGTGGAGTCTATTCGTAATCGTGTTTTTGTGGCAGATGCCACACTTCTTCGCCATCGCGTGGATGTGCCGCGAAGATTATTCGCGAGCCGGGTTCCGCATGATTTCGAACGACGATCCCACCGGTGAACGCAGCGCCAGTCAGAGCGTGTTTTTCTGCATTTTGCTTCTAGTACTCGCAGGTCTCCCTGCATTCATCGGAATTGCCAGCTACGTTTATGAGGCAATTGCGCTCGTGCTTGGGGGTTTGTTCATCGCTGCGGCGATGCGTTTTTTGCGGCTGCGGACGCAGAGCGCTGCGCGTCTGCTCTTCATTGCATCAATAGCATATCTTCCACTGTTATTAACAGCATTGGTTCTAACGAAAACCTGAGGCGAATTGTCATTTTTGCATGGAACAGTTTTGCGAAGCTTTGGGCGTGCGAGGGTTCATCGCGTTTTTTCTCTCGACGAGCCGTTTGTCAAAACCGGTGCGATGGCCCCGCACTCGAAGGCACTTCGTGCGAAAACCGGGCGAACATTAATGCAAAAAGATGATGAATACTGATTCTGCAACAGCCCACATGGCGCCGGCACATAGCGGCATTGCCTGGAAAGTAATCCTGATCCTTATCCCAATTATCACGTTGGCGATGTTGATATGGTTGCGAAATCTTGAGGTGTCAGCGCTGCGTCAGCGGACAGTTTCCTCTTATGGAACCGTGCCGAGTTTTCAGCTTACGAATCAAAACGGGCAGGCATTTGGATCAGGACAATTGGCCGGGAAAATTTGGATAGCCGACTTTGTTTATACAACGTGCCCTGGTCCGTGCCCGATGATCAGCAGCCGGATGAGCGAATTGCAGAAACCTCTGGAAAAAACCGATGTGCATTTGGTTTCGTTTAGTGTCGATCCCGAGAAAGACACACCTGCTGTTTTGCGCGATTATGCGGCGAAATTGCAAGCGGAACCCGGACGCTGGGATTTTCTTACCGGGTCGAAATCGACGATCTACAAACTTTCGCATGACGGTTTCAAACTTGCGATCTCAGATGGAAGCGATGAGCAGGGACTTCCGGTTCACAGCACGCGGATGATCCTCGTGGACCGACGCGGTCAAATTCGGGGCTATTACGACGCGACGGAACCCGACGCGATAACGAAGCTGGCTGCCGACACCCACCATTTGCTACGGGAACAACCAAAATAGTTGTAGCCGCCATCAGCGTTGTAGTGTCCGCTGTCCTCAGCGGAGTTTGCAAATGTTCCGACCCAACGCGGTCATTCTGCGCTGGGGACAGCGCACGCTACAGCGCCGGTTTATAGAATTCACCCCACAGTTTCGGGGCCAGTGCTGGGTCCTTCGTCACAAACTGTGCGGAGATAATCGCGGTACTCGTTCTTCGGTAATCCGTCGATGATTTTTTCCAGATCGGATTGTTCAATGAAACCCATTCGCATCGCGATTTCCTCGAGGCATGCGATCTTCAAGCCCTGCCGATGCTCAATGGTGGCGATGTAATTGCCGGCTTCAAGCAGTGTAGTGGTGGTTCCCGTATCAAGCCATGCCATGCCGCGGCTGAGCAGTTTCACGTGGAGTTGGTTCTGCTTCAGATACAGCAAATTCAGATCGGTGATTTCCAGTTCGTTCCGCGCGGAGGGACGCAATGTCCGACACAGTTCAACCACTTGGTTGTCGTAAACATAAAGTCCTGGAACAGCGAAAGAGCTTTTCGGTTGCCTTGGTTTTTCTTCCAGGCTGATCACTGTCCCGTTGCTGTCGAACTCGACTACGCCGTACCGTTCGGGGTCGCGAACTTGATAGCCGAAAATGCATGCCCCACGGTCGATCGCGAGCGCGTCACGATAGAAGTCGAGTTTTCCGTAAAAAATGTTGTCGCCTAAAATTAGCGACGCACCGGAATCGCCAACAAATTTCGCTCCGATCAAAAATGCCTGGGCGATTCCTTCCGGTTTCGATTGGGCGGCATATTCGATCCGAATTCCGAGCTGTCGTCCATCGCCCAGATAATCCTGAAGCATGGGCAAATCTTTTGGTGTGGATATGATCAGCACCTCGCGTAAACCGCCCAGCAGCAGCGTCGCCAGCGGATAGCAAATCATCGGTTTGTCGTAAATGGGCAGCAGCTGTTTGCAGACGATTTTGGTCAACGGATAGAGACGTGTCCCCGCACCGCCTGCGAGCAGAATGGCTTTTTTCATTTCTGTAATAGCCCGCGAATCACGCGAATTGACGCGAATAAGGATGACGGAAATGACGAAGCTCTAATGACGAATGACGAACGAATGACGAAACCCGAAGAATTGCCTCCTAAATTTCGACCTGGTGGAAAGCTCGCCGTGCAGAATGGTGACTCAGAAGATGCGCGTGGCGATGCTAGCAATTCGAGCGCGCGATGCGCACGTGGGCTTTTGAAACCCCGTCGAGCTTCGTCATTCGGATTTCCTTCGTCCTTCGTCATTCTGGTTTCGTCATTCCAATCAATCGCGTGATATACGCGTAAAAGAGCACATCATCGATTTTATTTTGACTGTCCGCGACTCCACTGCTTGAGCAGCTCCGCCCACTGCTGCCAAAAACGCGAGCCTGTGGTCAAATCGATACGCGTTTTTTGAGTGATTTGCCCCAAGGTTTTCTTCGGAGCAGAACGGAATGTTGTTTTGTCCAGGAAGAATGCCCCCCCGAGTTTCTCGACCAATGTCCGATTGTTTACACGACCGCCAACACATTGGGATAACGCCTTCTGGATCCACTCGCGCGATAACTCCGTTCGCGGTTCGATCGTGGCGCTTACTGTCACACCAAGGAGCTTCTTTAACATGAGAGCACAAACCAACGCACGCGAACTCGTGGCGTGAATGTGCGATACGTTTTTCTCTCGAAGTGATGTTCGGAGCATGACCGCGAATCGAGCCTGACGCAGGAAAATCGCGCCCGGGGCGCGGCTGCTCTGCTGTGCGCGATCTTCCTCTAACTGTTGAGCCAGAGAGGGGTTTGCCCGCCATTCCGCTTCCGCTACCATTGCATCGGGCAGAAACTCGAGCGATGGCGCGACTCGCTGCATTGCACGGTCAAGCTTCGCGCTCGAATTCGATTCACAGACCACGGGAACAATCGGCGCATTCCGACGCTTCATCTCTTCCAGCTCGAGTTCGAGGAGCGGCAATTCAGGGTCAGGCCATCGATCTATCAGATACAATATTTCTGTAGCCGCTTCGCTGTGCGACGCGCGATTCCGGGTGGATTTGGTTGCAGCCAGGGGGGATCCCGAAGCGTCCACGTCTCTCAGAGGCGGACGGCTACAACTTTCATTGAGCATGTTCATCAGCGGCGTAACTGTCTGCTCAATTTGGAAATGCTGCTCGATCCGGACACGCCCGGCACGTCCGAAGCGCAATCTCAGATCAGGCTTTCGCAGCAATTGTTCAAGTGCCTGAGCAAGCGCAGTGGAATCGCCGGGCGGAACCAGAATTCCTGTCTCGCCGTTGACGACTAACTCAGGAATTCCGGCCAGGCGAGTTGATAAGACTGCCCGCGCGGAGGCCATGGCTTCGAGAATCACCGTGGGAAAAACGTCCGTGGCTCCCTGCGCATCGGTAGTTGAAGCCAATGCAAAAATGTCAGCCGTTCGAACTTTTTCTAACACCGCGTCCTGCGAAAGTGAACCGAGCAGATTCACTCGCGACGAAAGATACAGTCTCTCGATTTGCGCCTGAAGGCTGTCGCGCAGAGGACCATCGCCAACGATATCGCAGACGAAGTCGATGTCGGGCCGTGCGAGTTCACCGCAAGCATCAATCAGATCAGAAAAACCTTTGAAAGCGACCAGCCTTCCGACGCTCACGATGCGTGGCACTGAATTCGGGGCGCTGTAGCCGCCTCGCTCTGTCGAGGCGTTCTTCGGAAAGCGTTCCAGATCGATGCCATTGTAAACCCTCTGAATTTTCGTGGCTGAGTCGGGGCATCGCTGACGAAGCAAGTCGCGGCTGTAATCGGTTTCGGCTGCGACGAATTCCGCTGCGGCGCAGATCTCCCGAAGCAAATCGTCGCTGCCGAGATCCTTCATAAAGTCTTGTCCGTGCGCCGTCACACTGAACGGAATCCCTGAAATTTCCTTTAGGAAAATCGCAGTGTGCGCTGCGCGATTTGCGAAATGGACGTGCACATGATCAACGCCTTTCCGGGCGAAGAATTCGGCAAAGTACACCGCATTGCGCGCACGCTGTTCGGACTTTGCCAAGGGGCCATATTTCTTCTTATGGCGCTCCACAAGCTGGCGCGGCCATTTGCCGTTAGCTTTCGCGTTTTCTTCAAGAACTTTTAACATCTCCTGTGGCGGTGCGTAATGAACAGGCGCGCGCAACCTGGCGATGTATTCATGGCGTAAACTGGTCAGCGGCGGATACACCGAGCCGATCACGAGCTCGATTCCTTGCCGTTCCAGCGCCAGCATCTCTGCGTCGCAAAACGTTTGGGAGATTACGGGATAGCGAGAATAGAGATAACCAAGTCGCATGGGTGTCATGCCGAGCGAAGTGAAGGATCTCAGTTAGATCCTCAGTATCTCAAAAATCAAATTCGCCGGAACACCAGCAATTATTCGTGAGATCCCCTGGTTGGCTCGGAATGACAGTTCACGGAGATTCGGCGTTGGGCGTTTGGGCGTTCTCTGGTTTACGAAAACCGCACGTCCTTGCCTGGATCCATCTCGAAATCCAGCACCAGCGAGTCCTGCGTGTTCGGCTTGATGACTTCCTCCACAAATTTCACGTAGATCGGGTCTTCGCAGAAGATGGAATATTTATCCATCGACTCGAAATCGATGGCGATAAAGAAAGGCCAATCCACTTCCGGATCGATTCGCTTGCCGCACTTGATACTGAGGACCTCAGGAATTTTGAGTAGTTGCATCCGCGTGTTCATCATCATCTCCTCCACGCGGGCGGGGGTTATCTCGTGCTTCAATCTGTACAGAACGATATGATGAACCATGAGGGTAAAGCTAATAGGCGTTTCCGATGCGCCGCGCAAGTGCGAATCCGTTGGAAGCGCCTGCGGAACAGATGAAGAACAAATGAGGAGCATGTTTGCGTCGCAAGCGTGGAAGTAATGTGAAGAAAAGGTTGCCTCGCGTTGAATTACGTGTTTTTGACATCTGCTTTTTGTAAACTACAGATTTACGTATGGCTAAGTCAATTTCCACTACCGAAGCGGCAAGGAATCTTGGCGATGTTTTGGCCAGAATTAAACACACCGGCGAAACGTTTATTTTGCATAAGAACGAGAAACCAGTTGCTACGCTTGGACCTGTGCACACACTACGGGCAATCACGTTCGGCGAATTTTGGAAATTGTGGCGGAAATTGCCACCCGATCTTAAATTTGCCGACGACTTGGATGCTGTGAACAAGGCGGATCGGCCGCCGAAAAATCCGTGGGGCTAGCTCTGGATACTTCGGCATTGGTTGAACTCGAGCGGTTGCTGCCGCAAGGATCCCCTGACGACTTGCCGTGGGAGGAGGGTTTGATTCTTCCAGCCATTGTGTGGGCTGAGGCGCTCGCAGGCGTTCGCTTAGCCGATACCGCTCTGCGCGCTGCCCAGCGCCGGGCCCGATTGGAAACGCTTAGGACGCATGTCCCGATAGAACCTTTTTCGGCCGAAATAGCAGAACATTACGCCGACATATTTGCAGAACTCATGCAGTCAGGGCAAATGATCCCGCAAAACGATATTGCCGTCGCCGCGACCGCCAGAGCAGCGGGCTTCGGTGTGCTGAGCGGTCCCCGTGACGAGAAACATTTTCACCGCGTGCCTGGCTTGACCGTGAAAGTGCTGCGCGCGAAGTCCCGATGATTCAGTTGGGGAGGAGAAACCTCGGCGATAAAACCGGCGCACTATTGATCCAGATGAGTTCACAGCGAACGACCGCAAAGATGTTTACAAATCTTGAATATCCGGCATGCCCGTTATAACGGGAGCGAGTAGCATGAATTTCTGCTTCGCCATGGCCAGAATCCGTGACAAAACATTTGTCGGGACATTGCTGTAAGTCGCCAAGAACGATAATCTGACTCAATGGTCTCGCCGACTGTGCCGCTGATCTCAGTGGTCGTTCCGCTGTACAACGAGGGCTCTCATCTGAGCGAGTTATTATCGGATCTGAGGGAAGCGTTGCAACAGACCGGATGCCGTTTCGAAATCATCGTCATTGATGATGGCTCGACCGATGACACCTG
>JAICUQ010000043.1 GCA_025935755.1 Chthoniobacterales bacterium | reverse complement strand
ATCACCATGGGGAAGCGCAATCGTTCAAAGCATTCCGGTGCTGCATTCACGCCAAACGGGCCTGCGTTTGCTTGTAGTTGGTAAGCGCAGCCAATCGATTGGTCGGGAGTCATTCGGAAAGCGAAGTTCTTGCTTTTAGGTTCACACAGAGCTGCTGCCGCATCGTGCGCCTAACTACTGTGGCCCCGGCTGGCCCAAAGGAGCTGATGTGGGTGGATTAAATTTCTCTGGATCAAAGGGCCGCTGCCGCGGCCAGATCAGCCAGAGTGCTGTGAAGCCAACTCCGAAAGTGTGACTTATTCGCTCCCGCTCTTTCGACCTGCCGGTTTGCTATCCATGTCGCTCGCGTCCCCGCAGCTCCATTCGCGAACAGGTTGGCCCCCCGAGTGCGAAATAAGTATAGCGTGCTTGCCACGGCTCCCTACTGTTACGCCCGCGCAGAAATCCGCCAGACCCTCAGCCTTAAAACGAATCGGCTAGAAATGAATACAAGATCGCATCCTCAGTCCGCTCATTTGAATCAGAGCCGATTATTTGGCCTGGTCCTTTACATTGTTGCCATGATGGCCCCACTGATCGTCCTCGCTGGTCAAAGCAGCGAAACTTCGGCATTGTCCGCACACTCGTTACATCGATTGCAGACGCAGCTTGCCCGATTCAAACAATTTCCCGGGACAACGAGCGTTCGTATTGACATCGGCGATGACACAGTGGCGTCAGATACAGCAAGCACTCAGCTCTTTGTCGCCAGTGCAATCAAAACTCTGATCGTGTGCCAGTATTTGCGCGACGTCGAGGACGAGCGCCTTTCTGAAGACGAACAGCTGCCCGTCAATGACAATGTTCGCACAGATGGCAGCTCCGTCCTGCTCAACTTGACCGGAACGGCTACGGGCCGCTCCATTCTTGAAGCGGCAATAACCCATAGCGACAACACGGCGACGGACATTGCGCTGCGGCGGGTAGGTCCTGACCGCGTTCGTTCGTTCATCGCCGCGGCCGGGCTGAACGCGACGTTGATTCCTGATTCCACACGACGCTTCTTCTCCTACAACGTCGGTGCGCCACTGGGTGTAGACATCGGCTGGTCCGGAGTGCAACAAGTATTGAGGTCAAGGCAACTGCTCGGCCCGCCACGACAACCTCTAAACAATCGGGAGACCCTGGCCAGCACTGCAGATGATCTGGTCTCTTACTACAAACGCGCTCTCGCTGGCGCATTTTTCACCAAACCAGAGACGTTAGCTGAATTTAAGCGTATTCACCTAAGCAACACTTTTTTTCCCAACGATACGGTCGGCTACGGCAAAGGGGGCAGCGGCGATTGGGTAGCGGATGTGAGCAATGTAGCGGACTTTCATGCCCTTTCGTATGCTGGTCAGATGGTTGTCGGCAAAATCCCAGTTACATTCTGCTTTGTAGTGAACTGGAAGAGCGTAGATCCAAACAGGGACAGCACTGCCCTTACACCTGCTTTTGTGAGTGTAGTTAAGGGATGTATGGAAGCTACAAAGCGGGGTTTGCTTCACAGACCAGCTCGCAACCGCATCCAACTCCAAGACCGGTTTGATTTTGGTTTAAGTGGTTTGAAATCGCCGCGGTAACACCTGCCGCCCGACCTGTCAAAAAGAAAGGCGCAAACTTCGCGACCTTGCCCGGGCGATACGTCATCTAACTCATCAATGAAGGTTCTTAATCAGAACACAGCGTGTAGCTCCAGTTGTTCGTTCAGTAACAAGATTTTTCCGCACAGGCGCATTCAGATGTAACAGTAGGGCGAGCCTCTGGGTTCCGCGTTCGTCGACTCGCAAGCGAGGACGCTCGGGCTACTTTAGAGTTCGATCTGTCTACTTCGACTTGCGCGCGAGCTTTGGCGGGAATAACCAGAGAAGTCTTCCCTTCTCGGTTTCGGGATCGAGGTCGACCAATGCGACGCCGGCTTTGGAAAGTTTGAGCGAAGCACCTGTCAACGCAGAGATCACACTTGAAAAATCCGGCTCGTGCCCAACAAGCATCAAAGCTTTTGAGTGATGCCGCTTGAGCAGAGTTCGTAGCCCGGTAATCCCAAATCCCGGCTCGAGCGCTTCGTCCTGTTGCAATTTTGCTTTCAGCTGTTCTGCAGCGATCTCTGCAGTCTGCAACGCACGCGGGAGCGGACTGGTCACAACGAGATTTGCCTTCACCTCGAGGCGCTTCAGAAACTTCCCTACCTGGCGTACTTCTTTTTTGCCAAAATCGGTGAGTGGCCGTTCGTCATCCGGCTTGGTCCAGTGCGGCCAATCGGCTTCGCCGTGTCTGAGAAAGTACAGTTGCATCGAAAAGGGTTACAAAAGTGACATCGTTAATCGTTAATCATTACAAGGTTAAGGTGGAGGAATCGCAGTGTGATCCAATGTAACTTTGTAACTCTATTAACGTCCTCAAAGGATTTGCCATTTCGTCCGGCGCGTGCCGGGTTCGGTTTGCCAGAGGCGTACGCCGCCGAGATATGCGTTTCGGTTATGGCCAAGCTGGACGCCTTCCGGCAATCGATCCAGTTTCTTTGCGGAACCGCCACCGAGGACGACGTAATCGGCGATTAGCGATTTCTTCAACAACACCACGGCGCGAAGGACTTCGTTTTGCCATCGTTTTTCGCCCAACTCTTTCAGTCCGGATTTGCCGAGATAATCCTCGATAATGTGATCGTTGCCATAAGGCAGATCGCCGAGCTCAAGCGGGAGCACATTGCTTTCCCAAATCAGTGTCGAACCCAGCCCGGTGCCCAGCCCGAGAAACAACATTCGCCGGCCGCGATAACTGCCGAGCGCCTGCATGGCGGCGTCATTGATGATGCGGACCGGTTTGCCTAACGACTTCTCGAAATTGAATCGTGTCCAGCCCGGTCCAAGATGTTTGGGTTCGATCAAAATAGAGCCATTCCGCACCGGCGCAGGAAAGCCGATCGAGATCGCGTCGAACGCCCAGTCCTTCACCAAAGACTTGAGCTCGGTGGTCATCTCGCGCGGCGTCATCTCCGGGCCGGATTTGAATTTTCGCCGGTGCGCACGCGAGATCATCGCCTTCACATTGGATCCACCGACATCGATGACGAGGATTTTCTTTTTCACTTCGTCTCCGACTTAGTCGCTGCGGACGCGCCGGTCTCTTTCACCACTGCAATCGGTACCAGTCTGTCCGCACGCACTTTTTTGGTCGAACCACCAAGCTTTTTCGTGCGTTCCCGCGATACTTCACGAAACTGCCATTGCGCCTGCCGCCGTGGTTCCGTGCCCTCCGGCCGCAGGCGTTTGTAAGTGCCGTCCGCCTGCAATTCACGCGCTTTCACGCGATCGTTTAGAAACGCCGGAATGACATCGTTGATGATTTGATCCCGCAATGCTGGTGTCTCGATCGGGAAAGCCAGCTCGATTCGCCGGTAAAAATTTCGCGGCATCCAATCCGCGCTCGACAGATAAACCCGCGGTTGCCCTCCATTCTCAAAATAATAAATCCGGCTGTGCTCCAGAAATCGGCCAACGATACTGATCACGCGAATATTTTCGCTCAGACCTGGAACTTTGGGACGCAGGCAACAAATCCCGCGCACGACCAGATCGATGGTCACATCAGCGCAGGACGCTTCGTACAGCTTCTCGATGATTTCCTGGTCCACAAGGGCGTTCATTTTCGCCACGATTCGGGCCGGCTTGCCTGCCAGCGCGTTGTCGCGCTCGCGCTCGATGAGTTTGATGCACCGGCTGTGCAAATCGAACGGAGCCACCATTAGTTTTTTTAATCCGGGATAGCCGGCGAGGCCGGTAAGGGTATTGAAAACCGTGGCGACTTCTTCACTCAGCTCCGGTTCACTGGTGAGCAGACTGAAGTCGGTGTAAATGCGCGCGGTCCGCGAATGATAATTTCCTGTACCAAGATGGACGTAACGCCGAAGTTCGTCTGCATCGCGCCTAACGATCAGCAACGCTTTGCAATGAATCTTGAGACCTACTACCCCATAGATCACGTGCGCGCCGGCTTCTTCAAGCCGTCTGGCCCACTGAATGTTGCTTGCTTCATCAAAACGCGCGCGCAGTTCCACGATCGCAGTGACCTGTTTTCCTGCCTTCGCGGCGTCGATGAGTGCCTCCACAATCGGCGAGTCTCCACTGGTGCGATACAGGGTCATTTTAATCGCGAGCACCTGCGGATCTTTCGCTGCAATCTCCACCAACTCGACGACTTCATCGAAACTGTCGTAAGGATGATGCAGCAATACGTCCTGCCGGCGTAACACTTCGAAGAAATCCGCGTGTGGCGGCAACGCCGGATCGCGAGCCGGTTGAAACGGGCGGTCTTTCAATTTCGCGAAGGCGTCGTTGGCAACCAGCGGAGCCAGATGCGTCATCGTCAATGGCCCATCGATCTTGTAGGCATCTGCTTCAGACAGATCGAAAAACTCCAGGAGAAGCTCCAGAAAATCTTTGGGGCAATCGACTTCGACTTCCAGCCGCACGGCGTTGCCGCGGCTGGTGCGCCGCAGTTCCTGCTCGATGGTTCGCAAAAGGTTCTCCGCTTCCTCATCATCGATGTAGAGATCGCTGTTGCGCGTGACGCGAAACGCGTGGACGCCGTCCAGGATCAAGCCAGGAAATAATTCGCCGATGTGCTGTTTCATCAAGGAGGCCAGATAAATGTATTCCCATGGCTCGTTGGCACCGGTGCCGCGGGGCATCAGGATGAGTCGGGGCACAACTCGCGGCACCTGGACAATGGCGTGCAGCGGCTCGCCGCGGCGGCGTGTCTTCGCGCGTACCAGCAGATTGTGGCTGCGGTTCAAGAGATGCGGGAAGGGATGACTGGCATCTACCGCCAGCGGCGTCAGCATGGGAAGAACTTCCTGCTGAAAATAGCGATTCGCCCATGCCGTGCGTCTCGCCGACAACTCCGCCATTTCTCGAACGTAGATCCCGTTCTCTGCGAGCCGTGGCAGTAATTCGTTCTTCCAAAGCGCATATTGCGTCGCCACGAGTTCACGCACCGTTTTCTGGATGCGATCGAATACTTCTGTGGCACTCAAGCCGTCCGGACCAACATCGCTGGTTTCGCTTTCAATCTGTTGTTTGATGCCGGCTACCCGGATCTCGAAAAATTCATCCAGATTTGAGCTGAAAATTGTGAGGAACTTAACTCGCTCGATGAGTGGTTGCGTGGGATCCTGCGCCTCCTCCAGAACGCGTTGATTGAACGCAAGCCAGCTAAGCTCGCGGTTGATGAAATTTTTCGGATCGCGAAAACGGCCAGGGACGCTTTGGAGAACCTGCGGAACAGCGGTCGCACCGCCTTTGTCTTGAGTCGGCGGCGGCGTGGCCTGAGCTTGCGGCATGTGCTAACGATTGCCGATCAGCCGCGCATGCGCAACGCTCCGTATTACGTGGATGTTGGTGGCACATGTACAAGGAGCGACGGCTTGCCTGCTCGCGATAGCCTTAGCGGAGGCGGACGCATCCCGAAACACGACGGCTGGGAATCCGTCGCTCCTGGGTGAGGCGCCTCCTCGCGGTAGTCGTGTTTTGATCTGTCGTCCCGAACAGAGTCGAGAATGAAGCGGCCAAGGAAGCCGCGATACAGACGGGGATTGAACGTTTGGCCTCGCCCCGAAAGTTTTCGCGGCTGCGTTGCAGCCTCGAGTTCGCCGGGCTTCGCTCGGAATGGTAAATCGGCCTCGCCGCTAAAGATCGTACGCGACCTTGTGGCTCGGCTGGTATAACTGGATGTCATCCGCGCCGGGCACGATCATCATGGTGATCCGGCCGTACTCGCGCTGCTCAATTGTCGTGCGGAACTGCGCTCCTTTCGAACGTAACTCGTCGACCGTCGCATCGATGTCATCGCACATCAGCGCAATCGAATGCTGCCGCGGATGGTCGTAAGCTTCCCCTTCCCAGACGCTGTGCGTTGGATGCACGCCCAGTTCACTCGGTCCCGATTTGAAGATCAGCCAATCGTTATCCCAGTCTTCGCGTACGTACTTCCAGCCGAGCACATCCCGGAAAAACGCCCGCGTCGCATTCGCATCATCGGAGTAAATCAACGTGTGAATTGAGGTGATCATCTGTTTGTTACCGTGTTACTAAATGTGTCTAACGAGTGTCTTAAAACAGTTCGTCGCACCAGGTGGGCTTTCCACATCCACAATGCCGAAAGTCACAATCATAGGGAACGCGGCATATCGAACAATAAACGCGTAGTTCGTAAGCTCTTTGAAGGGGCTGTAAATGTGTTTCCTGGCATCAGTCATTCAATCCTTTTCCCTGGAGAATTCGAGGCACACATTTTTCAACCCGCGCCTCGCGTGTTGCGGATTGTTTTGCGGCAGAAAAATAAAGGATATACCCTCTTTGCCGCCCTGGAGTTAACTCGTTGAAGGCCTTTTTCAGCCCGGGAGAGTTATCGAGTCTGTTTTGCAATTCTTCGGGAATCGCAAATTCCGAAGTCTCTTTATAACTCACTTCCAAGCCGGCTTTTTCTACCTCGATGGCTTCTTTTATATAGCGTTTCAGGGTCGATTGCTGAATGTCCTGAACATTGATGAACCGGATCTGGCGCGCAGCTTGAACGTTCTCTGTTTGTTGAATGAGGATCCGCCTGGGATCCTTTAACAAAGCACCCTTGAAGAAGAGAAGTGCACAGTAATCCTTGAATCCATGTATCAGAACGATGTTACTACCCTGATGGGTGTAACAAGGTTTGCCCCACTTCAATTCCTCCACGAGCCCGCAACCAAGACAGATCTTCCTCAATTCCTCAAATTCTCGTCGCCATTTATTGGATCTCCTAACAAACGCGTCAACCTTCGGGTTCGTTTTCATTAGATCGCCATCGTGTGAAGTAATCACGCAAAAAGGATAGTGTGTAAGCGTTTCGCTTCTGCAAATCTTGATCAATCCCGGACACGCGTTCACCGCAAAAATCCTGTGTGCCGTCTATGAATTCTGCCATCGTCAAGGTCAGATCCCGCTGTGGAGCGTTGGTCAACTCCGCGGGCGCATAATGGTCGACAAAATACTCAAACGATCGTTTGAGCCGTGAGGAGTCGAGATCTGGAAACATGACAGGCCTAACGATAGCAGCTTAAGCCAGTGCCTCGGCGTTGACGCGTTTCTTCATGTCGGTGTAAGCGGTTTTAGTCAGTTTCGTAAGCGCGGCCGCGTCGACGTCATGTTCGGGCCCGAACATGTCGCATAAACCTGCCATTACCGTCCAGCAGGCATCTGCTTCCTCCGTGTATGCTTCGTAGTAAATCAGGCGCCATGGAGCGCGGAAATTCGTGGCCTGCGCAGCTCCGTTCTTGTGCTCGCTCAAGCGTCGAGGTAGATCGGTTGAAAATCCGATGTAAAGCCCGGCAGTCTGCTTCGAATGAAGCCATAAACATAAAACATCTCTGTGCGCTGATGCTAATCACCCCGTGAGGCGGAGCCTTTTGCGCGGAACTCGTTTCCTGGTTTCCATTCAGGAAACTTATCGCCGTTCGCGACTTCATAACCAACTTCGAATACAAGTTGAACATCCTGCACCGCACCGGAGAGATCCCAATCGGGTTTCACTTCGTCGGTGACCTGGTGGTAATCTGTCGAGTCATATTCGTCGGACCTGAGTGGCGCATTCTCGGGACGGGAGAGAAGATGTTCACCTTTGCCGATGTAAAGCGAAGGCAGGCCCACTTTTGAGAATTCAAAATTATCAGCCCGATAAATCATCCCTTTTTCAGGGCGACTGTTCGGGATGACTTTACGGCCTTGCTGTTTGGCCGCCGCGACGAGTAGATCGTCGAGAGTGGAAAAACCAAAACTCAGATCCTCCATATCGCGCGCTTTGCCCCAGACGTTTAGTGTATCGAGGTTGATGTCCGCCAGCGTTTTGTCCAGGGGATAGAGTGGATGCTCCGCATAATATTTGGCGCCGAGCAATCCCGCTTCTTCGGCTGTGGTTGCCATGAACAACACCGACCGTTTCGGCGCCGGATTTATTTTCGAGAATCCGGCTGCGATCTCGATGATTCCGGCAACGCCTGACGCGTTATCGATTGCGCCGTTAAAAATCTGGTCGCCTTGCAATTCGGGATGGCGGCCGAGATGATCCCAGTGCGCAGTATAAAGGACGTATTCACCATTCAGTTTGGGATCGCTGCCTTCGAGTTTCCCGATGACGTTGTGCGATTTAAACGAGCGCACTTCCTGTTTGATATCAATGTTGGCTTTGGCATTCAGGGCTACAGGCCGGAAATCCTTTTTGATCGCCGATTTCTTCAGGGCATCGAAATCCTGGCCGGAATCAGCCAATAATTTTTTGGCGACATCGAGTGTGATCCAGGAACGCGCCGGGACCGCATCCATATTTTTATTCGCGTTATCGAGCTCGAAGTTTTCTTTGCTCCAGCTCGTTCGCACCACCTGCCACGGGTACGCGGCCGGTTCCGTTTCGTGGATGATGATCGCCGCCGCCGCGCCTTTTTTCGCCGCGATCTCATATTTGTAAGTCCAGCGGCCGTAATACGTCATCGCTTTTCCTTTAAACATCTTGTCGTCCAGTTTTGACGGATCTTTTGGATAGGGAATGGGCGGATCATTGATCAGCATGAGTATGGTCTTGCCCTTCACATCGACGTTCTTGTAATCGTCCCAGCCGTACTCCGGCGCGACGACGCCGTATCCGACAAACACCAGATCCGATTTCTCGACCTTGATTTCCGGCTGGAGCCGTGCCGATGAAGCCACAAAATCATCCGGATATTTCAGATCCATGGTTTTATCGCCAATAACGAAGGACATTTGCGGTTCGCTTTTGATCCCGGCGAGGGGGACTTCCTGTGTGTATGTTCCGTCGGGGTTCCCCGGTTTAAGTCCGATTTTTTTGAACTGATCGGTGATGTACTTCACCGAAAGGTCCTCGCCCTTTGACCCCGGCGCGCGCCCCTCAAATTCATCCGAAGCGAGCACCTTAATGTGCGCGAGCAAACCATCCGGCGTAATCACTTCAAGCGCCGGTTGCAAACGCTGTCTTAGTTCATCATTCCCAAGGACACTCGCCGCGACACAAAAGAAGATCCCGGATAACAAACATGAAGTTTTCATCATGTTTCTGTAGCGGGGCTTTGCGACCGTCGCAAATCGCTGACCCGTGATACATACGATTCACGAAGGAGTGTGGAAAACGCCCAATGCATTTTGCATTCCGTACTATTACGGCGGGCAGAGGACGGCCCGCAGTACCTTTGTGGATCCGACGCCGCACAGGGGGTGGCCGCACCATACCATGGGAATCGTTAGGCCAGGCAGCAAAACAACTCCAGGCGTCTCACAGAGATGCCCGACAATTGGGCACGGCGGGATGGTAAACTTCAGAACTACTAACGATGCGACAATGGCTCACTGACAACGCGAGCCGCGCGTGAATGTCTCGACACTGAATCCATCACGCGTACGATGTACAAACTCGTGGCTGGCAAAAATCGAACGCTGCATTACCGGGAAATTGAGCGGAAGTTTTTAGTCAAATCGTTACCGGACAACCTGAAGCGCGCGCAACATTTCGTTATCGAACAAGGCTACCTGGCAACTGAGTCGACGAGTCGACAGGTTCGGTTGCGAAGGAGCGGGAAGGCTACATCTCTCACGTTTAAAGTCGGTCGAGGCACCCATCGCGAAGAGCGCGAGGTCAAAGTGAGCCCGAAACAGTTCGCAACACTCTGGCCGGGTACGGCTGGGAGAAGGCTGACAAAAGTGCGTTACGAAATCCCATGGCAAGGTGTGCTGATTGAGGTCGATATTTATCGCGGCCGTCATGCCGGTCTTGTTGTTGCAGAGGTGGAATTTCCCGACACCGCCAGTTGCCGCAGATTCGAACCGCCATCGTGGTTTGGGCGAGAAGTGACCGGCGAAAAACGCTACAGCAACGTGCGTCTCGCTCTCACATAGAAAGGGCAATGACCTTCAAATTGAAAATGCGCGAACCCTTGTCAGAAGGGTTGAAGCGAGTTTTCGGCGACCAAATCGACTCGGCTTTGCATTGTTGCCAAAACCCGGCCGAACAATGTGGCGTCACCGTTCATGAGGTTCGCAAATATCTTAAGAAACTTCGCGCTGCAATGCGGCTCGCGATCGCAGCGGTCGGTAAAAATTGTCACGCAGAGGAGAATCGTCGCGTGCGCAACATCGGACGCTTGGTATCCGATCTGCGCGATGCGCAGGTGCGATTGCAAACATTCACGCAACTGCGCGATAAGGCAGCGAAAAACACCGACAGGCAACTCTTTCCGCGAACCGAGGAATTGTTGCTGCTCGAACGGGAAAGTTTCTCCGCCGCATTCGCCGGCTGGCAACGCAAAGCAGTTCCACAATTGGAGAACTTGAAAGCGCGCCTGATGAACTGGCCATTGGACGACTTGAATTGGAGACAGATTTGCGACGCCGTATGCAAGATTTACAGGCGCGGACAATGCACACTCGCAAAGACCATCGATGAACCGACGCCGGAAAATTTCCATGCCTGGCGCAAGCGTGTGAAGGATGTGTGGTATGAGTTACGAATTTTGCAGCCATTGAACCGAACGGTCCTGGAGGAAATGGCTCACGCAGCGGAAATTCTCGGCGAATTGCTGGGAAACGAGCACGATCTGGAGTTTCTACGCGCGCGTCTCGAGAAGGAAAGCGGTGACGCAGCGCTCGCGCATGAAATTCTAAAGCTCCAGAAGTTGATTACTAAACGCTGCAAACGATTGCGCCGTGACGCGCTGGAACTCGGACGTCGTTTCTATGCCGAGCCATCCAGGGCGTTCGCAAAACGCATCTCCATCTTCGCGGGCAAACGGGCATGACGCTGTCTGCAGGAAAATCCCGCCATCGGTTTCAGTTTCACAGCAAGTAAGAATCGTTGCGTCGCGAAGATTTTTTCTGGCGTGAATGCGCGAATAGAAGCGGACCGTGGCAAACTTTCGCACTGCAATGCTTTTGGAGAACGGCAGTCTCTGCCGTGCTTTTGGGAGCCGACGCAGTGGTTTCACGGCGACACAAGGACGTGTTGCACTCCGAAAGCTTCGCGAAACCCGGCAAACTCTGGGCTTCTATTCTCGGTCTTGAATGATTCGGACGGCGAGAGTTCAGTTTGGATGGAGCGGCAGTGCGTCATCCACGATCGTACGTTTCAAGATATTTGATTCCCGAACCTGTGTTGAAAATCACTACGCGTTCACCGGACGCGATTTTTCGGGCGGATCGAAGCAATTTCAAAGCTACGAAACACGCTGCGCCTTCGGGACAGACGAAGAGACCTTCTTTGGCTCCCACTTCGCGCGTGACGCGGATCATTTCTTCGTCCTCGACGGCGATCGCGCCGCCATTTGAGTCGCGAATAATTTTCAGCATCAGGAAATCGCCAATCGCTTTTGGCACGCGCAACCCGGAAGCGATCGTGTGGGCATTAGGAAACTCGACGGCGCTTTTTTCTCCGGCTTCGAATGCGCGAACGATCGGCGCGCACCCGGCAGCTTGCACGGCGAACATGCGCGGCCGTTTCTTTCCGATCCAGCCGAGGGTTTCCATTTCATCGAATGCTTTCCACATGCCGATGAGCCCTGTGCCGCCGCCAGCCGGGTAAAGAACCACGCCGGGCAACTCCCAGTTGAGTTGCTCCGCTAATTCGTAACCAAGGGTCTTTTTCCCCTCCACCCGATACGGCTCCTTGAGCGTCGACATGTCGAACCAAGCTTCACTTTCTTTTCTGCGGGCGATTTCCGCGCCGCAATCGGTGATCAATCCGTCAATTAGCGTGACGTGAGCACCCGTTTCGCGACATTCGACCACATTTGCGCGCGGTGTATCGCGTGGCATGAAGATGTGCGCCTCGATACCCGCTCGAGCCGCATACGCAGCGAGTGCCGCCGCAGCATTGCCCGCGCTGGGGACTGCCAACTTTTTCGCACCCAAATGCTTTGCCATTGAAACGGCGACGCTCATTCCGCGTGCTTTGAAACTCTGCGTGGGATTGAGCGACTCGTCTTTAATCCAAAGATCTACGTCATCAGTCCGGCAGGCCCGGGATGCACGCAGCAACGGTGTGCCGCCTTCACCTAACGAGACTGGCTCGACGTCCGATGGCAACGGTAATACTTCGCGATAACGCCACAACGATCTCTCCCGCCCCGGCAGGCTTTCACGGGTCATTGTTCGGCTTGCCGCGGCGAGATCGACGATTGCAAACAACGGTTTACCGCAGGAGCGACAGAGATTTTGCAGACGGGATGAATCGTGTTCAAGCCCGCACGCAGTGCATTCAAGGCCCTTTACAAACATGAGAGACAGAACGTAGCACAGACCTCCTTGTCTGTGGGCCTAGCGGGCATCTTGCCTGCCTTCGCAACGCCGATCAGGCGGGACGCCCGATTGCCCCAGAGGCAAGATGCCTGTGCTACAACGCGATTTTTTCGGGGAGCGCGCGCATCCTGCGTGCCCAACCTTGGCATCCTGCCGGCGCTTCTGTGTTCTGCAAGATGCGGAACACTGCACGCTGAAGCGTGCGCTCCCGGAAAATTGCGCTCTGTGATACATTTCAACAGAATGAATTTGCTGACGCTCACGGAAATTCGCCGAACGACACAGAATGGACCGGCCTCTGCACGCGTGCACGTGCAGGTGGAAAGCGCGACGCCGAAGCTCACTCGCGAACAGCAGCCGTATTGTGAGCTCACGTTAGCTGACGCATGCGACCGGATGACGCTGCGCGTCTGGAGCGACCACCCCGCGTACAAAACGTGCAGCGCGTTGACCAGCCAGGACTTCATCGAGCTCACCGCGGATTTCTACCGATCGCAATATGGGCTCGACGCTCGCAAGTGGATGGTGCGCCCGCTGACCGAACAGGAGAAAAACGAACTGCTCCAAGGCCCTGCGGATTTGCGGGCGAAACAAACGAGAGATTTCCAATTTGTCAGTGAATCCATAACTCACATAGCCGATCCACGGTTGCGCGCTTTAGGTGAAGGTTTCCTGGCCGAATGGGGCGATCGGTTCCGGCGCACCGCGGCTGCGCGGAGTTATCATCACGCCAGGCGCGGCGGTCTGGTCGAGCACACGGCGCAAATGATGCGCGTCGCAAAAGCGATGGCGCCTCTTTATCCCGAGCTAAACCTCGATTTGTTGCTCGCAGGAATTCTTTTCCACGACTCCGGCAAACTTTGGGAAAACGCGCTGCCTGAGAACGGATTCATCATGAATTATGATGAATTGGGCGAACTCATGGGGCACATCTCCATCGGACTTGAACTCGTCAATGCGTTGTGGAGAAGATTGAGCGTCGAAAACGCCGACGCCTGGAATAAGCTCACGCCCGCGTCTGAAGATGTGCGAATGCACCTGTTGCACCTCATCGGCGCACATCACGGCGAGCCGGAATTTGGTTCGCCGGTGGCGCCAAAGACACCGGAGGCCATGGCGCTGCATTATATAGATAATCTGGATGCGCGTATGGAAATGTTTTCGGCTGGTTATACTACGGCCAAACCGCTGGCCCCCCGCATCTTCGATCGGGTACGACCGTTGCCAGGCAATCTGGTGAAGTCCCTCGAGAAGTTTCGACAAACAGTCATCGTGGCCGAGTCCGATAAGCTTCTGTGACGCGCTACGCGCACATGCAAATCGGTCATGCAATTATCTGGCCGGTTTTGGCGATCATTCTGGTTGCCAATGCGGGATTAATCGGTCATCACCCGCCACCAATAATCATTTCGGTGATCCTGCTGGTCTGCCTCGTCCTGTTCTACAGACTCAAAATCACAATCGAGGATCAGGTTTTGTGCGCGACATTTGGAATTGGCGTTATCCGGAAGAAAGTGCGGCTTGCGGAGATTGTCGGATGTGAACCGGTTCGAATTCGTTGGTGGTATGGCTGGGGCATTCATCTAACCCCGTTTGGCTGGCTTTATAACGTTTCCGGCTTCGATGCCGTACTCATCAGATTGCGCAACGGCAAAAAACTCGCGCTGGGCACCGACGATCCCCACGGACTTACCGCTGTAATTCGTGCTTCTATCATTGCTGCGTAGCGCTACAAGCGACGGCACGCCATAGGGGGCGGCTGGGCTCCGCGACGCCTAACGAATCCGAAACATTACAGCTGTCACGCGGACTCACGGAGCTCGTCCCTCCAGGTCTATTTGGCTTGCTCGAGGAACCAGTGCAAAGCGATCGAGGTTTGCGCATCGTTGGCTTCGTGTCCCCCGTGGAACGTGCCGATTTTTATACGTTGGAATCCGGTCCGCTTGATGGAACCGGCTACGTCGTACTGCTGTTCCACCGTGGCGATCCGGTCGTCCCGACCAGCAGCAATATAAACCGGCGTCCTAAGAAAACCGCGGCCAGGCGCCACACGCGCGTATCCTTCACTCAAGCGGTCTTCGTTGGCACCCGTGATGTAAATCCCCACGACTCGGCAGCCATGCTTAGCCAGTAATGGGGCGAGCACGCCGACGCCTTTGCCGCCTCCTGAAAATCCACCACACGCAACTGGCCACTTGTTCGAGCCTGGAAAACTGCGCTGCAGCGCGTCGATCGCAGCGAGCGACATCGCTCCACGCCAGGCAGCATTATCGTTGCGTGCACGCTGCGGACCGTCGCCTGCAAGCACCAACCAACCTTCCCGAAATCCGATTCGGGCATAGAAATCGGCAAGGTCATCCCGATTCTGCCGTTTGGAATCGCTGGTAGAGCACACAACCAATACCGGCCAACTTTTCCGCGGATCAAAGTTTGAAGGAGTGGCCAGCACGGCCACGGCATTCGGCGGCACGTTGTTCCCGCCCTGGGCGGCCAACGATTTCTCCTGAGGATTCAAAGGAACGTTGGCTTTGACGATTGAGCCGGGAGAAAAAGGAACTCCAGCGAACGCCAATGGACCCGCCGCGACAGAGCCTGCAGGGAGCAGTACGATTAACCCGGCGACTGCAAACAGCCCAAAACGGGGGCGGCGAAATTTCTGGCAAGCAACCATGATCATGCTGTTTGGTACCTTTCAGCAAAAAACATGCGGAACCGAACGCTCAAATCTAATCTAGATCAAAATGTGAAATCGGCCATGGCGCCCCGTATTCGCACAAACGTGCAGGTAATGTTTTTCGATACCGATTGCGGAGGCGTTGTCTCTAATATCGCGTATCTGCGTTTTATCGAGATCGCGCGCACACATCTTGCGGAGGAACTCGGTCTGGCGCTTGTCGAGATGGCGCAAAAGCAAACGTATCCGGTTGTAGTCCGCACCGAGATCAATTACCGGCGCGCAGCCAAACTCGGCGACCAGCTGGTGATTGAGGGTTGGCTGGAGTGCGTCGAGCGCGCACGGTTCTGGTGCGCATTCCACATCACACGCAAGGAAGACAACACTTTGATCGCTGAGTGCCGCCAGATGCTTGCCTTGATCGAAATGCCGACCGGAAAATTGCTGCGTTTGCCTGAGCATTGGAAAGCATATGAGAAAGCGGAATCCACTGAAGATCGAGAACGCAAATCCGGAACGGTTCCCCGTGGAAAAAGCGTGCAATGATCACAGGCGCCCGCACTTTAAGTATTGAAGAAACGCTGCTGGAGCCGCAGACGTTGCCGCCACCGCCCACACGGCATGTGCTATTGGTGATTCTGATCGCGCTCGCGGCGCTGTTACATGTGGTGACGGTTGGGACGGGCGATCTCTACAGCGAAACTGAGGGCCAGTATGCCGGAGCCGCGCGCGAGATGGTGGCGAACCACGACTGGTTGCTCCCAACGAATAACGGCATACCGCGCCTGCAAAAACCGCCATTGTTGTACTGGGCCATCATTGCTTCATATAAGGTTCTTGGGGTCAATGAGGCGGCGGCCCGGCTGCCGGTAGCACTCGCGGTGGTGGCCACGGCTGCACTCATCTTTTTGATTGGCGAAAAGCTAACCAATTACTGGCGCGGTTTCGTCGCCGGCCTGATCTATCTCAGCTTTTGCGGCACGTTTCTTCTGGCGCGGATTGTCATGCCCGAGCCGCTTGTCACCGCGTTCATTGCAGGCGCGATGTTCTGTGGATTATGCGGATATGGGCGGAGGCGCGACCGCCGTCTGTGGTTTGCCGCTGTCTGGATTTTTGCTGCATTGGCGTGCCTAACGAAAGGGGTACTCGGTATTATTTACCCCGCTGCGATTTTTGTTTTGCTCTCGATTTTTTATCGCGAAGCAAGAATACGATTTGGCGCGCTGTTGCGCTGGGAATATGTATTGATTTTTCTTTTGATCGTGGCGCCGTGGCATATCTGGGCGCAATGGCATTTCCCGCATTATTTCCGTTACGTCAGGTCCGAATGGTTCGGACATCTACGCGGGCTCACGGATGAGACGCACGATTTCCTCGGAGTGCCTGCTTATCAATTTGCAATCCTGCATGTGGCCTGGTGGTTTCCATGGTCGATCGCGCTTTTACCAGGGGTGACATTCGCCTGGCGTCGCGTCACGCGGCCACGCGAGATCAATTTTGGCGACGCGTTATTACTTTGCTGGATGGGCGTGGTGTTTATTCCGCTGCTCTTTTTGGGACAACGACAGGATTACTACTCGATGAGTATGTGGAGCGCGTTTGCGCTCTGGGCAGCCATGGCTTGGGACCGGAGTCCCCGGTCATTGCGCGCCGCCGGTGTGATTGCGGTGGGTGTTATCGGCCTGCTACTTGCAGGCGGAGCGGTGTTCGTGCCGCGTGCCGCGCGTGCTTTGAACGGCAGTTGGGGAGCGATGGATGACCGCTGGACAGCGTGGAGAGCCCTGCATGACATGCCTGTCTCTGCGTGGGTCGCACTCCGGCCGATGCTGGTGATTACCGCCGTCTCGTTGGTGGTCTTCTCGGTTATCGTGTTGTACTTTCTTTCCAAACAGCGCGAGAAACTGGCAACGGTTGCGTTAGCAGCCGCGATGATCCCAACCGGCCTGAGCATGGTGGTAGGCGTTGCGAAAATCGCCCCCTATTTTTCACTCGCTGATGTCGCTCGTTACTTGAATCCACGCCTTGAAGCAGGCGCCCAGGCGATGTTCGAAGGGCCACTCGACGACAGCAGCAGTCTCATTTTTTATCTGAATCGAAAATTCTTTTTTGTGAACCAAAACTCCCGAAAAGAAGCGCCGATGGGCACACCCATGCCCCATATTTTCCTGAACGAACCAGCGGTTCTGGATAAATGGAGTCGACCCGAAGCGGTTTACCTGATTGTGGAGCAAAGCAGGGCTGACTACTGGAAAGAGCTAATTGTCGGCCGGTTCCACGCTTATCATCAGGTCGCTTCATCCGGCACGTACGTTGTGCTTACCAATCAGCTTTAAGAGAGGTTGATTTGTTCAAGAGCTAAGGAGTTAAAAGGTTCTGCTCATTTGTTGAAAAATCTTCGCGCTGGCTTAAGCTGCCGGCCCGGTTTCCCCTGTAACGAGCCAACTATCAACCCTTTCACTTCTCAACCAACCATGTCGCAACATCGGAGTTTAAAAGGAGCCAGCACCATCGCGGCCAAGCGTAACGTGTTGAAACGCTTTGAGCGTGTTGAACTTCTGAAGAAACGCGGGCAGTGGAAGGACGGTCAGAAAGTGATCGGCCTGCCGAAGACGAAGCCGGACGTCTAATCTCTCGCAGGTCATCCTGAGAGGATCCCGCGTACGCGGAGGAGTCGAAGGATCCTGTCGCTTTAGCTTTGGATGTCGCGCGGGGTTCCTCCACTTCGCTCGGAATAACAGTTGGTGTAAGAAAGCGGTATGCGCCTCAATCGTTTCCTCGCCGCAGCAGGCGTTGGATCACGCCGGCAATGCGACGAATTGATCGCAGCCGGGCGGGTCACCATCAACGGCAAGATCTGCACGGATTTCAGCGCAGAACCCGATGCACGCGACCACGTCAAGGTGAATGGCAAACTTGTTCATGTTGCCTCGCCGTTCACAATCATGTTGCACAAACCCGCTGGCTTCGTTTCAACCAGGCGAGATCCGCGCGCGCGGGATACTGTTTTTGATTTGTTGCCCGCAAAATTCGGGCGGCTGTTTAATATCGGACGCCTGGACGCACAAACAGAAGGTCTGCTTCTCCTCACAAACGATGGAGAGCTTGCACAGAGCCTGACACATCCACGGTATAAAATTGAAAAGGAATACGAAGTGACACTGGATCGCCCGTGGGACCCCGCATTGGCTTCGAAATTGTTGCGCGGAATTTTTCTCGAAGGTCACCGAGCAAGAATTGCGCGACTGCACTCTTTATCGCCTGTTCGGCTGCGTGTCGTACTGCGACAGGGAATCAATCGTCAGATTCGCCGTATGTTCGAAGCCTTGGGTTATCGCGTCAAAAGACTTATCCGTGTTCGGATCGCGAATCTTCAGCTCAGCGATTTGCCAAAAGGTCATTGGCGCCCATTGACAAAGCGCGAGTTGAATTCACTAGAGGAGCGAGCTCCCGCGAATCGAGCCCCGGCATCGCAGAAGCTCCGGCCGCGACGATGAAACTCGACGATTGCAATGCGCTAATCACCGGTGCTTCAGCCGGCATCGGCGGTGAATTTGCACGGCAACTCGCCGGTCGTGCGCGCTCGCTGATTTTGGTCGCACGACGTGATGACAGGCTGATCGAACTGGCTGATGAACTTAAAGGAAAGCATCCGAACCTTGTTGTTCACGTTCGAAAAGCTGACCTGAGTGATCTTGACCAGGTGCGGGATTTCTTGGAATCGATCGATCGCGATAAACTCGAAGTCGATTTCTTGATCAATAACGCCGGGTTGGGCGACAGCGGTCCTTTTGGGCAGAGCGATCCCGGTCGGAACAAGGAAATGACCCTCGTGAACGTCGCTACGCTCACGTTGGTTACTCGTCATTTCCTTCCTGCCATGATCGCAAAGCAGCACGGCGCCGTTCTTAACGTCAGTTCGTCCGCTGGTTTTCTGCCGATCCCGTTCTCTGCGGTTTACGCGGCCACGAAAGCGTATGTGACAAGTTTCTCTGAAGCGCTCAGGGCGGAACTTTACGGTACAGGAGTAAGTGTATGCGCGCTTTGTCCCGGTCCTGTGGTAACGGAATTCCAGCAAGTAGCCAGGCGCGAGGGAGTGCAGCCGGACATCGGTCCGCAGTTTTTGGTTGTCACAGTCCAACAAGTCGTGCGCGATGCCCTCGCAGGAGTTGAAGCAGACCGACCGATCGTCATTCCCGGATTTGCAATGAAAATGTTGATGCTGATCGCGCGGTTGATGCCAATGCCAGTCCTGCGTTGGGTAGCCCGGATGTCACCGCGGAAACGCGGCGTTGTGTGAGGCCAATCTGCCGCGCAGGCGGCGTGACGAGCCTAACGATGAAACCAGTTGTGTTCGCTCGAAAACACCGGCCAAATAATCAAAATCTCCGAGACCTGCGAAAAGACAACGATTGCGCCAAGTACCGCCAGTGTCGTCGCGGTACCGATCCGGTGCGCTTTTCCAAGTTTTGAAGTGGCGAAACGGCATAAGCAGGAAATCCCGTAGACATAACTGACCGCGAAAGGAATGAGCGCGCCGCTCAGCAACCGCCCCGACGTAAAGTAGGGATGCGCACGGGATGGATTAACGCAACTGCCAAAATCGAATTGAATTGAAAGAAATCCAAGAAACACAATTCCTGCTGCAATCATTAGAATGGCAGTGGCAATCGCCTGCCGTTGGAACGCGGAGACTCCAAGTTGCCTCCTCAATCCAAGGACTGCTGCCGCGATGAACACCAGCGAAGAGATCGCGAACAGTGGATCAACTGTTTGCCAGTTGAATTGTTCGCCATGCCATTCAACTTCGCCGCGCCAAAAACGCGCCGTTAAATCCCACCAAAAAATCCAAAGTCCAGCTGGTGTGAAGATGGGATGTTGCCACCACTGAACGAACGGCTTACGCGTCCAGTCCAGGAAAGCGATCTTTGCATCGGACCCGGTAAAATCGCCAAATTGCAGTTTCAGCCAAACCATCCAGCTACCAATCGGGACGGCGGCGCAAACCAGGAGCACGGCAACCGCGATTAGTCCAGCACGCGGCATTTGCCGACTGATTGCTACAATTCTGGCAAGAACGACTGCAACCGCGATGACGATCAGCGGCAAATTCGACAATTTCGTCAGGTACGTGCACGCAATTACCACGCCTGTAAGGGCCGCAAGCTGTAAGCTCGGCGCATCTGTTCGCAACCATCGCAAAACGCATAGGAACAACACTCCGAAACAAAGCGGTGACAGCACATCATCGTTCATTGCGTAGAACACGTTTTGCGGAATGAAAGCGACTAACAACGGGGTGCCGACGCGCAAATCGAGTCGGTCCGGCGCGATTGTTCGGGCGGCCAGATAAGCCAACCAAACCATGGTCGCCATCAACGCGACGTTCAGGAACCGAATCCAATACAACGATTCAATGCCGCTGAAGCCAATGTGCTTCCCAATGCACCACCAGAAACCTGCCAGCACGTAATACAGTGGCGGCTGAGATGATTCGAAATTGATTTCACTGGCCCATGCCCTTCTTGTCGCCGCAATCTCCGGTTCAACTTTCGACCACGGTTGCTTCCATAGCGGCATCGGAAATTTTCCATCGGAAAAGTGATTCGGTGTAACGAGAAACTCTGGAGAAGCATAAGGAACAATCCAGTTGAGCGTTTCTTCCTTCAGCGGATCGAAACTGTGCGGGACTTCGCCATGCGAATACTGCGTGATCAGATCAAAATGCAGATCTTCATCGATGTTGCTGAAAAACGGGAATGCCGCTGAGAACATAAAGACACGGAATGCAGCGACCACGCAGAGCAGCAGAATGAGAAAGCGCTCCTTCATGGACGAGTTTGACTCGGCGGACGTCATGGAAGTTAAGCTGGCAATATTAAAGCGGCGCAGCAGCGCCGCACTCCAAAAGCTACCGCAAAAACCGCGACCTAATTGGATTTCGCACAAGGTGCTTCGGGAGTGGCCTGCCCGCAGCACCGTCACGCGGCGGCCCGGGCGTGGACGACGCACTCTGGCCTCGCTTTGATATTCGCAAAAGAAAAGCGGCGGTCGCAGTCGACCGCCGCTTTGAAGTCTCGATGTGTCAGGCTGCTAAGAAGATTTGTATTTGACCGAGCAACCGTACGGTTTGGTCTCCGGCGTGGCGACGGACTTGCCTGCCAGCGACTCGTCCAGCGCGGCCTTCACATAGTTGGTGGAATTTGGGATATCGGACGGATTCGGGGTTGCTTTGCTATCAATCGCACCGTGGTAAATGACTTTTCCGTCCGGATTAATAACCACCATGTTCGGCGTGTTCTTGGCGCCGTAAGCGCGCCCTGCGTTGCCTTCGGGATCCAGGAGCAGCGCAGTTTCATGCGTCTTCCACGATGCCAGGATTTTCTGGGCCTCCTCTGCGGTCAGACTTCCCTGCGTCCCCGGCGCATTGGAATTGATGGTCAGCCAGACCACTCCTTTGTCAGTAAACTCTTTCTGCAGGTTTTGCATGTTATTGCTGCCGTAATGCTTTTTCACGAACGGGCATTCCGGATTAAACCATTCAAGCACTACGTACTTACCCTTGTATTGCGACAAGGAGTGCGTTTTGCCGTTCGCGTCAGTGAGTGAAAAATCTGGCGCGTTGCTTCCAATGGATGGCACATCCGCGGCGAACACTGCGGTTCCGATCAACGACGTAAAAAGAGTTAACAATAGTTTCATGTTCATATGACTTGTTAGAAAACGGAGTTGCTGAGACGTTTAATGTTCGTGGGTTAAAAGTCGTCGTGGCCCGCGAAATTTCAACGCGAAGCGGCCCGGTTGCAGCCGCCCTAATTTTGTGACGCGATTTTTCTTCCGACGCTTTCGAGTTTCTCGAGGACCATGCCTTTGGTGAGCACTTCCGGGAAAACAATTGGCTCTTCGTTCTTTGCGGGATAAAGCACGTAGAGCGGAACACCCGGGCGGCCAAACTGTTGCAACAACTTTGTGATCACGGGATCGCCGTTGGTCCAATCGGCTTTCATTTTGACAATCCCATGACGCTGGAACGCCTCGCGCACATCGTGTGCCTCGAGCACACTCGCCTCGTTGAATTTGCAGGTAAGACACCACGCGGCGGTGAAGTCGACAAAAACCGTGCGACCTTGTTCCAGTTCGCTTTGCAAACGTTCGGGTGTGAACGGATGCCAGTCACCATGGAGTTGCGAATTTGCGGAAGCGATTTTCGTGGATTGAAATTTGTCGCCGATGAAATAAGCACCACCCCCGAACAGGAGCACGAGCATGAGTACGAACACGGTGCTGCGTTTCACAGCTGTCGCTGTTGGGACAACGAATGCCCCTTTCATCCAGCACGCGATGCTGATTACAAGTAGGAAACAGCTGGCCCAGATGGCTCCCTCCAGACCGCGTTGTGCGCCGAGGACGTAAAGCAAAAAGAGCAGCGTCGCCAACAGCAGAAAGCCCATGAACTGTTT
>JAICUQ010000187.1 GCA_025935755.1 Chthoniobacterales bacterium | reverse complement strand
GCTTATCGAGAAACATCAAACGCTGGTAGCCGGCACCGTCGCGCGAATGCTCGGCAGCAGTTCGGACGTGGAAGATATCGCACAGCAGGTATTTATCCGGGTTTGGAAAAGCGCGCGCCGGTATGTTCCGCGTGCGAAGTTCACGACGTGGCTGCTGAAAATCACTCGTAACCTGGTGTTTAACGAGATGCGCCGGACCAAGCGTCGCCCTCATGTTCCGCTGCAATCAGAAGCAGGCGTGGAAGATCTGCCTTTGAAAGATGAGACAAATCTCGCGCCAGATGAATCTTTTTTGGAAGCCGAGTTACAGGAGGCCATTGAAGAGGCGATTCAGCGGCTTCCGGAAACCCAGCGAATGGCGGTTGTGCTGCGCCGATATCAACAGCTCAGCTACGAACAAATCGCCGAGGTCCTCGACCTTTCTGTGCCGGCGGTGAAGAGTGTCCTTTTTCGTGCTCGCACAGAGCTGCGAGCGCGGCTCAGCAAATATCTCGATTGAATTCGTGTAAGCGAGTGTCACTGGCGGTCCTGGTCCTCAAGGACCCGACCCCGGACTTGACGTGTCTTCGTGTGATGGGTCAACACATGCACGCGTCCATCGCTCCCGCGAAAAAACGCACTCAAAATCCAGCTGACAACGCTGATCACGATCGCGCCCCAGAATGCGCTCCAGAAGCTGTCTACATGAAATCCAAGAACGACAGTGTGCACCAGAAGCAACAGGAGCCCATTCAATACAAGAATAAACAAGCCGAGCGTAACTAGAATGATCGGTGCGCTAAGGATCAACAAAAATGGCCGTACAAATGCGTTGAGAATACCGAGCAAGAGCGACGCCCCTATGAGCGCGGCCCACGTGTCATAATGGATTCCACGGATAACAGATGAGGCGACCATCACTGCAACCGTGGTGGCAGCCCAGCGAAGAACGAACTGTTTCATGCCGATCATGTCTTGCTCAATTTACCCAATCTAGCGATGACGACGAGAAAGCACTTGCGAACGAGTCGATGAACGATAACGAATTGAGGTCATTTAACCACTGAACAGCTGTGCCAAAGAAAAAGAAAACTGCCGAAGAGACCATTCAACCGGTGCAGGAGTCCGACGCGCCGGCAACAACAAAACAAATGAGCAAACGCCAGACACCGCGACGGCCAACGGCTGCTAAAAAGCCGCGCAAACCGAGCAGGACAGGAGATGCGAACAAGCGACGTACACAAATTTCGCCTTCTCCACAGCCAGACGTAACCGCCGTGTCCGCAGAACCTGAAGACGAGGCGGTCCGTCTCCGGGCCTATTTCATTTCCGAACGTCGCCGCAGATTTGCTTTGCCCGGTGATGCCGAATCCGATTGGCTCGAAGCGAAGCGGCAGTTGCTGGCTGAGGTTCGGCGCTAAACCGAGACGTTTTTAACGACCAATCAATCCGGCGCGCGGGAGCCGCAGGCAAAGTAACTCAGGCTTCCAGCCTGGCAATGTCATCCAGGCTTCCCAGCCTGCCGTCCACGATGCAGGCAGGATGCCCGCTTGACGAGACAGGCAAGATGCCTGTGTTACTGAAATGCAAAACGCGCTGGCTGATTTAGCGCAGGCTTTGCGAGAACGACTCGCAATCATTCGCGACGAGGAAAGCCGCGGTGATCACGCAACTCACATCGATCGATTGCGCGCCGTCTCAGAGAAAATCGATCGACTGCAAGCGTTGCTTCCGTCTTCAACAAATCCGCAGTTGAAGCATTATCTCCAGCGCAAGAGCTACGATAAAGCCCTCGAGTTTATCGAAGCGAACTGTAGCGGAGGTCTATGACCGCTGATCCTCCCGCCAATCGTGCGCGGCGCTCATGGAGCACCGCTACAGGTTAGCGTGAATACAGCTCGACCACGAGCTGTTCGTTCACGATCGGCTGCATTTCTTCCCGGGAAGGGATCCGCGCAACTTTGCCGCTGAGCCCGTCGCGATCGACGGTCAGCCAATCGGGCACGGGAACAATCTGAGTAAGATCCAGATTGCGCAGCACAAGTTGCCGTGATTTCGGCTTATCCTTGACCGTAATTTCGTCGCCTGCCTTGACGTTGTACGAGGCGACGTTTACGCGACGGCCGTTCACGAGCACATGACCGTGCGACACGAGTTGTCGCGCTGCACTACGGGTATTCGCGAAGCCAAGGCGGTAAACAACATTATCGAGTCTTGTTTCCAGAAGCTGGAGAAGCGTTTCACCGGTCACGCCGCGTTTGCGCAACGCACGCTGGAAAATGCGCCGGAACTGTCGTTCAAGCAGTCCGTATTGATATCGCAGTTTCTGTTTTTCGCCGAGGGCAATCGCGTAATCGGATTGCTTGCGCCGGGAGCCCCTCGGGCCATGGATGCCGGGTGGATAATTTTTTCGCTCCAACGCTTTCGACGAACCGAAAATTGGCACGCCATACCGGCGGCTCACTTTGGTTTTTGGTCCAGTGTATCTAGCCATGTGATTTCGTTAGGTCGTTAAATCGTTGAAGGGTGTCATTAAACGCGACGCTGTTTTGGCGGGCGACAACCGTTATGCGGCACCGGCGTTACGTCGCGAATTACGGTGAGATCGAGCCCGATCGCCTGTAAAGCGCGCACAGCGGATTCGCGTCCTGCTCCAGGGCCTTTGACCAGGACTTCCACTTCTTTAAGTCCGTGGCCCATAGCCTGACGCGACGCATCCTGCGCCACCATCTGGGCTGCATACGCGGTACTTTTTCGAGAACCTTTGAAACCAACCTTGCCCGCGCTCGACCAGCCGATCACGTTGCCTTTCATATCGGTAATCGTCACGATCGTGTTGTTGAATGTGGCGAGCACATGGGCAACGCCTGAATGAACATTCTTGCTGCCCTTGGCTTTGACGATCTTCGGCTTGTCGACTTCTTCACCCGAGAGGGAAAGATTTTCCGGGGCTCCGACGGCAGGCGCTGCTTGCTCTTTCTTTGGCTTTGCGGTCTTCTTTGCCGCCGGCCGCTTAGCCGCTGCCTCGGCTTTTGGAGCTGCCTCCTGGGCTGCTTCGGCTTTGGGAGCCTCCTGTTCGGCGAGTGGTTGCTTTTCACCCGCGTCGCCTTGCGGTTTGGTTTCGTCCGGATTTGCGGGATTCGTTTCTTCAGCCATGTGAGTCGAGATGATTAAACTTTGCCGGCTTTTGCGTCCGGATTGCGAATTACGCCGACCGTTTTCCGCGGCCCTTTACGTGTCCGGGCATTGGTTGAAGTGCGTTGACCGCGCACTGGTAAACCTTTCCTGTGCCGGATGCCGCGATAACAATTGATCGCCTGCAGACGTTTTAAATTGCCCTGGACATCGCGGCGCAGGTCACCCTCGATTTTGAGTTTGTTGTTCGTGATGGCGTGAATGATCTCGTTCAACTGTTGCGGCGTGAGATCCTTAGCCCTGATGTTTGGATCGATATTGGTCTGCTCCAGGATGCGTCTGGCGGTGCTAAAGCCGATTCCGTAAATGTACGTCAGCGATACCTCGACGCGTTTGTCGGCTGGAATTTCAACTCCGAGTAATCTTGGCATAAATCAATACTCCACTACTCCATCACTCCAGTGATCAACCCTGTCGTTGTTTGTGGCGCGGATTTTTGCAGATCACGCGCACCACGTTCTTGCGCTTCACGATCCTGCAACTCGCACAAAGTCTTTTTACTGATGGTCGTACTTTCATAATTCGCGAAATCGAAAACCGCGGCCGCCCGCCGGGTCGTCATCTGTGGCGATAAATAATCCGCCCTTTCGACAAATCGTAAGGTGAAATCTCTAGCATAACTTTGTCTCCTGGCAAGATGCGAATGAAATGCAGACGCATTTTGCCCGAGATATGCGCCAGGACCCTGCGGCCACCCGGAATATCGACCCGGAACATGGTATTAGGAAGCAACTCGACGACGGTGCCCTCTACTTCAATTGCGTCTTTGCGCGCCATGTCAGAATTTCGGGCTCGTCCTTCGTAACCAAAACCGTGTGCTCAAAATGCGCGGACGGCAGGCCGTCTGCGGTGCACACTGTCCAGCCGTCTTCGAGCAGTCGGACATCAGAAGTGCCGATGTTAATCATTGGCTCAATGGCGAGGGTCATTCCGGCCTTCAATTTTGGTCCGCTCCCGCGTTTGCCGTAGTTGGGGATTTGCGGCTCCTCATGCATTTTGCGTCCAACGCCGTGCCCAACAAACTCGCGCACGACTGAAAAACCATTCCGGCGTGCTTCGTCTTCGATTTCGGCGCAGATGTCGCCGACGCGCCCGCCTTCATGGACAGCGCTGATCGCGCGTGCGAGCGCGTGTTCGGTCGCACGTAGCAACTGGTCGGTGCGTTCCTCGATGATTCCTACCGGAACAGTCGTGGCGTTATCACCAACCCAACCATCCTGAATAATGCCGATGTCGAGCTTCACTACGTCGCCGTACTGGATCCGGCGTTGCCCGCCAATGCCGTGAACCACTTCGTCATTAAGTGAGATGCAAATGTTCCCGGGGAAAACGCGGTGCCCCAGCCGGTAACCGAGAAACGCGCTCTTTACGCCAGCGTCGCTCATGAAATCCGCAGCTGCCTGATCCACTTCTTTGGTTGTGATGCCAGGGCGGATCAGGTCACTGACTTTGTGGAGAATGCTGCCTGCGGTGCGGCAGGCCTGCCGCATTTTATCGATTTCCCGGGCGTTTTTGATGGGAATCATTTGGAGGTTTTGTCCTCAATCAGTTTTGAGATGTCGGCGAACACCGCATCGCGATCGCGGTTCCCATCAATACGACGCAAAATCGATATTTTTTTGTAAAAGGCTCCAAGCGGTTCGGTTTTCGTGTGGAACTCTTGCAACCGCGTTTGCAACACGCCGAGATCATCATCGTTGCGGCGCTCCAACCGCCCATCGCAGTACGGACATACCGGACGATTAGCGAACTGTGCGCTCGCTGAACTGGTCGTAAAACCGCACTCACCGCATTGAAGCCGGCCAGTGATGCGATCGCGCACTGTCTGTTCCGATACTTCGAGCCAGATCACCAGATCCAGGGCTGTGCGCAATTTCGTCAACATCGACATCAGACTTTCAGCCTGCGGCAATGTTCGAGGAAATCCGTCGAACACAAATCCGTGGCCACCGTGCAATCGCAACCAATCCTCAACCAGTTCGATAATGATTTTGTCGGACACCAGCCCGCCGCTGCGGAGCACTTCGGCAGTCTCCTGCCCCAGCGGCGTTCCGAGATCGCGTTCACGTCGCAGAATCGCTCCGGGTGACGTCACGGGAATCCCGAAGTGCCGGGTGATCATTTCCGCCTGAGTTCCCTTTCCGGAACCGGGCGGGCCAAGAAGAACAAGCCGCCTTTTCACCTATCGCCCGTAAAGAAAGATCGCGACCCCGGCAATCACGAGCACTGCAATCCCCACACCAAACCAGATCAAAGTGCCACTGCCCACCGCTTCGCCACGGGCGTAAGCCGCGCGATCGAACGACCGCCCGCGGATTTTGCCCTTGCGCAAAAACCCATCGTAATGCCGCTGAATCAGATGCGTTTCTACTTGCCGCATGGTATCCAGCATGACGCCAACGATAATCAACAGACTTGTACCACCGAAAAACTGAGCCGTGATCACTGGCACATTCAGCCATTGGCTGAGCAGACTTGGGAATACCGCGATTAGCGTCAAAAAGATTGCGCCGGCAAAAGTCAGACGGGTCATGGTATAATCGAGGAAGTCGGCGGTTGGTTTTCCAGGGCGCACTCCGGGAATATATCCTCCGTATTTTTTCAAATCATCCGCG
>JAICUQ010000251.1 GCA_025935755.1 Chthoniobacterales bacterium | reverse complement strand
GATCAGGCGTGTTGCCAGTACGAAAAAGTCTGTATGCTGGATCACCAGGCGTAGCCAGAAGTTAAACCAGGGCGCCAGCCAAGCTGGTTGTGCCTTCATCGCGTTCTGTAGATAACCGACGTAATGCGCAGCAAACGCTGGTTGCCATTTCAGATAAGCATCGATCGCCATGATGATACCAAATGCAGTGCGCACAGCCGCTGCGGCGACAAGCACCCAGCCGAGGGTGCGCCTTTCATCCATCGATTCCGAGTTCATCGGACAAGGTAAGACCAAACTTCGGCAGTGAAAGCGATCAGCGTGCTTCGTGTTTCAACGTGATCAGTCACCACAAAAAATGCACACGATTCCGCAAGAGCTGCGGAGCGCTTTTTATCCCAGCACTGAAACTTGAGCACATGAAAACAGCAGCTCAACGTGTGGAAGCCGCGGACACGATCGAACTGGTCCCGCAGGTTCTTCATCTGACAAAGATCCTGGTCCCGACCGATTTCTCCGACACATCGAAGAACGCGATTCGATATGCATTACGCTTCGCCGAACAGTTTGGTTGTGGAATCGCTCTGCTATACGTCGTCGAGCCGGCGACGCCCATCATTGGCGCACCACTCGGGGTGGAGACTTTCACAGATAAAGACGAGTTCTCGATCGCCGAAAGAGACCTGGCGGTGCTCGCGGCCGAGGCGCACACCAACGGAGCACAGTCCGTTCACTCTTTTGTTCGCATGGGGCACGCGCCTAACGAGATCACCAAGGCGGCCAGGGACCTCGACATCGACCTGATCATCATTTCCACTCACGGCTACACGAGTTGGCGGCATCTGTGCATCGGCAGCACAGCCGAGCGCGTTGTGCGGACCGCGCCATGTCCAGTACTCGTCGTCCGTGAAAAAGAACACGAATTCATTTAGCAAAAGAGAAAGGACCACCCGTGAATGCGCGAATGCCCACCTGCCAGGGAACAGAAGGCGAGCCACTGAGCACGCGCGTTTCGCTTCATCCGTTTTTGGCCGGGATGAATCATACACAGCTCACGCTGCTCACAGATTGTGCGGTAGCGAGACATTTCAGCGCAACGCAGACGATTCTTCACCAAAGAGAGTTTGCGAACGGATTTTACCTGATCGAAACCGGGAAGGTAGCGATCGAGTCAGTAGCCAGCCCTGGCAAATCGATTCCACTGCAAACGCTCGGCCCGGGTGACTTGCTCGGCTGGTCGTGGATGTTTCCGCCATACGTCTGGCAATTCACGGCGCGTGCGGTTGAGCCCTGCACGGCGCTGTTTTTTTATGCGGCAATTCTTCGGGAATATTGCGAGAAAGATCACTCGTTAGGCTACGAGTTATTGAAGCGAATCAGTGCTGTCATGGTGAGTCGCTTGCAGGCTGCGCACGACCGAATGGTTTCTATCGATTCTGGCCTGGTTTGGCCCGAGCCGCTAATTGCTGAGGCGCAATTTACGAGGTGAACCGGAAATGCCTCAAGCGTGAATTTGTTATCATCGCTGCTGATGGATTGGCGCGCCCAAATGGGATTGACGCCACTTTCCAAGCGGTGATCATACGTGTCCGTGAGGCACATGGTCCAGGCTGAGGTCGTCCATTCAGATTCGAATAAGCAACTGATCGACACTCTGCGGCGGTCGAGACTCTTTCGCAGATACGAGCAGGTCTTTAGCGAGGCCACCGGATTGCCGTTAGCCCTTCGTGCTGCGGACTACTGGCAGCTGGAGCATGACGGCAAAAAGCATCAGAATCGGTTCTGCGCGATGCTCGCCGAGCGCCCGGCCACCCTGGCCGTTTGTTTACGAGCGCCTCAGGACGTGGTCGACCACACAGGGTTGATTCCGCACACCGTTACCTGTCCGTTCGGTTTAACTGAAACAGCAGTTCCAGTGCAACTCGGGGGCAAGATCATCGGATACCTGCGCATCGGTTCGGTGTTGCGTCACACGCCGGCGAAATCGGAAACCTCGAAGGTTAGCCGCGAACTGGAGCGATGCGGAGTGCGATTCAGCGGCGAGGTTCGCAAAGCATGGGAGAAAACTCCGCTCATTCCTCCAGACAAATACAATGCCACGGTGCGGCTGCTCACATTTTTCGCCGAACAACTCTCCGCGCTGGCGAACCAAATACTGTTGGAACAAAGGAACTCAGAACCGCCACTTGTGCTCAAGGCGCGCGAGTACATCGAGCAGCATAAGAACGACGAATTGTCGCTAGCCGATGTGGCAAAGGCTGCCGGCGCGAGCGTTTTTCATTTCTGCAAAGTTTTCCACAAAGCTACGGGACTAAAGTTTACCGATTACGTCGCGCGTGTGCGCCTCGAAGATGCTCGCAATCGATTGTTGAACCCGAATTTCCGCATCAGCGAAATCGCGTATGACGTCGGCTTTCAATCGCTGACGCAATTCAACCGCACGTTTAAACGCGTGTTTGGCGAATCTCCGAGCGATTTCCGCACGCACCTCGCCTCAGGCAAACGAAACAAACGGCAGTAACCAACTGCCTGCCGATCGGGAGAAGTTGGACTAGTAGCGGGGGCGCCTTGCCCCCTTGCCTCGACCCTGGTGTTTCTGATCCTGCACCGCACCGGCGCAAGAAATGCCGCACGAAAGCCAATTTACGGGCAGACCACTCTGTCGTTGAGGCTCAAATTCGCCTCATGAAACCGAACCACAGCAAGCAAGCGGGGAGGTTTCTGGAAGGTCGTCTCAAGACACACCCGGGCGATCCAGTGACACAAAAAGAATCCAAAACCAGAAAGGAAAGTTGTGAAACACAAAGCCATTATTGCAACAGTGGCGCTGGTGATAGCGGGTGGCCTATCCGTCTTCGCGCAGACGCCTGAATTCAACATTGTTAAACCAAGCACAACGGGAGTGGCGTGCGACGAAGTACGCGTGATGGGGTTCGATGCTGCGGGTAATCTATGGATCGGTGGGCGGTGGGTTTACTGGAACGAGGCCGCTCTGGCGATGCTTTCCGCCGATCAACTGGAACATCATCCATTGCCTGGGGGCGGATTCGACACCGGCGCATGGAAGGTATGGTCCTCGGTTCACGGTGCTGCAATTCCATCGCTG
>JAICUQ010000112.1 GCA_025935755.1 Chthoniobacterales bacterium | reverse complement strand
TGCCGATGCCGCGCATGCGAATCGAATCTGGGTAGGCGTTTGCGGTGAGATGGCAGGTGACGTTGCGCTGGTCCCGCTCTTGTTAGGCCTCGGCGTCGATGAACTCAGCGCAGCAGCCACTCTGGTCCCGCGGGTCAAGCGGGCCGTGCAAAGCCTGGCCATTCCTGAATGCCGCGAGCTGGTCGAGGAGACATTGAAACTCGACACGGCATCGGAGATCCTGGAGCGTTGCCTGCAACTCGCAGGCAGCCGTTACGGCGATTTGCTGGGATGAAGCGAGCGTTTAACGGTTCAACCCTTTAACGATTTACCGGCGCGATCGCAGATCGCACTACTCTTCCGCTTCCGGATCGGTCTTCAATCCTTCTTCTTCCATTTTGCGCAGGACATCACTCATGTCGTCTACTTCGTCCCACACATCCTGGCTTACATAAATCGGCGCCTTCTGCTGTGTCGCCATGGCGATGCAATCGCTCGGACGTCCATCCAGTTCGATGATCTTCTTTTGCTGCAACTCGTTTTCGACCTGAATGATCACGCGCGCGTAATACGTGGCGTTTTTCAGGTCGTTAATGATTACACGCTCTATTTTAGCGCCAAGCGCGGCGAGCAAGTGCGCCATCAAATCGTGAGTAAGAGGACGCTCTTTGGTAATATGACGCATGAACATGGTGATGGCGCTGCCGACAGTTTGATCGACGTAAATGATGAAAACCTTCTCGTTGTTGCCGATGAAAACCGCGCACCCACCGCTCGTCGGTAAAACCGCCCGCACCTGCACCTCGATCACCGTTTTATTCATCGCGTAAACAGTACGTGTGCGAAAAGGAAACACAAGCTGTGCGCCCAGCACCGCTCATCATTCTGTCTCTTTCACGCGTCATTCGAAGATTTTCGCGTAACGGGCTTGAATGTTCTGCATGCTGATTAATTGTGCGCATTGCGGTTGATACCGCTGCACAACACCTATGAAATCCGAGTGGGATATCGAATCTGCCATTGCCACATACAACGTTGAGGGATGGGGTGAAGGCTATTTTACGGTGAACACCTCTGGGAACGTGGAAGCGCGGCCGTTGAAGAGTGATGGCGGTTCCATCGATCTGCTTGAAGTCGTTAATGAAGCGCGCGCCAGGAACCTCAGTTTTCCGTTGTTGATTCGGTTCCAGGATTTGCTCCGGCACCGGGTGGAATCAATCAATCGGGCCTTTCAACGCGCCATTTCCGAGTTCGAATACAAGAATCAGTATCGCGGCGTTTTCCCGATCAAGGTCAATCAGTTGCGCGAAGTCGTCGAAGAAATCGTAGATGCGGGCGAACAATTTCATTTTGGGCTCGAGGCAGGGAGCAAACCAGAGCTCGTCGCGGCGCTTGCGATGCAGAAACACCCCGAGACGTTGATCATCTGCAACGGTTACAAGGATCCTGCTTTCATTCGGATCGCGTTGCTCGGTCGGAAACTGGGAAAACGGGTTGTGATTGTGGCCGAAAAGCTGGAAGAGGTTGAGCAAATCATCCGCGCCTCGAAGGAAGTTGGGGTCGAGCCCTGGATTGGGATTCGCGCTCGTTTACACAGCAAAGGCTCCGGCAAATGGTCGCCGAGCGGGGGCGAAAACGCGAAGTTCGGTCTCGACACAACGGCTCTGATCGCGGCCAGCCAGATGCTAAAGGACGCCGGTCTGGCGCATTGCCTCAAACTTGTTCATTTTCATGTCGGCTCGCAGGTGCCGGATATTTCAGTGATCAAGCGCGCAGTGCGCGAAGGCGCCCGCTACTACGCAAAGCTGGCGAAACTCGGTCACGAACTTGGTTATCTCGATGTCGGTGGCGGCCTCGGCGTTGATTACGATGGATCGCGCAGCGATTTCGACAGTTCGACGAATTATTCGCTACAGGAATACGCGAATGACGTCGTTTGGAACATCATGAACGTTTGCGACTCTGAAGGGGTCGCGCATCCGGCGATTGTGAGCGAAAGCGGGCGCGCGACGGTCGCCCATCATTCCGTGCTGGTGGTCGAGGCATTTAGTTCAATCGAAAAAACTCCGCCGAAGCTCAAAGTCGAAGCGAACGAAAAAGATCACAAGCTGGTCGGCGACATCCTTGAAATAAAACAGCGATTAAAACGCGGGAACCGTCTCGAGAGCCTGCACGATATCCAGCAAATCAAAGAGGAAGCGCAGCAAACATTCGATCTCGGCCTTCTCGACCTGGAATCGAAAGCGAAGATCGACACCGTTTACTGGCAGATCGCTCACCAGATCGTGAACATGCATCGCGGTTTGCGTTACGTGCCGGAAGAAGTGAAACAGCTCGAAACGAAACTCGGCGATCAGTACATCTGTAATTTTTCCGTGTTTCAATCGTTGCTCGATCACTGGGCGCTCGGTCAGTTATTTCCGATTATGCCAATCCATCGGCTCACCACGCCGCCTGATCGCCACGGTACTCTGGTGGATATCACGTGCGATTCAGATGGAAGAGTCTGCAAGTTTATCGATTTGCAGGACGTAAAGGAAACATTGCCGCTGCATCGCATTCATCCCGGGGAAATTTATTACCTCGGGTTGTTCATGGTGGGCGCTTACCAGGACATCATGGGTGACCTGCATAATCTGTTTGGCCGTGTCACGGAGGTACACGTTTTTCTCGATCCCGATGAGGAATCCGGGTGGTACATCGAGGAAGTGATTGAAGGAAGCACCATCGGCGAAGTACTCGCAATGACGCAGTGGGATAAAGTTGAGTTGATGCGCAGGCTGAAGGCACAAGTCGACGAGGCGATTAAAACCGACCGGCTTAAGCCTAACGACGCGATGCGACTCCTCGACGATTACGAGCGTTTCCTGCAGGAGTACACCTACCTCAGCTTCAATGGCGCGAAAGCGCCGCCGCAACCGGGCAGCTGGCTGCCGCTTAGCTAATTCTTTCATGTCTGCGGTCGCTTATCTGAGCCTGGAGCGGCAGAAAAGAGCAATTTACTATTTTCTCACTTCACTACTCCTATTCTGTCCGCTCGTTGGGCAAGCGAAGATCAACGTTGTTGCCACGCTTCCAGATTTGGGTTCGCTCGCCAGTGAGATTGGCAAAGACAAGATTGATCTCGTCGTGCTTGGAAAACCGAAAGACGATCCGCATTTCGTAGAGGCTCGCCAGGATTTCGTTTCGTCGTTGCACAATGCGGACGTTTTGATTGACGCTGGCGCGGGACTTGAGATGAGCTGGCTTCCGCCGCTCCTGCAAAAGGCAAAAAATCCAAAGCTCGACGCCGGCAAACCAGGACGCGTTCAGGCTTCGCAAGGAATTCGTCTATTGAATATTCCGACAGGGCTGCCGCGCGGTTCGGGTGAGGTACATCCCAATGGCAATCCGCATTTCATGCTCGATCCGGTTATCGCCAAAGCCGTTGCGCGGCGCATTGCAAGCTCGCTTATGGCGGTCGACCCACCGAACGCGGCATTCTATGACGCCAACCGCAAAAACTTCGAAGCTACAATCGACGCAAAATTGCAATGGTGGCGCGGCGCCCTGCAGCTGTTTCATGATCAGCATGTCGCGGCTTATCATGATTCCTGGCCGTATTTCGCGCAGCGATTCGGTTTAAAGATCGACACTTTCCTCGAGCCCAGTCCTGGAACTCCTCCATCCCCATCACATTTGACGGAAGTGATTCAAAGAATGAAAAAGAACCGCATCAAATTGATTCTCGTGGAACCATATCAGGATCGCCGGGTTGCTGAGAAAGTGGCCCGAGCGAGTGATGCGAGTGTGATTGATTCCACCCAATTCCCCGGGGGCATTCCCGGGACTGATAATTACGTAAGTCTGATTAACCAACTTGTTAAGCAACTCGCCGAAGGGATGAAATAGTCATCCGTTTCGCGGACCGACGATGTTTGAGGTCAGTGGCTGATGATGATGCGTTCTTCCCCCGCGGTCTGTTGTTGCATTTCTGAAATTACCGAACTCAACTGGTCGCGTTGTTCGCTGGAAAGCGGACTCGCCTTCACCCATGTTTCGGCTGCGCTTGGGTCAGTCGCCGCCCAACTCCGAATAACACTCTCAATGACATTGTTTCGCATTTCCTCTTTTCCAATAGACTGAGCCAGTGAAAGTGAATCGATCCGCGTAGCTCCTTCGCGGTTCACAGCGGCAGCGATGGCTTCGTCGCGATTGTCGCCTGTCAATGTCGCGATCCAACGTGAAGCCTCTGGCCAATTGGTTTCCACCCAATTGCGTGCAATCGTACTCACCAGGTCCGTCTGTTCGTTAGCCGGAAGGGTGGCAAGCCATTTCGCCGCAGATGAAGGATCCTTCGCAGCCCATGAAGAAGCCAATGTAGATTCGGCTTCGATTCGAGGGGCTCCGGTTGGCATACGACTCATCCAATCTGTTGCGCGATCAACACCCTGGTCGAACAATGCGCCCACGATTGAGGAGGCGAACTGAACAGCAGCTGGGTCATCGAGATGCTGTAAGACGTAAGCGGATGCGGCATCGATATCCTTGCGGCACCATCCTCTGATAACGGAGTCAGTCAGATATGTGCCTCCTTTCTGCGTCGCAATCCATGCGAGCGCCGCGGCCGGATCAAGTGTGGCCCAATTGTAGGCAATTTCTTCTCTAGCTCTGTAGATGCCGCCAAATTTGTCCTTGCCAAGCTTATCGATGAATCCTGACGCAGCTTGAGGATCAAGTAAGGACCAACTGGAGACAAGTGTTGCCACAAACTCGTTTTGGGACTCGTTACCAAGATCTTTTTGTGAATCGTCGGTAAGAAAAGTGATCAGTTCCTCTGCTGCCGAAGGTGACACAGAGTTGACTACCGTTCGCGCGGCTAATTTGCGCATTGCGACGTCATTGATTTGAAGTGCGCCGGCCAATGCAGCTTTCGGATCGAGCTCCGCCCAAGCTTGAAAAAAGATTCCCATCCCGCCAAATGTGCGCGCGTCCGTTGGTGCATCGTTAAACTTGAGCGCCAGTGCTGATAATTGCTCGGGAGTCGCGCGATGCATCAACTCGGTAAGCGCTGCGGCAGGCACTGCGCCTAAATCATCGACTCGCGCGTTCGCGAGATCTTCAGGAGACTCGATTCGAATCGGCTCAGGCGGCTTGCCAACGGCATCATTCGCCGAATCCGATTGCGACTTCGTTAAGGTCTCTTGAGGTCTTGTTTGTGAAACTTTGCTGTGCGATCGCTCGCTTCGAGGTCGCGTAACGTCAAAGATTACCGCTCCAACTGTCACCAGCGCAATGATCACGTTGATTATGGTGAAGAGCCGCAAGTTCATTCGCGCACCGAGATTTAACACAGATTGGCGAAATGAAACAATGTAGCGATAATGAGAACGCTATGACCGGTTTAGATTCGCTCGATCAATGAACTGCTGCACGATACACACGCATGACTCGGTTCGCCGGATGAGGACGACCGGCGCGATCGCGGCGTTGATCGCGATCCTGATTGGCGCTGCGGCGTTGCCCTGCGGAGCACAGGACCTGATCAGCGGGCGATGGGAAGGCAGCGCGCGAGTTCCTGATGACGAGTTGACCGTCGTTGTCGATCTTGCGCAGCAAAACGGCGCGTGGGCTGGATCGATCATCATGCCCGGGTTCGGAGTGAAAGGTGTGCCGCTCACGGACATCAAAGTGGAACCGCCCGATGTAACTTTCGCGGTAAAAGGTCCGCTCGGGATAAGAATGAATTTGCGATTGCTTCCTCCGCCGGAGAACAAGTTGGCCGGCAATTTCGAGCAGGCCGGAAATCATGCACCAGCAACGCTGAAGAAAACAGGGCCGCCGCAGGTTGAATATCCGCTTAAAAGCACGCCGGTGGCGAAGGAACTCGAAGGTGAATGGAAAGGCGACTACCAAATGCTCGGGTATCCGCGTCATGTGTCGATCAAGTTTGCGAATCATCCCGATGGCGCGACTGCGGATTTCGTGATCGTCGGACGGAAGCGCAACGTTTTGCCGGTCGATCTTGTTACGCAGGAAAGCGATCTGGTGACAGTCGATTCACACGCGATGGGATTCACCTTCGAAGGGCGACTGCGAGACGGAAGACTTACCGGCGCAGTTCGGCAGGGCCCGGTAGAGACGCCACTGGTTTTGGAGCGTAGGAAATGACAATCAAAATTCACGGCGTGCTGATTTTGATTGGCGCAATTTGCGCAGCCAATTCGGTCGACGCGCAATCAATGTTTCGCGGCGATGCGATGCATTCAGGCACGTATGCGGGACCAGCGCCGCGACAGTTTCATCGCGTGAAATGGAAATTTCCAACGGGAGATCGCGTAATGTCGTCCCCGGTCCTCAGGGACAACGTGATCTACTTCGGCGGAGACGACGGAAATGTCTACGCCGTCGACGCTGAGACTGGTCATCAAATTTGGAAGCGAACGACAAACGGACCGGTACCGGCTACGCCCGCAGTTGCTGACGGCACAGTCTACGTCGGCAGTTACGACGGAAAGTTTTATGCGTTCAATGCGCAGACCGGGGCGTTGAAATGGACATTTAGCACTGAAGGAGAGCGCCGGTTTGAAGCAAAAGGATTACATGGGATGCAGCCCAGAAACCAAACGATTGCGGACCCGTTCGACGTTTTCCTTTCAAGTCCAGTCGTGGCGAACGGCACGGTTTATTTCGGCAGCGGAGACGGGAATGTTTACGCGCTCGATTCAGCGACCGGCGATTTGCGTTGGAAGTTTAAAACCGGTGATGTGGTGCATGCTTCGCCTGCGCTCGCGGATGGTGTTTTGTTTGTCGGAAGCTGGGACAGCTACTTCTATGCGATAGACGCTGCGACAGGAAAAGAGAAATGGCGTTTTCACGGAGGCGAAGATCCGCAGATCCACAATCAGGTCGGGTTCCAATCTTCGCCATCGGTTGCGGACGGAATCGTTTATACCGGCTGTCGGGATTCCCACGTTTACGCGCTCGATGCGGCAACCGGGAAAGAGAAGTGGAAGGTGTTTAACGATTTGAGTTGGGTGAATTCGGCCCCGGCCGTTGCGGACGGCAAAGTGTTTTTCGCGACGTCCGACTCCAGTTTGTATCACGTCGTTGATGCAACGAGCGGGAAGTCCCTCGTGCGCCAGCAGGGCAAAGCATGGATGTTTTCGTCGCCGGCGGTGGTCGGCGATGTTGTTTTTATCGGCGCGCTGAATGGAACGTTGGAAGCACGCGATGCGAAGACCGGGGATTTGCTCTGGGATTTTCAGGTGGAAAACTCGAAGCAAAACGGCGCGTGGGTGCTCACCAGTGAGCGAAAATTCAATGAGCCATTTCTGTTTCGGTCGAACTGGCGTGAAGCGCCGCTCGTGGCCAATGATCAGCAAATTCGGATCGGCGGAATATACTCGTCACCTCTCGTTGTGAACGGCGTCGTTTACTTCGGCAGCGCGGACGGATATCTGTACGCGCTGGAGTAAACGCCGACTCCAATTGGCGAGAGATGTGGTCGGCCTCATCTGGTCACTTGTCATTCCGAGCGAAGTCGAGGAATTTCCGGGCGTAAAATGACTCAACTTTCTCCAACTCCGATTAAGAACGCATTGCAAAGCGCTGCGCCGCTGGACGCGATTCGTGTGCAGGGATGGGTGCGAACCCGGCGCGATTCGAAGGACTTCTCATTCATCGAACTGAACGACGGCTCGTCTCTTCGCAGTCTTCAGATCATCGCGAAGCACGATGCGTTGCCTAACTACGTAGAAATTCAACGGCTCAGCACCGGCGCCTCGATTATTGCGGAAGGTTCGCTGGTCCCCTCGCAGGGCAAGGGACAAAAATGGGAATTGGTTGCCCGTAATATCGAAATCGTCGGCGGCGCCGATGAAAGTTATCCGCTTCAGAAAAAGGGGCACACGCCGGAGTTTTTGCGCGAGATCGCGCATCTGCGTCCACGGTCGAATCTTTTCGGTTGTGTGTTTCGCGTGCGCAGCCGCCTCGCATTTGCCGTTCACCAATTTTTTCAGGATCGCGGGTTCGTTTACGTTCACACGCCGATCATCACCGGAAGCGATTGCGAAGGTGCCGGCGAGTTATTCCGGGTTTCAACCATCGACATCAAAAATCCGCCAAAGAAGAACGGCGAAATCGATTACGCGCGGGATTTCTTCGCCCGCCAAACCTATCTCACCGTCAGTGGACAACTGGAAGCGGAAGCGTTCGCCTGCGCGCTCGGCAAGGTTTACACCTTCGGCCCTACCTTTCGCGCCGAGAACTCAAACACCTCGCGACACGCCAGCGAGTTCTGGATGATCGAGCCGGAGATGGCGTTTTGCGATTTAACCGGCAACATGGATCTCGCGGAAGAGTTGGTGAAATATTTAATCGCCGACGCGAGAAAACACTGCCCGGAGGAATTGGAATTGTTCGCGAAATTCGTGGACAAAGAGTTGCTTGCGCGACTCGATTTCGTGATTGAACGGCCGTTTCAGCGGATCACTTACACCGAGGCAGTCGATCTCTTGAAAAAGAGCGGAGAAAAATTCGAGTTCCCAGTCGAATACGGTTCAAATCTGCAATCGGAGCATGAACGCTGGCTGACTGAGAAACATTTCAAATGTCCAGTTACGGTTTTCGATTTCCCGAAGGAAATCAAACCATTCTACATGCGTTCGAACGACGACGGCAAAACCGTGGCGGCCATCGATTTGCTGGTGCCAGGCATTGGTGAAATCGTCGGCGGCAGCCAGCGTGAAGAACGATTGGAATTACTGGAGGACAACATGCGGCGTCACAACATGGATCCCGCCGATTACAAATGGTATCTCGATCTGCGTCGCTACGGAACCGTCCCGCACTCCGGATTTGGTCTCGGCTTTGAACGCATGCTGATGTTCATCACCGGCATCCCGAATATTCGCGATGTCATTCCTTTCGCGCGCACACCGGGCAGCGCCGAATTCTAGAGTAGCGCATGCGTCCCGCTTGCGAATTGAGAGCGCGAGCTGCACGCATGCCCTACTTCTTCACTGGCCCTTCTCGAACCCGCGTGAATTCGAGCTTGGAACCGCCCGGCTCCTGGAGCACGAGCTGGTCGCCGGATAAGTTCATCACGTAGACCGTCGTCGCGAATGGCGTCTCAATTTTGATTCGGTCCTGATCGCCGAACTTGTATCTGCCGCGAGTTTCTCCAACCAGCACCGAGCCATTACTCAAAAATTCCCAAACGATTTGATCTTGCGTTCCCGACATCTGCCATTTGCCGACGATGCTGGAATTCCCGCAGCCGGTGAAAAGAAAAAACGGAACCGCCGTAGCGGATGCCCATAACAAAAACGTGCGCCAGGCAAATCGCATCACACGGTTATAGCCGCGTGCGATTAAAAGATGCTATTTCTTTTTCGAATCGCCGTTCGAGTCGGTGGGCTCCTTTGGAGCGCGCTTGGATTCACCGGGCCGATATTCTTCCTGTTCGGCTGCAGCGAAGGCTTTTTCCAAGCCAACCATGTCCTCGCCAGGGCGAAGCGTATCGAACGATTCCACTTCCTTGCGCAGTTGTTCTTCGGAATAACTCGCCGCTTTGACCGAGAGCCCGATCCGGCGCTCGATTTTGTCGACCTTGATCACGCGGGCTTCGACCTCCTGACCGACTTTCAGGACGTCCTTCACTTTAGCGACGTGATCCTCGCTCAACTGTGAGATGTGAACCAGTCCGTCGATGTCGTCCTGCAATTGCACAAAGGCGCCGAAGCTCGCCAGCTTGGTAACCTTGCCGTTAACGAGGTCGCCGATCTTGTATTTCTCATCGATCGTTTTCCACGGATCATCAGCAAGCTGTTTAATCCCGAGACTGATGCGTTGATTGACTTTGTCGATGTCGATCACGACAGCTTCTACTTCGTCACCCTTTTTGAACATCTCGCTCGGGTGATTGATTTTTCGCGTCCAGCTCAAATCTGAGACGTGAATCATTCCGTCGATGCCTTCCTCCAGTTCCACGAACGCGCCATAAGCGGTCATGTTCCGGATGGTGCCTTTGACCTGTCTGCCGATGGTGAACTTCTTCTCGATCTCATCCCATGGATTTGGTTCGAGCTGGCGTAATCCGAGGGAAATTTTTTGTTCCTCTTTGTTTACGCCGAGAACCACCGCTTCGACTTCCTGGCCTACACTAAGGATATCGGACGGGCGCATGATGCGTTTGGTCCACGAAAGTTCCGACACGTGAATCAAACCTTCCACGCCTTCCTCGATTTCGACGAAAGCGCCGTAGGGAACTAGATTCGTGATCTTACCTTTGATGCGCTGCCCGGCGGGGAAACGCTCCTCGATCTGGTCCCACGGATTCTTCTGGGTTTGCTTCAGTCCAAGCGAGACCCGTTCTTTTTCCTTGTTGATGTCGAGGACAACGACTTGCAACTGCTGGCCGACCTTTAACAGTTCGCTCGGATGTCCCAGCCTGCCCCATGTCATGTCGGTCACATGCAACAAACCATCCATGCCGTCGAGATCGATGAACGCTCCAAAATCCGTGATGTTCTTGACCGTGCCATCCACGCGATCGCCAACGTTCACGCCCTCCAGGAATTTCTGGCGCTTTTCGCTCCGCTCTTGTTCGATCACCTCGCGCCGGCTGAGCACGACGTTCTTCCGTTCGTCGTTGAGCTTGACGATTTTGAAATCGTAACTGTTCCCGACAAACTGCTGTAAATCTTTTGGCGGAACGACATCAATTTGCGACGCCGGCAAAAATGCTTCCACGCCGATGTTGACCATCAGGCCGCCTTTAACCACCGATCTTACTTTCCCTTTGATCAAACCGTCACCTTCGAAAACGGCGACGATCTTGTTCCAGTTTTGGCGATAAGCTGCTTTCTCCTTGGACAGGACTACCATGCCTTCGTCGTTCTCCAGTCGCTCGAGGAGAACGTCCACTTCATCACCGACTTGCAACGAGTCGGGATCTTCGAATTCGTTCAAGGGAATGACGCCCTCCGATTTGTATCCGACGTCGACGAGCACTTCGCGTGGACGAACTTCCAAGATCTGTCCTTTAATGATGCTTCCTTCCCGGAAGTCCGGCATCGCCTTCGACATCACGTCCTGCATTTGAATCATAAAGTAAGTAGGCCTCCTTCAGTACAGCGGCGCTCTAATTCGAACACCGATGTCCGCGCATCCGGCTGCTGCCGGAAGCGGAATGGGGACGGCATACTAGGCGTTTTTGTGTGAGCGGTCAACTCTGGGAAGCTATATGAAGAGGAGTTTTCCGCGTGGCGAGATCATTGGTTGCTTCGCGGGGTCCCTCGACTTCGCTCGGGATGACAGCCGTGGATAATCTGGCGAGCGCACGCGCCCTCGCGTGCCGTTTCCGGCGGCTCGCCGGAAACCTCTGCGTTTTGGACCACGTTCGACATTGCGCGTTATGGTTAAGGGAGCGTGACTAAAATCGATATTTGAAGGACGCGTTTACGGCAATCTGATCCGTTTTTCACCATTCGACGAGGCCGCCGAATGTTGCACGCGAGGGCGCGCTCCCCAGAGCGGACATTGCGCGTTATAGGTTAATGGACCGCGACTAAATCGATATTTGAAGAATGCGTTTAAGCGAATCTGATCCGCGTTTCATTAACACCTGGCTTCAGCCAGGTGCTCGCAAGAGCGAACACAAGAAGCTGTTTTAACAGCTTCATACCGCTACCTCGCGAAAGAAGCCGTTGAAACGGCTCTCAAGCTTTCCTATTCGTCCGCACCTGACTGAAGTCAGGTGTTAATGAGATTGCCACTTGCGATTGGGGAGCGCGCCCTGATCGTGATTCAAAGAACGCCCTGAAAAGCGGTTTGATCCCTTTTTTCACCGGCACTCTGGCTTCACCAGCTGCGGAACGACGCTTCCGGGGAGTGCGCGTGCCCTAGCGTGCTGTTTCCGGCGGCCTCGCCGGAAACCTCTGCGTATTGGACTACGTTCGAACATCCGTTCGTCATTCGGCGGGCCGCCGAATGGAGCACGCGACGGCGCGTGTACTCCCCAGAGCGGACATTGCGCGTTATAGGTTAATCGACCGCGACT
>JAICUQ010000069.1 GCA_025935755.1 Chthoniobacterales bacterium | reverse complement strand
ATCAGCAGCATCAGCAGGATGCAGAACGGCGCGACCAGATCCTCGCTGCGCTGGAGGAGCAATTGCAAGAGGGCATCAAAAGCGGAAAGATCAATCGCGCCAAACAGGAACAGAAAGCTGCGGAGTTTCAACGTGCGCTTGACGTCGGTGAAATGCCGTCGCTGCAGCCGTTTGTTTTCATTACCGATTACAGCCCCACTGACTGGGCTACGATGCTCCAATAAGGAGGCATTAAACTGCTCGACGTGCAGACCCTGATGGCAGTGCGTAATGATGAGTCAGTGATTCGCTGGGGACTGAACCGCATGGCCTGGTATCAAAAACTGAGTGACGAACTGATCGTGCCGAACCTCGACCAGGATGTGTCTTTCTTTTACGATCCGGCCACGAAAAAACTTCGGAAACGCTTTCACTTCTATCCCGAGGCGCTCGATGCAAACGCGCAATTTGCGAAGGAGCTCGAACGGACCCACACCAACTTGCTCAAACGAATCCAAGCCGAACGAAAACGCAATCAGTAGCAAGCCAACGTCCATCAGACAACACTGTCATGGTCAGGTTTCACAACACGTTGGGTAATGATTTTTCGTGCCGGATGAACATAGTTCGGAGTTCCGGCTTTAGCCGGTCCGCGATCGGATGTGACATTTGCCAGCAGAGCCGCCTGAAGGCGGAACTCCGAACAACCGCGATGTTCAACGACAAACGTTGTACATGCATGGAGTTCCCAATTGTGTTCGTTCGCCGCGGGCGAATCATCTCTGACCGAGCTTTTGTCACGTGGTTCAGAAATGATCCGAGATTGAAAGCGTGGGCTTGGCCCGAACTTTTCGGGGCTACGTTGCAGCTTCGCTTCGCCCAGAATGACAGGTCCTGAGATGGCTTGTAAGATCGCTCCTATGCAAAGCATGGTTCGATCACTGGCGCTTTCGATTTCTCTAACCGTCGCAGCGATTGTCGTATCCGCCGCAGACTATCCCGCGCCGACCGAAGGCGATTTCACGATTCGCGATTTCAAATTTCAATCTGCCGAAACGTTGCCGGAATTGCGGATTCACTACCGCACATTGGGAAAACCGGAAAAAGACGCCCAAGGCAAAACGACCAACGCCGTTCTCATCATGCATGGGACGACCGGCAGCGGCGCGCAATTTATCCGTCCCGAATTTGGAGGCGAGCTGTTCGGAAAGGATCAGCCGCTCGACGCGACCAGATTTTTCATCATCCTGCCGGACGGGATTGGTCACGGCAAATCGAGCAAACCGAGCGACGGCATGCACGCCAAATTCCCGCGTTACGGTTATCTCGACATGGTTGAGGCGCAATACCGGCTGTTAACCGACGGGCTCGGTGTAAATCACGCGCGGCTTGTGATGGGAACGTCGATGGGCGGAATGCACAGTTGGTTGTGGGGCGAACTGCATCCCGATTTCATGGACGCGCTGATGCCGTTGGCGAGTTTGCCTACGCAGATTTCCGGACGCAATCGCGCTTGGCGCCGAATGGTCATCGATGCGATTCGCAACGATCCGGCGTGGCAGGGGGGCGAGTACAAGACACAACCACCCAGCATGCGCACCGCTGCCGAGATGCTGTGGTTCATGAGCAGCAATCCCCTCCTGCGTCAAAAGGATGCGCCTACGCTCGCGAAGACGGATGAAGTTCTGGACAAATTCGTTGAGCAAATCATGAAAACTGACGATGCAAATGATGTGCTGTACGCGCTCGAAGCCTCGCACGATTACGATCCCGGGCCTAATGTTGAAAAAATTCGCGCACCGCTTCTGGCCATCAATTCCGCCGACGACCTGATCAATCCACCGGAGCTTGGTATACTCGAGCGTGAGATCAAGCGGCTCCCAAAAGGACGCGCAATCGTAATCCCAATGAGCGACAGGACACGCGGCCACGGCAGTCACACGATAGCGGTGTTATGGAAAGACGAGTTGATGAAGTTGCTCGGCGAAAGCAGATGACATCACTACTCCGAAGATCATAACGCAGATCCTTTTGGCAGGTCTTTACTCGGTAGTTTTCCGAACTTGGCTTCCATGCCGTTTTCGATCCTTTGCTTCTTGATGCTTGCCTTTTCGTTCTTGAGAGTGACGAGCAGCTTTGTCATGCCGTCGTTTACGGCCTTGTTTGCGGCGTCCCATTCGGACTTCGGCTTAAATGTCACGCGCGGATAAATTTTTGTTAGGTCGGGCACGGTTCTCCCTTCTTTCTGCACTCTCTCGATAATCGGGATCAACTGATCGATATCGCCGAAGGCGTATCCGTTGATGTATGGGCCGACCAACTGTTGAAAAGCATTCTGTGCCTGGAACAGTTCGAACCCGGGTGCGCCCATGCTGCCCATCTTCTCTTGATCGATCAGACTCCCGAAGAGACGGCCGCGATATTGCGCGGAATAAAACCAGTAAATTGATTCCTTCCTGTAACCGAGATCGTAAAGCCGAATGGCGGCGACGTATGTCTCGGGGAAATTAAGCGTGTCCCACGACTTTTTCATTTTCGCGATAGTCGCCAGAAATTCCGGTTCGTTCTTTGCCGCCAAACCGCTGCTGAACGGGCCGACCTCAATCGTCGGCCCTTTGGAGTTGTAGTACGGCGTGATGTACACGTCGATGTGAGCGGGATCAGAAATGATTTGGGCGCGGGCGAGAGCGGCCGAACCAATGAACGCGAGCAGAGTAATTTGATTGAATTTCATGTTGGGGTAGAACTCATCTCATAAATAGGGAACGGGTGCGTTGCCAGACATTTCGACGCTACGGCAAGGCGCGGGGATGGAGAATATCACCAGCACATCCCACCGACCGAAAATGCTGTAGTCGCCTCGCTCCGTCGAGGGGCATCACATTGCCTCGTGCACGGCGACGGAGCGCCGTGGCTACACCGGAGCCTCGTGCACGGCGACGGAGCGCCGTGGCTACACCGGAGCACAGCGTCGAGATCATAACGACAACTGTATTCACCCGCGAAATTTGGTACACACAGGCCTGATGAAGTCACTTTGGCGCAAACATCTGATCATTTGCCTGGTTCTTGGGTTGCTGGCGATTCCGATCTATTTCCTGGATCGAACGTTGCTCAGCGGTGGAGGCGGCAACTGGATCAACCTGGATTTTAGAGGCCTGATCTTTTGGACTTACGTGATAGTGGTCGCTGTCGAGGTCGTCGTAGGTTCCATTGCGATCCTTTCATTTCCGAAGGCACGAGCATGGTGGATCCATTTGGGGTCGATGGTCCTTGCGGTGATTCTGTTCATCACCGGAGTCGCCGTTTACGGAAAAGTACGCCGCGTATCTGCCGCCAACGAATACCGAACGATGATGGCCAAGCGCAGAGCTCTTGTGAATGTGATCGAACTCAAGGGTTGGTGGTATGTCCCCGATGAGAATCATCCAGCCGAGATCCGCGTCAACGTTGTTACCCATCAAGCAGGCCGCTTTGCGGGAAATGTAACTGGCGAACACACACATCCGTCAGGGTCATTGGCAATGATTTTCGAATCCGCCGGCGGACCGGAGAACCAACGTCACGTGCGTGACGGAGAGGATTTCACGTATGCGTTTCCGTTGAAGTTTCTGAACGAAGGTCACGCCGATGATGTGCGCATTACGTTGTATCTTTTTAAAGCGCCGCATGGACCTGACACCGGCGACATCACAAAAATCTTTATCAAATCGCCGCAACGCGATGATGACGGGGAATATTTCTACGGCGCGCTGCCGCCACCTTCGCAAGCAGGCAAGTGATTGCTGGAAATCTCCGGGGAGCGACGCGCCGCGCGTGCACTCGTCGGCGCCACCACCGATCAGGAGACTGGAGTCACCACCATGAGAAATCCTCGGATCGCCACCTCTCTGCAGAGGAGCCCGGCGAGGGCAGGGGAACTCAGCACCCGACGGCGCGTGCGCTCCCCAGAGATCGAGTCACCCTAGCTGTGACGATTGTGATCGTAAGAGATACCTGGGTCTTGTCGTATCAAGACATTCAGCGTTTCCATGAGGCGCGCCTCGTAAGAATCACACAGGGGAGATTCGCCGTCGGGCTGGATCCATTCGGGGTGTTGAATCCGCAGGTCATCGTGAATCTGTTTCCGCAGGTCTGCGTACGTGTGAAGTTGGTGAAACATAACACGGCTCCATTCCTTATTTCGGTGCCGCAGCTATTGCGTGAGCAGCCAACATAATTGGCCATACAGCTGCGAAAATAATGGTTCCCGACGCAATGAGCTCGGATAGACAATCGGGCTGTGATCTGTAGGCATACCGATCAGTTAAGAAACGAGAGAGACGAACCAGCATCGAGCGAGGGACTTCATTGTTCATGTCATAAATAGACACGCTTCTAATGCCGGGCGTTTAACGGGAAAAGTGACGTTTCTGTCACCTCGAACAGCGACGGCCATCCGTGGAGGGGAATCGCCGATCGTTACGTTGAATCAAAAAGTGACGGGTTCCCAGCCGTCAAATTTTGACTTCGCTTCGTTCTTTCCCGGACTGCGACTTACTCGCCGTAATAATATGCGCCGCCATAGTACCCGTCCCATGGATAAAACGGATAATAATCCGGCGCGTAATAAGTATTAAATTTCGCTTCCGGCGAGTGATTGAAATTGTTGGCGTAACGAACATCAGCACAGCCGCCAGACAGCCCTGCGAAAATCGCGGCGCCGATCAATAATAAGATCGTTGCCAGATGCCGGCCGTTTTTCCGTTTAGCTGCCACGCGTTTGGGGCGCTCATTTGACGGGAGCGCTTTTACAAACGCAAGCTAAAAATAAAAACGCATCGGCACGTCCGCTAATCATTGCGGAGCACCGATGCGTTAGCCAACTGCGCGTCGCGAATTAATACCAGTCGCCGTAAACGGTCCTTGCGCGGTAGTAGCGCGGACCATAGGCGTCGTTATAACGCACACCGGAGCGCACGACCGTCGTACTGTAGGCCGGTTCGTAGTATGAATACCCGTACGGGTTGTAATATGAGTATCCGGTATAGTATCCGGAGGGATAATAACCCCCATCGTATGCCGTCACGTATGGACTTTCTGCACATCCGCCTAGAAAAGCTGTGACCAGGCCTGCGCAAAGAATCGACAGTAACACTGGAACGCGACGCTTGGATTTGTTTATTGTGTTCATCCGATAACCCCTTTCGTTGATTTCCCTTTGCTGTACGATTCGAATCCGACGTCCTGATCGGTCGCCGGATTGCGCAAATCACGGAACCATTTGAACTGCGGCGACATACGGACGCATTTCAAACCACTTTTGCATGAAATGCGGTGTTCGGTATTTTCAGCGGCGCATGAGACGAAAGTTGTTCTGGTTCGCTGCGTTCCTCACGATTGTGTTCACCGTGTCTGCAAGTTCGCAGCCGGCCTCATCGACATCCGGGGCGAATTTCGACGTGATCATTCGCAACGGCACAGTTTACGACGGCACCGGCGGCGAAGCGCGACGGGCCGACGTTGCCATTCGAGGTGATCGAATAGTCGGCATTGGAGATTACAAGTCCGCAAAAGCGAACACCGTCATCGATGCAAAGGGACTCGCCGTTGCGCCGGGTTTCATCAACATGCTTTCGTGGTCGACGGAGTCGCTGATCCAGGATGGCCGGTCACAGAGTGAAATCCGGCAGGGCGTCACGACCGAGATCATGGGCGAAGGCGAGTCGATGGGCCCGGTGAACGATCGCGTACGCGAGAACAAAATTCGCCAGCAGACTGACATCAAATACGACATACCATGGAATACGCTGGCGGAATATTTGCAGTACCTCGAAAAGCGCGGTGTGTCGTGCAACGTAGCCTCTTTCGTCGGTGCAACGACGATTCGGGAATACGTTATCGGATCAGAAGATAAACAACCAACCCCGGAGCAGCTTGATGAAATGCGCGACCTGGTGCGGAAGGAAATGGAAGCCGGCGCGCTCGGGATCGGCACTTCACTGATTTATCCGCCGGCGTTTTACGCAAAAACCGAAGAACTGATCGAGCTATGTAAGGTCGCGGCCAAATATCAGGGCAAATATATTTCGCATATGCGCAGCGAAGGAAATCAATTATTCGAAGCGCTTGACGAGCTGGTGCGGATCGCACGCGAATCCAAGATTCCGGCCGAGCTGTATCACATCAAAGCCGCGGGCAAAAAAAACTGGCCGAAAGAAGACGAACTGCTCGCGCGAATTGAACGCGCGCAAAAAGATGGTCTCAAGATCACAGCCGACATGTACACGTACACCGCTGCCGGGACAGGGCTCGATGCCTGTTTGCCGCCGTGGACGCAAGACGGTGGGTACCCGGAGCTCTTCAAACGGCTGCGTGACCCGGCGACGCGCGAGAAAATCAAAGCGGAAGTCCAGGTCGACAGCGACAAATGGGAAAACCTTTATCTCATGGCCGGTTCGCCGGAAAAAATTCTGCTGGTCGGATTCAAGTCAGAAAAGCTAAAGCCGTTAACGGGCAAAACGCTCGCTGAAGTTGCGAAGATGCGGGGAAAAGATCCGATCGATACGGCCATGGATTTGATCGCGGAAGACGAATCACGGATAAGCACGGTCTATTACGTGATGTCCGAAGAGAACGTGAAAAAAGAATTACGAAAGCCGTGGATTTCCTTTGGTTCCGATGAAGCGTCGCAAGCGCCCGAGCCGCCCTTCACGAAATCGAATCCGCATCCGCGCGCGTACGGAAATTTTGTGCGCGTCCTCGGCAAGTATGTGCGCGACGAAAAAGTGCTTCCAATGAGCGACGCTATTCACCGTTTGAGTGGGCTGCCGGCGACTAATCTCGGACTGGATCACCGCGGATTCCTCAAGGAAGGAATGTTCGCGGACGTAGTGGTGTTCGATCCGAAGACTATCACAGATCACGCTACATTTGATAAGCCGCATCAATACGCGACGGGAATGAAACACGTATTTGTGAACGGTATTCAGGTGATCAAAGACGGTGAGCACACCGGAGCGAAACCAGGTCGCGCGTTGTGGGGCCCGGGTAAACTGAAGTAACGCCGTCGCGAAAGAGACACGCAAAGGCGAACCCCAAGCCGTTATATCTCTGAGCCGTCGTCTTCGTCAGGATTCTGGAGATCGAAAATGCCTGGAAGCAGGGCGAGGAGGAGAACGATGGCGAGGATGCCACGAAACGCATGACCCCGTTTGGGTATTGAAAACGCAGCGTGTGAAGTGGAAGTTTCCTTTCCGATGGATCCGATCAAGAGCATCAAATTACGCTGGCTTCAAGATGCGTTGCACGATGTCAGCTATGAATTGTCGCGTTCGCAATTTTCCAGGTTTGCGCCGCAGGCGTGGCGTCCCGCAATCAACGCATATCGATGCGACACCTGCATTCGCATCTGTGTTGATCTCGCGGGAGTCGATCGTTCGCGGATCGATCTCACCGTAGAGCCGCGGCGGCTGGTGATTCGCGGCACGCGTGAGCTTCCGGAGCCGAGTGGTGATGAAGGATGCGCCAGGCAATTACTCGCCATGGAAATCGATTACGGCCCATTCGAACGCGAGCTCACGTTTCCGGTCGACGTGGAAATCGACCACGCACACGCTGAGCAGCGTAACGGGTTGCTCTGGATTTCGCTGCCGGTAAAAGACTCATGAGCACGGAAAAACTTAAAGCATTGCAATCTGGCATGGATTCCAAGCCAACCAGCCAGGCGACCATCCCGCTTGGCGTGGATGAAAGCCGCACGCCCCGAATCCCCGAAGAGCTTTCCATTCTGCCGGTGCGGGGATTTGTCATTTTCCCGGGAACGGTTATCCCGCTAAATGTTCAGCGGGCAGCGTCGCTCAAGCTGCTCGATGAGACTCTCCCGCGCACGAAAGTGATCGGGCTATTGACCCAGCGCGATGAGACGAAAGAGGATCCCACGCCGCAGGAGATGTATTCGGTCGGGACCGCCGCGCTAGTGCTCAAACTTGTCAGGCAATCAGAAGACAACGTGCTTGTAATCGTGCAGGGATTGCATCGTTTTTCGCTGCGCAAGATCGTGGCAACCAGCCCGTTTCTGCGGGCCGAAGTCGATCTACCCCCATCAATCCTTCCATCGCCGAGCAAGGAATGGGAAGCCACCTTCCGGAACTTGCGTGATTCAGCGACGCGCTTGTTCGAGCTGACTCCGGATGCGCCGGAACAGGCGCGCATGATGATCATGAACATCGAGTATCCCGAGCAGCTCGCGGATTTTCTCGCACCAAACCTCAACATCGATATTGCGCAAAAACAGGCATTACTCGAAGAGCTCGATGTTGAAAAAAGGGTGCGGGCCGTGCAACAACACATCTCGGCACAGCTCGAGATAGCCGGGATCCAGCAGCGATTACAAAAAGATGTCGCGTCGCAATTTTCCGACGCACAGCGGCGCGCCTATCTCCGTTCACAGCTCAAAGCCATCCAGCATGAACTGGGTGAGACGGACGGCGGCAGCGAGGAACAGGCGCAACAGCTGCGCACGCGTCTGCAGGAAGCGGATCCGCCGGAAGAAGTGATGAAACAGGCGGAGCGCGAATTGAAGCGACTCGATTTTATTCCGCCGGCGAGTCCGGAGTTTTCGGTGATCGTAAGTTATATCGAGATCATTGCCGATCTGCCGTGGAATAAGTTTAGCAAGGACAATCTCGATCTTGATCAGGCGCAGCAAGTGCTCGATCGCGACCACTACGATCTGGAAAAAGTAAAGAAGCGGCTGATCGAATATCTGGCGGTGCGGAAACTCAATCCGCAGGGACACGGCGCGATTCTCTGTTTTCTTGGACCTCCCGGCGTCGGCAAAACCAGTCTGGGCCAATCGATCGCCGATGCGCTCGGCCGCAAATTTGTGCGGATCAGTCTCGGCGGAATGCGCGATGAAGCGGAGATTCGCGGTCACCGCCGCACGTACATCGGGTCGATGCCAGGGCGGATCATTCAAGAATTGCGCCGCTGTGGCACGCGTAATCCCGTGTTCATGCTCGACGAGATCGACAAAATCGGTGCGGACTTTCGCGGAGATCCTGCCAGTGCATTGCTCGAGGTGCTCGACCCGGCCCAGAATCACGCGTTCGTCGATCGCTACCTGGATGTCCCATTTGACCTTTCGCAGATCATTTTCATTGGCACAGCAAATTACATCGAAGGGATTCCGGAACCTTTGCGGGACCGGATCGAAGTGATCTCGCTTCCCGGTTACACTGAGCGCGAGAAGCTCGAGATCGCCAAACGTTATCTTCTCCCGCGTCAGTTGCAGGAAAACGGACTGAAGCCGGAGCAATGCGAGTTCCAGGAGGAGGCGATCCGCGGCGTTATTAATGATTACACCCATGAAGCAGGCGTGCGCGAGCTAGAACGGCAAATCGGTGCGATTTGTCGCGGTGTTGCCGCGCAGGTTGCGCGGGGAAAAACCGAACATGTAACGGTCACGCCGGAGGTTGTGCGCGAAATGCTCGGCCCTGCGAAATATGTTCGCGAAACGAAGCTCAAGACGAGCAAACCTGGTGTAGTCACCGGACTCGCTTACACGCCTCAAGGCGGCGAGGTGTTGCACATAGAGGCAACTCGTTACCCCGGCAAAGGAAACATTACGCTTACCGGACAAATCGGAAACGTCATGAAAGAATCTGTGCAGGCGGCGTTAAGTCTGGTGCGCAGCCGCGACGGCACGATCGGCGTTAACGCTGATGATTTTCGAAAGATGGACGTGCACGTGCATGTCCCCGCCGGCGCAGTGCCAAAAGACGGGCCATCGGCAGGGATCGCAATGTTCACGGCGCTGGCATCACTTTTCAGCGACAGGCCCGTGCGGTCAGATGTTGCGATGACTGGCGAGGTTACTTTGCGTGGCCTTGTCCTGCCGATCGGCGGATTGAAGGAAAAAAGTCTGGCTGCGATGCGCGCTGGAATTTCCACCATCATCATGCCGAAGCTGAACGAAAAAGATTTGGTCGAGGTTCCGGAGGAAGCGAAACAGAAACTCAAATTCGTGCTGGTGGACAATGTCGACGAAGTTCTGGCTGCCGCTCTGGAGGAAAGTGGAGCTGCTTCGTCGGGTTCAGCCAACCGGCGTCAGGTTAATAGAACCTAACGAGCAAACCATGAAATGGCCTTCGGGCTTAGCTCTTGCTTTGCCGCTCCCACACCTGGAAGATTTGGCGACTGCCGGGTTCCGAACCGAACTTGGTGGGACGCGGCTCGCCGACCGGAGCGAAACAAACCCTGTAGGTGCCTGCTTCCAGTTCGTAGATACCTAACGAAACCTGGCCATCGGTCGACGTGGAGTCCATCTCCTTTGGATTTTTGGCCGGGTCGAGCTTGAACGTGCCTGCCCTGGAAGTTGCGTCCTCTGCCAGGCCGGGAAAATGGAACGTGTTACCCTTGACGACAATCGTCGTTTGTTTCACTTCGTCTTCGGGCAAAGCTTTTCCGTCTTCCATCGCCGAAACGAGATTCCAACTCCCCTGCATTGCATCAAGATCAGTCATAATGCCTCGAAAGATTGGACGCCCATATGGGGAATGCAAGGCGGAAACGCACCGCTGAACGCTACTTCCATTCCCAGTACTCAGAACGCATATTACCCTCTGCATCAACGTGGTACTCGAAAATCACTGCGACCTTGCTCAGTCGGCACAACGACGCAGGTATGGTCTGCAAATAGATTGCCCCTCGATAAGTCGCTGTCCCGTCCTTGTTCATCGCGCCGACGCCATGGCCGGTCCATGTCGCCATGTCGCCATCCTTGGTCACCATCACTCCTTGTCCTTCGCCGTATTGCGTCCCGTCCGGACGAACAAGCGTGCAGTACGTTCCGGTATCCTTGATGTCGACACCCGCTATCGAACCAGTCGCCTGGAATGAGCTTTCCATCCTGGGAGCTCCACCCAGGTTCGGTAACACACGTTGCGCGGTAATTCTGCCCGATATCCCGCCGATTTTCTCGCCTAACATGAAGTCGGTATCCTTTGTTGTTTTCGCATCAAGTTCCTGAAGGACCTGATGGCAATTGCCGGTATGTAGATTATTTAGCCGCTTGCTTAGTCCAAATCGTATACTTCAACTAAACCAACACCAGTGGTATTTCTTACGCCTCGGACAATAGCGGTGTAGTTACCCGGTGACAGGTTCGCGATGATCGCCGACTCGGCTGGCTCGCTCGGAGCGTGACCGCTGTTCTGAATGTCGTTCACCTGATCGCCATGGATAATCCCGCCTGCGATCGTCGTCTGCCAGTTATCATTAGAAGCAATCAGTGTTCCGGCTTGATTGTGAAGTTCCAATGTCGGATTGGCTAACGCGTCGGCAATCCCGAATTGTATGAGTTCAGGCCCAATGGCGCGAACAATCACCCTCTTTGTTGTACTCCCTTGCACAATGAACCCGCCAATCATCACATGCCCGCCGGTTTGCACAAAGCTGCGGGTGCTGATGTTACCAAGAGTTGAACCCGCGCCGGGATTGAAATCGTACACTTCAACCAGAGCAACTCCAGCGGTGTTGTTTACACCGCGCACAATCGCCGTGTAGTTGCCCGGTTGCAGGTCTGCAATAATTACCGACTCGGTCGCGGCGCTCGGGGCTAGCCCGCTGTTTTGAATCGCGCCGACCTGATTGCCGGTGATAACTCCGCCGGGGACTGTTGTCTGCCAGTCATCATTCGAAGCAATCAGTGCTCCGGTTCGGTTGTGAAGCTCCAATGTCGGATTGCCTAACGCGTCCGGAATTCCAAATTGCGTGAGCTCTGGACCAAGCGCACGAATTATGACTCTCTTAGTCCCGGTTCCCTGCACGATGAAGCCGCCAATCATCACGTGCTCGCCAGTTTGAACAAAGCTGCGGGTACTGATATTGCCGAGATTTATCTGAGCCACCGCTGCTGTTGGATGGATACGGACATAATAAATGTCTTCCTCGCCATTAAATGTGGCTGCATAGGCAACGCTGGCACCGGTGTTGTCCGAAACGACTGTGATGTAATCGCCGATTTTTTGTTGGTTTGGGTAACCGATGAAAGGATTAAACGGATTGCTGACTGCGACGTTTGGCGACCAACCGTTTCCGCCGTCTGTGCTGTAGGAATAAAAGAGCTGCGAAGTAACGTTGTTCGCTGAGTTACGCATATCGTACCAAACCGCATCGATCCGACCATTCGGCGCAACCGACAAGGTGCCGAACCAGTGCCATTTCGCGTGGTTAACTGGATCGTCGTTGATCCGACGCGGTACACTGAATGTGCGGCCCGCATCGGTGCTGCGCGCGAACATGACCTCGCTGCCAGTGGCAAAGCCGGTCGGCTGCACACTGGCGAGGATGTAAACATTGTTATTAGTGCTGGTGCCAGAGCGATCGACGGCGAGATAAACCTGGCCCACCAATCCTTCCGGATTTATCGGTTCGCCGAAAACGATCTCGCCGCCAAGATTTACCTGTGTGCTTTGGTCGAACGCGGGAATAACGGCACCGTTCTTTGCATTCGTCGAGCGAACACACCAGATCCGGCCAGTGTCCAGGTTCACGCCGCCAATGAACAGAGTGCCGTTGGAATCGACGTCCAATGTGCCCCATCTCGGTGAGTTCGGAATATTAATCGGATTCATCCAGCTCAATCCATTGTTGGTGGACCGGGTGAACTGTCTGCCTCCGAAGTTATTTCCGTCCGTGCTCCAGCATTGATACTGAAACCCGTGCCCGGAGCTGTTGGTCTTATCGATGGTGAACCACTGTTTATCGCCGCCATCCGCCGGTCCCACCATGGTCCAGGATTGACCGCCTGTAATTGACCTCCACAAATCAACGAAAAAGTTCTGCAGAAGACTGAGATAGAAGAAACGACCCGCGGTATCGGAGTCCAAAACCGGATCGCTGCGAAAGACATTGTTTTGCAGGACGCCGGGAGCAATCCATCGCGTGCCGCCGTTTGTCGTGTATGCGAAACCTGCTTCCCGAAAATTCGATGCAACGCTGTCGAACTGCCGCCACCCGACACTCATCCTGTTTGGATTGTTAGGATCAACGCAAATCGACGGCTCATTCGCAGCATCGCCAACGATGTTATTGCCGTTCGCGTCGACGTTGACCTGATAGCTCGTGTACAAACCGAATCGCGAGACGAATGCCGGTGAAATGGCCAGCACTCGTGCGGGCGCTGCTGGCGGGTTGTCGTATTTCTCGAGCGATCCAGTCGGAAGCGGCTTACGAGCAGGTGTCTGGCCTAAAGCTGCTTGAAGGAGCAGCAGAGAAATTCCTGCGAGCAACCTTAATCGCAACATCCCAATGGATAATACGGGATGCCCTTGCGAAGGTTGCAAAAAAGATGACCGGCGGTCCGCTCCCGTTTCGCCCTGCAAACCGCCGGCCAATCAACCGAAAGAATATCGCGCCTTAAGCGCTCTGAGTGATCAAGAATGAACGCCGGTTAACCTACGTCACCGTGTTCTTGCTCGTAGGCCCGGATTGCAGCCCTGGTCTGCGGCCCCAAGACTCCGTCTACGCTGCCGTGATAATAGCCGGCGCGTGAGAGCCGTCGTTGCAGTTCAGCGACTCTGGATTGGCTACCGTTTCCATATTTTCCGTACTGCATCTCGGCATTATACCCATTGCCGTTGCCGTATCCATTGCCGTTTCCGTAACCGTAGTAGGGATAGCCGCCGCCGTAATAAGGATCACCGTACCCATAGTAACCGTAGCCGTATCCGTACGGGTATCCATAATCCCAGCCCCAGCCGCCAGCCCAGGGACCCCAGCCCCAGCCCCACCACCACGGGAAGCCAAAACTGCCAATGAACACAACATTGTTCCTGGGATAGCACCATCTGTTGCCGTTCCACCAACCCCATCTGCCGTTATGATTGCTCCAATTTTTGTTCCAACTCCCGCCGTGCCAATTATTGCTGCCATGCCAGTTGTTCCGGCCATTTCGGTTCGAGCCGTTAAAATTTCGGCCGGCAACATTTCGTCCATTGAAATTTTGTCCATTGAAATTCCGCCCGTTGAAATTGGCGCGATTGAAATTGCGTCCGTTAAAATTGGCTCGATTAAAACTGCGCCCGTTGAAGCTGGCGCCATTGAAGCTGCGGCCGTTCCACGCTCCAGCGCGGTTGAAGTTTGCAGCACCGTAGCGAGCGCCGCCGGGACCCATCGTTCCGCCGCGATAGAAGCCGCCCGGGCTCATCCCGCCACGAGAAAAACCGCCGCCGCCGCCGCGTGACATTCCGCCACCACTGAAGTGACCACCGCCCCCGCCGCGTCCACCGCCCCCCCGCTGAGCCTCGCTGGTCACCGGCAGAGCAAGCGTTAAAACAAGAAGAGAAATTCCAGAAACGAACAGCTTTGAATTATACATATCTGAGTAGGGTTCTGTCGGATTAGACACCGCAGATCGCCTAAAGTCGCATTATTTTTTTGTGACAAGAGAAAAAAGACCGGCGGCTCGCTTTAGCAGGAAGCCGCCGATCCGAATGCTGGTTGTTGTTGCGATTAAGAGAGCCCCAAACGATTGAGGAGCCGACCGTCAATCATCCCGTCCACAGCCAGGCCATTTCGGCTTTCAAAAGCCGCGATAGCATTGCGAGTCTGCGGTCCAACAATTCCGTCAACCGCGCCGCGGTAATAACCGAGCCGACCAAGGCGTTGCTGCACAGCGGCAACCATCGAAGTATTATAGCCGTAGGTTGGCGCATAGTAGGAGTAGCTGTTGTAACTATTGTACGGATAACCGCCATAGTACGAGTAGTAGTTGTTGTAACCACCGTACGGGTAACCGCTGTAATATGAGTACGGGTAGTATCCGCCCGAAATGCCAACGCCCCAATTCGGATAATAGCCGGAGTAGGAGTTGTAGCTGGGGTACGATCGAGCGCCGTAATAGTGGCGGTTGCCATCCCCATGGTTGTTATAGTACCGATTGCGGCCGGGATAATAACGTGTCCCGGCATATTGGCGGCCTGCGTAAGAACGAGTGTTGTTACGGGTCCCCGCGTTGTAGCGAGTGCGGGTGCTGCTGATGCGAGAATTCACGTTTTGATTATGACGCGTCACTTGTGTCGTGTGTGCAGCGGACCGGTTTGACCTCGAAGCTTTCTTTTCCGGTTTGGCCATTGCCGGCGAGGAGACTAACGCTCCTGCGGCCAAGCAACTTACGAAAATTAACCCTTTGGTTTTCATGCTTTTCCTCCTGTTGTGATTTCTTCTCCGATTCGTGTTTGCACGGTATCGCGGATGCGTTGCGAGCCGCTCAGCAAGGCTAATCAAAAAAGGATGCGGTGGGTAGTTTTGCTGCTCGTCAGCTCAGCTACCACGGCTATGATCCGCACCGGATGAAACGGATCGCGATCTTTCTGTTCGCCCTCGTTCAGTATCAACTGATTGATGGCGCGCAGATCGAACACAGCACGAGTCCTTCCCGCCAATTCGTTATTTACGGCGCCGATGCGAAAGTGCGCGGCTCGATATCTGGTCTGGCCGAACAGACCAAGAGCAATCTTCTCGGATTGTTGCGGCAGCGCGACGACTGGAAGACGCCGGTGGTAATCACCTTGCAACCGCAACAGGCAAACGTTCCGGAACTCCCGCAGGCCGATCTACGCTTCAGTCAGACCGGGTTCGGCATCAAGCTGCAACTCGATCTCACGATTTCCAGAAACGTCGATATTCGATTGGTCGAACGGGAACTGCTCCGGGCGGTTTTGCTCGAAATGATGTATCGAGAACAACCGCACATCACTGTAGGCGCAGTCCTGGTTGAACCACCCGGCTGGTTGATTGACGGCATGCTCGCCCTTGCTCCAGCGCATGATCGGGGGACGTTGATCGACGCGATCTCCAACAACGAGAAACCGCCGTCGCTGGAGAAATTTCTCGGCCAACGTCCTGGCGCCGTCGATTCGACGGGTCGCACGCTGTATCGCGCATATTCGTTTGCTTTTGTGCAAATGTTACTGGAGCCAAAACCCGGCGGAAGCCAGTTGGCGAAATATATCGATCATTTGTCAGACTCTTCGAACGATCCGCTGCAGGATCTGAAGGCACAATTTCCATTGCTTGCTGGTGACGCTGAGAAAACCTGGCAGGAAGCGTTGAATCGCCTGAAAAATTTGCAGCCCTTTCGATTGCTCACCTTTGCGGAGAGCGAGCGGCGCCTGGATGAATTGCTGGCCTTAAGAATTTTCGAACCTAACAAGCAGGTGAAACAGGCGACGTTGAACGAACTTGCGCAGCACAAACTCTCGGCCGCCGAAAAGCTGGCGCTCGATCAGTTGAAACGCGATTTGATGTTCGTTGTTCCCCAAATCAATCCCGTGCTGCGACCGATAGGGCGTGAATACCAGGAGATTGTGGCGCTGCTTGTCCGCGGAAAACGCAAAGCCGTACTCAAGCGGCTCTCGCGTCTGGATTTTACGCGGCAACAGCTCGCCGCGCGCATGAGCGAGATCGACGATTATATGAACTGGTTCGAAGCGACACAAATGAACTCCGGCAGCGGGAACTTCACTGGTTACCTCAAAGCTGCCGATCAATCACAAGGCCCGGCTCCGCGGCGACACGATCCGCTTTCCGTTTACGTCGATGCGTTGGAGGATCAGGTCGGAAATTAGTTTTAATATCGTCCTGCGATTGTTGCCGCCGCCCTGTTGGGCGGCGCGGACTTCCGTAATCGAAGCGGCTGCCGAGTGGTTAGTACGTGACGGCTGGAAAGCCGTCATTCCTTGGTTGCTCGTTTTCCGTTGCCGATTATCTTAGCCCGCACTTAAAACGCGCGGTTTTTGTAGATGCAAAAAATTGGATTTGCCGAGGCTCTCGAGTCGGTCGTGGCCAATGATCCCCGTTACCAGCGGGATGGGTATATCTTTTTGCGCGACGCACTCGACTTCACCACCAAGCAACAAAAGAAAGTCAAAGGCGTCAGCGTGCGCCACGTGACCGGGCCGGAATTGCTCGACGGTGTCCGGCAGTACGCGTTAAAGGAATTCGGCCCGATGGTCATGACGGTCTTTGATAGTTGGGGCATCCGTTCCTGCGAAGACATCGGGCACATGGTTTTCAATCTGATCGCGGCAGGCGTGTTCGGAAAAACCGAGGAAGATTCGATTGAACATTTTAAAAGCGTTTATGATTTCGAAGAAGCATTCGTGAGACCGTTTGCACCGGTAAAACCGGAAACCGCGAAAAAGCCTGCGCAATTACCTGCGCCGCGAAAGTCGGCGGCATCGAGCAAGTGAATTCCGACAGGTGAATTGAACGAACGATTCACCTCCGGTGTCGGTCATCAGTT
>JAICUQ010000167.1 GCA_025935755.1 Chthoniobacterales bacterium | reverse complement strand
TATTACGATCAAAATAGCTATCCCGACCAATCGCAGGGCTACTACGACTCCGGTGTTTACCAAACTGAAGTATACGACGATCCGAACGGCTACAGCGATGAATCGCAATCAGACGATTCGATCATTGTCGCAGCGCAGGAACGACTGGCTCGCCAGGGCTACTACCGCGGCGAGACGGATGGTGTGCTCAGCGCTGAGATGCAGAAAGCCATCAGGCGTTATCAAAACACCAACGGCTTGCGCCAGACTGGCGACCTCGACAGCGACACGCTCGCAGTCATGGGACTATCCAAAGGTACGAGCTATTAAAATTTGAGATCGGCCGTTAGGCCCGATCGTAAGCTCTGACCTTTGTTGAAACGCAATTCCAAATTAGCGTCCAGCCACTGCGACCGGATCTCTGCGGATCGTCCATCGCCCGTATGAGAAGACAATAGCCGCAACAATCATGGTGAAAGCGACGAGAATTCCCGACTCGCCGATCCATAGCTCTGCATGAGCGCCGTGACTCGCCGGATCAAACGCGGCTTGGATTATGGCGTTCCATGCTGAGTGCAGGGTGATCGCCGGCCAGACGCTGCCCGTCTCCAACCGCACGCGTGCGAACACGAAGCTAAATGCCGTGGCCGTGGCCATCCAGAGCAAAGCCGCCAGAAACGGCGGCGGACCGACCAGGTACACTCCTCCCAGGATGAGCGGCACATGCCACACTCCCCAGATCACGCCGCTCGTTAGAATGGGTTTAGGTGCCCCAGCATCAACTAGCCGCGTAAGCATGTAACCACGCCAGCCGATCTCTTCGCCGGCGGCTGTCCGGGCGCTATAAATAGTTACGACGGTGGCGGCGACGACAACGTTAATCAAAAACACCACGGCAGGAGAGGCCCCTTCCGGAACGTACCGAGCGGCCAGCGAAATAGGTCGCGGACTGAACTGCACTAAACCGGTCGTCCATGCGATCCCGTAAGCGATTATCCCCAACACGATCGGAAAAATTACCGCCACTCCAACCGCTTTCCATCCGCGGCGACCTCCAACGCGGAATGACACGTCGCCGAATCCTTCCCGAAGCACCAGACGCGCTACGACGGACGCCGTCGCCGGAGTCCACATCAGCGCCCAAACCCACGAAGAGCTACCTTTGATCATCAGCGCCTCGAACACGGCCGAGAGCGGCACGAGCACGGCGAAGTAAATAATCAGACCACGACGGGCTCGAAGACGAGTATTCCTGGCATGTAACACCTCCGATGTTCTCAAACTCAACGACCTTTCTGTTGAGCGTGTCGTAGTTCCTGTTAGCCCATCTCCCGCTTGTAACGCTGGTAACTCAGGGTGCCTCGAGTAACAAGGATAAGGACCAACGCCACGATACTAAAGAAGATAGCTATACCAAGTGTTTGATAATGAACTGGGAGATAATACGGCGAAGTAGACGGGAAAAGCGTCATCAGCGCGAGGCCCGAGCTGTCGAAGGCAGCATGGAACAAAATCGCCAGTAGCGTGCTGCCACGACAGTTGTTTAACACCCACGTCATCACGACCGAAACGCCTGTTAAGCCGATCGAGAACTCGACCAAGGCAATGCCGGCCCTGATGAAGGTAGCGTCAGGTCCGGCTTGCGCCAGCGGCCCAAAGAAGAATGGCAGGTGCCATACTCCCCAGAGCAACCCAAGAATGATGGTTCCCACTACAGGACCGTGTAGCCGCTGCATACCGGGTAGCGCGAAGCCACGCCAGCCAACTTCTTCCCACAGCGGAGCAACGCCAATAGTGAGGGAGAATACCATTTCACTCAGATAAACCCGTACAAAGCGCGAGCTCGGGGCGACAAGATCTGCAAAGGTCCCTGGTACGACCAGGAAAGCCAGGAAATTCAGAATTGGAATGCCCAGCAGTATGAAAAGGTACCATTGCACACCGGCTCGCCACTGCACCATGCTGCGCAACAAGCGAAACACTCCGGGCTTCCCCGTGGTTACGGCTAGCACAAGAAAGGCTGCGACGGACGGCCCGAAACCGCCGAGAGGTATCAGGGAAGCCGGTAACTTGAGGGGCGCCCATATCAACCAGAAATAGCCCCAGGTTAAGGCGAAGGCCAAAACGAAAAATAAGACCATGGGATAACGGGCAAGGAAACCCTTGTGAGCAATGTCTGCGCCTTTGATGCCGTCATCGATCGTGATCATGTTTGATGCTGGATCGTCTTATCACAGGTCTCATCTCGCTGTGAAGCATTTTTCTTAAACAGCGAAGAGGTTGCGGGAGGGATAGGATCGATCTCAGACGCGTCGCCTTCTCGGCAACCGTTCAACAAACCGACAACCGATATTCGAACGCGCTAGCTAACGACTACAGGGGATATTGGTGTCCTGCGCAGCCACGATCTGCCATTTCCCGGCGCGTTTGAGCCATGTGTCGGTCCAGATCAGACAATGCTTTGTCTCCTTCGCATCTTTAGCCTTGGAGACTGCGCTTTCCGCTCCATACGCGATCGCGATGGAGTCGCCGAAAAATCTCACCTTTACCTCGCCCAGTTGGCAATCGCGCGAGACCGACTTGGTATCTGTAGCGATCGCCTTGGCCTTGTCGTAGCGCCGTCCGCTGGGCGAAGTCCCTTGGAAGTCGTCCGCAATCACCTCCTTAAGATCCGGCTGCGGGCTGCAGGCCGAGCTGGCCCACTTCGCCTCGGCCGCAATCATGAACTTTACGGTCTCCTCCTCAGGCGATCCCCATCGAGATTCCTGCGCATAGCTGGATGAAACAAATCCGCCGACACAGAACACAAGAGATGCCCGGATGATTGATAGAAATTTCATTGCTTTAGACCTTTTCCCGTTTGTATTTCACCGCCATCAACGGGCAAGCCTTTTCTTCGTTCCAAGGCGGCTGCAAGAATGTCAAACAAACCGCTAATGAACACGAATGGAGCGAATGGGAGATTGGCTGTGTGGAGAGACTGACTGGAATTTCCTCGTCCCTATTCGTGTCCATTGAAACTCGCTCGTTGCCCGCACTCACTCGCTGCCACCCTCGCAGCTTTACCTTCTATGTCGCTCATCCCATTCGCTCCATTCGCGTTCATTCGTGGTTAGTCTTTCATTTGACGCCGTTCTCCGGATTCCAGGAACCTTGTAACTTGCGGACATAAAGAATCTGCCCTGTGTGATAAGCATTGTGCGTGCTGATGTGCGCAATCAAGGGCGCTTTCAGCGCTAGTTTCTCCTCCGGCATTTTCTCCACCACCGCTTCCAAGTCTTTCATCACGCGATCGAGCCGCTGCACGATCTGGTCCCACTGCGCCGCGTCGAAGTCGTTAAACGTCTCTTCGTTGTTTGCCGGACTCGCAGGCTTTTCACCGCGCAGACGGGCCAGCGCATTCTCGTTCCAGAAAACCAGATGATAAGCGAGCATTCCTACCGAATGGTTCGCGCTCGGATCGATTTTGCCCTTCGCGTTTGTCGGAACCCACTTCGCCTGCTCAGCCGTTAGTCCCGCCACCGCAGCGTTGGCTGGGGTAAACCACTCCGCTTTGTCGTGCGTGCTATGAAGCTCCGATAAGAGGAGCGAACGGAGCGTAACTGGCGTAGGTGCGGGCGTGGGAGATGACTGCACGATGGCGGTATGGAGGTTTGCCGCGACGATCAGTGAAACGGTAACGAACCTCGAAACTTGATTCATACCTTGACGGTAACCCTTTGCGGAATGCAGGACATTCTTAAAACGCAGCAATTTTTGCCGCTACATTCAGGGATCGGGGTTAAGAGGAATTGATTTTGTAAGAGCTAAACAAACCGCTAATAGCCGCTAATCCACACGAAGCGGTATTACATGTATCTCAGTATCACAAGTCTGCCGTACAGAGATAACCGCTATCTGCAGCTCAAGAATTTCACTGGCGGCTTCTGGCATCACGCAGGCGTAAGCATCCGTAGCTTCACCTTCGAGGTCATCGGCGGAAGTTTGCGCGCGCGTTCATCGAGACGACGCTCGAAATCCTCCGAAATATTCGCGTAGAACGGATACGCCGCCGTCGCCGCCGCCATGGGACGATAACGAAAATGTTTGTACATCCAGAGCCAGGGTGCAGGATTTTTCCGGACAACCGGCTCGAACTGGTCCCAGCAAGCTTGCGCCATTTCCTGGAGCGAAGCGTCCGCGGGAAACTCGATCCGTGGATGGAAGACCACGCGGTAACGCCCGCCGGGGAGCGGCTCGCAATGAACATTGATGATCGGCGCGCCCGTGCGCTGGTGCAGCCACACGTGAGCGAAGGTGACGCAGCGTTCGAGCCCGAAACAGTTGATCGTCACGCTGGGTAGTTTGGCTGAGATTGTCAGATCGACGAGCAACGCCAGGCGTTCGCCGCGGCGCAAAGCGCGGTAAAGCTGTATAACCGCGCCTTCGCGCGCTGCGACGCGATGACCGCTTCTCTGGCGCAACTTCAGGAAGATCGGATCCAGCAATGGATTTTTGAATTGCTGGGCGACAATAACACCTTCCAGCCCCGCGAAAGCCGAGACAACGCTGAGCCATTCGAAGTTGCTGTAATGAGAGCAACCGACAATCACCGGTTTGCCCGGGCGCGTATCTTCCTCATCCCATCTCTCGCGATTCTCGAACTCAACGTAACGCGAGAAATTTTCACTCGTTAGGCGCGGACTCCAGAAAAAATCGAGCATGGTGCGGGCAAAATGCTGGTAGGATTCGCGCACGATCTCGCTGCGGCGCTGGTTCGAAAACTCATTGCCAAAGGCGACCTGCAGATTACTCAAGGCGACGCGCCGGCCCCGACGATCGAGCAATGCAGCAAGCGCGCCGAGCAAGAGGGCCAGCCGATAACAAGCTTTGCGCGATAAAAGTGGAACGAATTTCGCGGCAAACGTGAGTCCCAGCCACTCCAGGCGATAACGAATTTTCTTCGTCGTGCGCACTGCTCAGTGTATCCATGCTTCGCGCAGGCTGCGAACGACCGGGTGATCTTCAATCTGGGATTTTCTCCGTGGCCTTCGTTCTACCCGGACGATTACTACTACGACTATGGCTTTCCGAATGATGGCTACGGCTCGTCGACCTACGGGTACGATTATCCGAACTCCTACAATTACGGTCCCGGCGACTACAACTCAGGCGATTACCAGAGGTATTACGATCAGAATAGCTATCCCGACCAATCGCAGGGCTACTACGACTCCGGTGTTTACCAAACCGAAGTATACGACGATCCGAACGGCTACAGCGATAACTCGCAATCAGACGATTCGATCATTGTCGCAGCGCAGGAACGACTGGCTCGCCAGGGGTACTACCGCGGCGAGACAGACGGTATGCTCAGCGCTGAGATGCAGAAAGCCATCAGGCGTTATCAAAACACCAACGGCTTGCGCCAGACTGGCGACCTCGACAGCGATACACTCGCCGTGATGGGACTATCCCAAGGTAGCGGTTACTAAAGTTTGCGTTCGGTCGTTAGGCCGATGAGGTTTTGCTGCCTGGTTTTCCGGTGATGTAAATCGTTGACTAACCACGAATAAACACGAATCATTGTCCTAAAATCGAGTCGTTGAATCGCGCGCATGCGCTCGCGAAGAGTTTCGGAGTTAAATCGCTGACTGTCGCATTCTAATCTGGACGACCAGTGCGCCGACTCGCTAACGTCGGCACACATGTGCAAAACCGGTTGTCTGAAAAACATTTCGAGCTCTGCAGTGATACTCATCGTCCTGGCGGGTTGGTCGTCGAGCGCCAACGGACAATGGACGCCGCTGGCGAATGCGTTTCCCTCGGGATTCGTCGAAAATTGCCTTCTCCTCACTGATGGCACAGTGATGTGCCACGAGTACAACACAAACCGGTGGCATCGGCTGAAGCCGGACATCAACGGCAGTTATCAAAATGGGTCGTGGGATGTGCCTGGTTTTACCGTTGCGCCGATGCCAAATGCCAATGACCCCACTATTGGATGCGTGAATTGCCCGTACCAACCATTGTACTTCGCGTCGGCGGTGCTGCCGGATGGACGAGTGGTGGTCATCGGCGGCGAATACAACAATCTGATTCCGGTCGAGACCAACATTGGGTTCATGTACGATCCGGTCGCGAACACATGGTCAGCGCAAATCACTGTACCGGCAACGTGGTGCTGCGCCGGTGGCGGCGGCACCGGAGCGATCGGCGACGCGCAGTCTACGGTTCTGATGAATGGAACGATGCTCGTCGCGAATATTGGGAACAGGGATATCGCGTCGTTCAATCCCGCGACTCTGACCTTCACTGCACTCGCCCCCACGGACAAGGACGACATCAACAGCGAGGAAGGCTGGAATCAACTGCCTAACGGGAATTTCCTGACTGTCGATTCAAGGATTCCGGCGTCGTTTGAAACTTACAATCCCGCGACCAACTCGTGGGGGAACGCCGGGTCCACTGTGGTGAACCTCGCAGATACTGGCGCGGGCACAGCCAATTCCAAGGAAGTCGGGCCAGCGGTCCTGCGGCCGGACGGCACGCTTATCGCCTTCTCCGGCACGAATTCCGGTCAGAATGCCGTCTACAATACGACAACCGGCACGTGGACCGCCACCGGCGTGGCGGGAAATTTCCCGGCGGGACCTGGGACGAGCCATTACGCCGTGGCCGATGGGCCGGCTTCCTTGTTACCGAATGGCAACGTGCTCGTGATGGCCAGTCCCGTGTATCCGGCGAACCCACCTGGCGTGTTCAATCCACCGAGTCATTTTTTTGAGTTCGACGGCACGAACCTGACACAGGTCGCGGATTCGCCTAACGCCGCCAGCTTCATATCCTACCAGGGCCGGATGCTTCTTCTTCCTTCCGGCGAGGTCCTGCTCACCGCGTACAACCAGGGGGGAAACAAATCATTGCAGCCTAACAAGAGAACCAAACAGCCTGTCAAAACGCCTGCCGTGCCCGTTGGGGATGTCGCCGATGTTATGCTCTACTCGAACGGCGGAACGCCCCAGGATGCCTGGAGGCCTGTCATTACCACCGCTCCTTCCACTGTCGTTGCCGGCAATACCTACTCGATCTCAGGCACGCTGTTTAACGGTTTCTCGGAAGGCGCTTCGTACGGCGATGATGCCCAGATGTCGACGAATTATCCGTTGGTGCGGATCCGGAACCAGACAACAGGACACATTTTCTACGCCCGCACTCATAACCACAGCAGGATGGGCGTCGAAGCGGTCGGCAGCAGCGAAATCGTAACAACGCAGTTCGATGTGCCCGCTGGCGTCGAGCAAGGTGCAAGCGATTT